>JBIIHJ010000233.1:0-6405 GCA_044235875.1 Pseudoxanthomonas sp.
TCCGTACGCGCTATGAGTGGCGCAGGGCATGGTGACTATTGGTGGCAGCTAGACCACAGGTAACCAGGCCGGCTGGTCGGTGACCATGGGAAAAGCGCGAAAAGCTGGACTTGGGCGAACTACAGCTGATCCGCCGCGAGGCTCGCAAGGCTGGCGTGCACATACTGGCCCACTACGAAGCGCGGCTTCCGTTAGGCGCTGGCTGCCTGCTTCGCGGCCTGTGCTGCCTGCTTCCGGATCTCGACAGCGGTGGGCATGGTGACAGCGTATGTCAGGAAGAGCTCGGTGAACCTGCCAAGTTCCTTCAACTCCTCCACGGACAGTTCTTCATCGTCGTGCGCGCCACGATTCCCGTCGATACGGACGATATGTGCGTAGTCCTTGAGGTTCTCTGTGATGCGGCCAGCTGCGTGGAGCCTCTCGATACGCTTCTGCAATACGAGGCTCGCTGAGTCCTCATCAAGCTCCCTCGTGACGACATCGATGGCCTTGCGATACATCGCGGCCGCCGCGTCAGTCTGCTTGTGCTCCTCGCTGAATCGCGCCTGCTCAAACGCCCGCTTTGCAGCATTGCTCAGATGTTCCGGCGTCGCGCCTTTCCGCATGGCGGGGTAGGTGCAGGCGCGACGCCTGAACCCATATGCCGACATAAGGCTATCGAGATCTCCTTTTTGGCTTAACGCGGATGGATCACTTCCATACATGGGTATACAGAGAATTTCGTAGCAGACATTGCAAGAAAAAGCCGCGGTAATACTGTCCTTCTGGGGGTGCTTCGCACTGCTCATGTAGCTGAATCCCGCACTTTTTGTCAGGCAGTGCGGACAGTCTTGGCTCGTAGAAAGCGTCATTTGTGTCCCCTGTGGTCCGTCATCTTTGTAGGATTTTAGCAGCGCGGCTTATTGCCCCAACGGGATACCGATTGGAATACTCCTAGCTGCGCACCGCCGGCTATGAGCTGGCCTCCAGCCCGGCGGTCTCAAGCGGCGCACCTGTGATCCATCCATGAACCATCTGTGGGAGCCGGCGGTGCGTGCCGTCCTGAGCGGCAAGCCCGCAAGCCTGCTGGATCTGAGCAACGAAGACGAGCTGGCTTTCTAAACGAGCCACTCGGAACTTCCAAAGAGTTCGTTCAGAGAGGAGTGCGCGGCGCGCCAGCCTTGAAAACGTCTTCCACCGCCTTGATCGCAGCAGCAATGCGCACGTCGACAGGATGCGGCGGGGCGTCGGGATCCCTCTGAAGACTGCGAATTCCGAGGATCTGGCGGTGCTCCTCAAGCCGGGCTTTGCAGTCCCGCAGGACCTCGGCGTCATATTCACGGCCGGCCTTCTTGTCCTGTTCGATCGAGTCGATGTCGATCGCTTCGAACACGGCAAGGTTCGCGTTCATGATCAGCCAGTTGGCTATATCGTTAAAGGCATCAAGCTTCTTGGCCTGCCCATCGGTGAGCACTGCCTGTGCCTTGTGTCGCTGCAACCGCAATGCCTGGAATGCCGCGATGTTGCTGGAATAGATGTGCTCGGCGACGGCAAGATTCTCGCGCGTGTGCCAGAGCCAATTACTCTCCCAGTCGTTCTTCGGGATGTCGATCCGAACGTGCTTGTAACCGCGCCGGCGTGCCATATCTCTTAGAACGTCAGCGGCCTGGTAGCAGTTCACCAATACGGCGTCACCCAACTCGGTCTCGCGCTGGTGAGCGGCTTCCCGCTTCCACGCATCAACGCCACGCCAGCCGACCCAGAGTAGCCCGCCAGCAGCTGCTGCCTGAATCAGCGAGCCCCAGCCCTGCATGGCCGCGCCCGTGTAGACCCAATCGATAGCCATCCTTGCCCCTGTCTGTTTAGGATCAAAGCGTACCAGCGCTCAGGCAGTCGCGCCGGCCTGCCAAGGTGGGTCAGGTGGCACCTCTTCGTACTGCGCCGGATCGAAGGCCATTTCTTTCCTGGTAAGGATCTCAGCCATCAAAGCATTGCGAATTTCAATCGTGCTCCGCTTTAGCGAGTCGGCACGCACGGCTTGAGCACCCACGTAAATGCTTGCCAGCAAAAACGCGTCGGCCATGTCGAGGTGGTCTCGGATCTCATCCATGGAAAATGTCGGAACTCCCTGTCGGCGGCGCACCAATTGCGGCACGTCGCCGTGGGTAAATTTGTGAAAGAACTTGAGTTGCTTCCGATAGATCTCGACGATCTTCTCGCCAATAATGGGCACGTTCGAAAGTGCCGACACCATGTCTCCCGTGTTCACCAGGTATAGGCAGCCCTCTATGTAAATTGGCGGCCCGTCCAGCATCTCGGAGGCGTCTTCGGGCGACAGCACATGCAAGATGTAAGTAGCCGTCAGTCCACACTCTAATAGGAGTCGCAGGAGCGCCGCGCCAGACGCTGGCTCACCGCGTCGATACAACCGTGCGATCGCTCGATGATGTTCGAGCCCAAGATCGACAGAGGCGAGCGCGAGCGATGCTCGTGGATCGATAGGTTCAGGGTGACTGTCCAAAGCGCGCTGAAGGACGCGATTGAGCTGCAGGCTTCTGTGAGCGCGGAGAAGCATTTCAGCTTGTCCTGGCGGTGCCCACGACATCCCTTCCCATCGAAAGACCATATGCCGCCTGCTCCGCTCCGTGTGACTGCCTTAGTAAATCAGACTGGTGAGCCTAGGATTGCAGGATTCCCCAGCCGGCATGAGTCAGAGGCCCTGATCTGGCCAGGGCGGCGCTCTCCAGGATCGCCCATTGGCTGAAATCCGGCCGAACCGTCCCGTTCTTGATGCCGGCTAGGGTTGCCCTCAAAAGTTGTTCTGCGACGTCCATGGCCTTCTCCTTGATGTGGCCTAGGTTGCCTGGCCAGCCCTGCCGGTGATATCAGTCGCAGCCTCCCGTCCTTGTAGGACTTGTCCGAGCTGGAGCACTGCATGGCATCAATCCGTCGCCGCGGCAGGACCTATCGTGTCGAGATCTACCGGGAAGGGCATCGTGAGTCCTCCACACACACGACACGGCAAAGCGCGAAGGAATGGGCTGTAGAGGTCGAGGCAGGCCTGGGGGCGGTCTCAGACAACGTGCGTTCGAAGATTCCTTGGCAAGAGCTGCCATTGAGCGCCGAGGAATGCGGCCAGCTCTGGGGCATCTCCGGGGATCACTTCCTTCGCACCTACGCCTGCCTTCAGACGTTTCCGATCAGGATCCACAAGAAGCCCGCAGCGTGGAAGGCTGGCGAGGTCATCACTTGGCGCGACAGCAACCGCAGTGCGACAGGTGGTTGATCCGTTCGACCTATCGAGGCTCGCAGAAGCTGTGATGGACATCCAGCAGCGCCTCGCGCGGATTGAGCGCCTCCTTGAAACTGCACCGCCCGCCCCAACGATCGTGCAACCCGTGGACGACTGCTACCTGTCGGCCGACGGCTGCGCCGTGCTGCTCGGCCTCACCACCAAGGACAGCGCGCCGAACCGCCGCGGCTTTCTAGAACGCGTTGAACCGGTAGCGATAACGCCAGAGCTTGGATCCGCCGGGGGTGACTTCGATCGCCAGACCGTTGGCATCAGCACCGCGATACAGCGCTGCCTTGGGCTTCAGTGCTCGCAGCTTGGTGTCGGTTAGCATCAGTCGCGCTCTGTGAGTACCGTCCTGCGGGACGGGGCCTGGTACTCACTACGCTACTCACTTTTGCGCCGGATGCAATAGAACAAGATCGAGCGATTCTAAACATAAAACCACTGCTGCGTCGGGGTTTTGGAGGGCTCGCTGAACACCCTGGAACACCATGGAACCTTGAGATGGTGGGCCCACCAGGACTCGAACCTGGAACCAAAGGATTATGAGTCCATCGAAGAATCGATTCGGATCAATGCCTTGGGCTTATTCCCGCTCCGCAATCTGATCGAATATCGGTGCATCAAACTCCTTGTTTTAAGTATTCGCATCCCGATTGCGGAGCGGAATCGGTCATCTTGTGGGGCTTGATTTCCTGCCCTTGCGGTTCCTGATGTAGTGCTCAGTCATCGCCACCGACGAGTGCCCGAGCTGGGCTTGAGCCTGGCGGATATCGCCGGCCGAATCAGCCTTGTCCGTGCCGGCCTTTGCGCGCAGATCCCGGAACTGAAAGTCGGCCTTAGCCACGCCGACTTTCTCGCGCGCGCGATCGAATCGGTAGCGCAGCGCGTCTCGTCCAATGGCCAAGCCACGCTCATCCACGATGAGGCGGGTGGAGTGCAGCGTCAGTCCTCGCTTGCGATCCGCGATCCGGTCCAGCAGTGCCTTCAACTCGCCTGTGATCGCCATGTTCACCTTCGCCCTGGTCTTGCCCTGCTTGACCCGCAGCGCGCCGTTGACGATGTCCCGCTGATCCATGGACCAGACATCGGCCACGCGCTGGCCTGTGAGGTAGGCCAGGTCCATGGCATCGCGTAGCGACTGATCGGCAGCCGCGTGCACCGCGGCGTACATCTCGTCTTCCACGTAGACGTCGCGGCCCGTCTCGGTGTTGCGCTTGACTCCTGTGCAGGGGTTGGGGAGCGCCGTGTACCCGTTCTCCCGCGCCCAATTCCACATGTGAGACAGCAGCGCCACCTCACGGTTGCAGCGGACCTTGGCCTTGCGCCAGCCGATGTATTTGTGGATGTGGACAGGCTGGATCTGCTCGAACGGGGCAGGGGGATCGTCGAAGAACTTCAGAAGCCAGTTGATCTCCTTGATGTTGTCCTTCTGCGTCACAGGACCTTTGGTCGGCACCACCTTCAGCCGATAGCTGTCGGCGACATGCCGGAACAGCAGAACCGCCTGGGGAGGCGGATTGCGTTCGTGTTCAATCTCGGCCCACCGCTTGATGGCCAGGCCGTAGTCGGACCCCAGGGGCGTCTCCTTGCGCGGCTTGCCGCCATGGTCGTAATAGAAGAACGTCGCGCCCGACTTCTGCTTCCGGGCCCGGAGCCTGGGCACCGCGTTGGATCTTGAGGGCTTACGGCCCATGTCACGCCGCCTTGTTTGGGGTCCAGCCTGCCGACTTCTGTTTCGGCTCTTCGGGGTTCACGGCATTGCGCAGCACGACCGGCCAGCCATGCGCGTCGATGTAGTGCCTGATTCCATTCTGGCGTAGAAACTGGAGCTGCCGCGCCTTCTGAGGCGTATGCGTCAGCTCCTTGATCTCAGTGCGCGACAGGCAAAGCTCAGCCGCTCCCACTGGGCGCCTCCTTCGTAGATGCCTTGTAGTCGTAGGAAAGGGGCCAGGCGGGCAAGCCATCCTGAGCGCATTCCAGACGTGCGATATCTTCGGGAGACATGGGTTTGGACTTCGTCGGGGTGCAGTACGAACCACTCACATCAACCCAAAGTGGGAAGCCTGGACCAAATATCCCGCGAAGGAAGATCGAGACTGGATCAATTCTCATCACCCACCTCCCGCCGCATCACGTGCCGGGGCGGCTTTCGATGCCGCTTCTGCTGCGTTCCAGCCAGCAATAAATGCAGCTTCGATCCGGTTGCGCATGTAGTAGTCGTCCAAGCGTCCGACGATGCCCTTTGCTAGCTCAGTGCCTCGCTCGGATTGGAGGAAGGCATCACGAGCCTTGGCAAGATTGTTCCGGATGTCACCCATTGGAGCCTCCATCCGCTGGGGCGGTATGGCTGGCGGCCACGTCAATCCGAATGTGGGCCTCTGCCAGGTGATTGGTCACGCCATCCGTGTCGATGCCCGCCTCAGCCTTGGCGAACACGGAGTCGGCCAGCGCAGCGCCTCGGTAGGTCTTGGACGCGCGCCATGCCTTCAACGCGCCCTCGCGAGGAACCTCGATGCCGCGAAAGTAGTAGCGGATCATGCCTTCACCCCGCTGTCGGCCATGGCGGCGCCTAGCCGCTTGATCGAACCGTCGAACTCCAATTCCAAAGCACCCGCGCCCATCTCGATGGCGTCATCGAGAATTGCGTGCAAGACGCGCCGGCTCGGCTCGGATGCGTTATCGACCCGGCGGCAAAGCTCTTTCCACCGCGCCGCATCCCTTGCATCCTCTTGCGAGGGCTGGGCGACCATCTGGCTGAGCTTGCGGTTGAACGTGTGCGGGCCTTCATCGCGGGAAATGATGCACCGAACCACCGTTGAAAGCCGCACGCCGGGGCCGAACACGGTGGCCGGTGCAACTGCCACTTCGCAGGTGGTCACCACCTCCCCGCCCACCTCATCAGCCGGCGCGGGCGGATGGTCGAAAACGGGCCTGATGTTGAAGCTCCCGACACTTCGCTCGGCCGACTCAATGTCTTTGGCAAACGATGTGAAGCTCTCATCTCCACGGCCCAATGCGCTGCTATGGGTCCAGTCGTAGAGATAGCCGATAGGCGCCACCTCACCAGCATTGCCTACAGGTTGGATGGGCTTCGCTTTGTAGTCCTCCAAGTCAACGAAGTCGCGGCG
>JBIIHJ010000234.1:0-6383 GCA_044235875.1 Pseudoxanthomonas sp.
CAGCAGCGCGTTCGTGTTCCGCGCCAATGCCCACCAGGCCGGGGCGCGCACGGTCATGGGCAGGCGCTACGCCGAAGGCGGCATGGAGCAGGGCAGGGCGGTGCTGGCCGACCTGGCCGTGCATCCGGCCACTGCCAGACACGTATCGCTGAAGATTGCCCGGCACCTGATCAGCGACACGCCGCCACCGGCGGTGGTCGATGCAATGACGCGGGCGTGGCTGAAGAGTGGCGGCGACCTGGCGGAGGTCTATGCCGCGCTGATTCGGCACCCTGCCGCCTGGGACGCGCAGGCGCGCAAGTTCAAGACGCCTGACGATTACGTGGTGTCCGCACTGCGCGCAGGCGGTCAGCTCGACGACCAGCGCCCGCAGGCCCTGGCCACGCTGCTCGATCGCATGGGCCAGCCGATCTTTACCCCGCGCTCGCCGGCCGGCTTCGAGGACGATGCCGCGCAATGGAGTGGGCCCGACGCGCTCTGGAAACGCGTGCAAAGCGCCCAGGCGCTGACCGAGGCGGTGCCGGATGCCTTGCTCGATCCACTGGCCACCGCGCAGGCCGTGTTTGCCGACACGCTCGACGCCGAAACCCTCAAGGCGCTCAAGCGCGCCGAATCCCCGCGCGATGGCCTGGCCCTGCTGTTCGCCAGTCCGGCGTTTCAATGGAGGACATGAGATGACACTGACCCGACGGGCATTCCTCGGCGCCGCTGGCGCAATGACCTCGCTGACACTGTGGCCTTCGCTGGGCCTGGCTGCGCAGAGCGCCAAGGACACGCGCCTGCTGGTCGTGCTGCTGCGCGGTGGCCTGGATGGCCTGCATACCCTCATCCCGACCGACGACCCCCGCTATCGGGAGCTGCGCGGCGATCTGGCGCCGGACGATGCGCTGACGCTGGATGGCCAGTTCGGCCTGCATCCATCGCTGGCCTTCGCCCATGAACTGTACGGGCGCAAACAGCTGCTGCCGGTGGTGGCGATCGCACCGCCTTATCGGCAGCGCTCGCACTTCGAGGCGCAGGACTGCCTGGAGAACGGCAGCGCCCGTCCTAGTGGTGCCAATACCGGTTGGCTCAACCGCTGTGCCGGCGCGATGCACGGCACCGAGGCACTGTCGATCACCACCGTGATGCCGTTGATCATGCGCGGTCCGGGCGACGCCTCGACCTGGTCGCCGCCGCTGCCGGAAGACGTCAACCCGGTCCTGCTGCAGGGGCTGCAGGGCTTGTATGCGCGCGATGGTGCGCTGGCCGAGAACTTCCATCGCGCCATGGCCACCCAGGGCGGCATCGACATGGGAAAGGGCGTCGGCGGTAAGGGCCGCATGGCCGCGGCCAGCGCCGCCGCCGCGCGGTTCATGTCGCAGCCCAACGGGCCGCGCATCGCCTTCGTCGAGGATTCCGGCTGGGACACGCATGCGGGCCAGGCGGCCATCCTGAAGAACAAGCTCGGCGAGCTCGACAACGGCCTGCGTGCCTTCCACGACGGCGCGGCGACCATGTGGGACAGGACCGTGGTGGTGGTGGTGACCGAGTTCGGCCGCACCGCCAGGGTCAACGGCACTGGCGGCACCGACCACGGTACCGGCGGCCTGGCGCTGCTGGCGGGCGGCGCGGTGCGTGGCGGCCGCATCGCCGGGGACTGGCCCGGGTTGTCGCAGACCGCGCTCAACGAAGGCCGCGACCTGCGCGTCACTACCGACATGCGCGCGCTGTTCAAGGCCGTGCTGGCCGGGCATCTGCGTGTGGATGAGCAGAAGTTGAACACCCGTGTGTTCCCGGACAGCGCCAGGGTGCCGGCGATAGAGGGGCTGTTGGTGTAACGGGCAGGCTGGGCTCCTCCGGCGTCAAGGCTGCACTCTCCTCCTGTACAGCGGAGCTCGCTCCGCTGGGGCTTTCCTTGCGATCCAGCCAAGAGCAGCCGAGCAAGCTCCGCTCTACAGAGGTGTCCCCGCAATGGGCTCGTTTCAAGCTGTACCGAAGGCGGCGGGGCGATCCGCCTTCCTCCTGTTGATCTGCCGAGACGGCTTTCAGGCGAACACTCGGCTGGACCTCGTTTCCGGACAGCGACACGGTGCGTGCGATGAAAGGCCGTTGATATGACGGCACGGACCAGGTTTTTCCGGCGCCGGAGCTACGGCTACGCACCTTCTTGTAGGGCGGAGCTTGCTCCGCTGCGGTTTTCCCTGTGATCCAGCCAAGAGCAGCGGAGCAAGCTCCGCGCTACAGGCTCATGGGCGTCGGCAGATGTTGCTGCGGAAGATCAATGTGCGCGCCGCACTGCGAGTTCGCCAAGTGCGGCGAGCGATCCGGCGCGCGCACCGAAAGGCCCCAGCAGCGTTCGCATCTGTGCGTCCAGCTCGGCGAGCTTGGCCTTCGCACCGTCCATGCCCAGCAGCGCCGGATAGGTGGACTTGGCCTGCGCAGCGTCCTTGCCGACGGTCTTGCCCAGGGCTTCCGAGCTGGATTCGACATCCAGGATGTCGTCGCGCACCTGGAAAGCCAGACCCAGCGCATCGGCGAATGCATCCAGCCGCTGCAGGGTGTCATCGTCGGCACCGCCGGCCAGGGCGCCCAGGCGCACGCTGGCGCGGATCAGCGCGCCGGTCTTGAGGGCATGCATGCGCTGCAGCGCTTGGACCGATTGCTGTTGTCCGGTGGCGTCGATGTCCAGCGCCTGGCCGCCGCACATGCCGGCCATGCCGCTGGCGCGCGCCAGGATCTGCAGCCAGCCCACACGCAGCACGGCACCGGCGTCGCTGCTGGCCAATACCTCGAAGGCCAGCGCCTGCAGCGCATCGCCGGCCAGGATCGCGGTGGCTTCGTCGAAGGCCACGTGCACCGTGGGCTGGCCGCGACGCAGGGCATCGTCGTCCATCGCCGGCAGATCGTCGTGGACCAGCGAATAAGCGTGGATCAGCTCGACCGCGGTGGCCGGTGCGTCCAGGACGGCCTCATCGGCGCCGGCCAGCGTGCCGGCGGCGTAGACCAGCAGCGGGCGCATGCGCTTGCCGCCGCCGAGAGCGGCATGGCGCATCGCCGCGTGCAGTCGCTGTGGTGCGTGCGTGGGATCGGGAAGCGCTGCGCCCAGTGAGGCCTCCACGCGCTGTGCCCAGCGCGCGAACGTGGCTTCACTCGCCATCGGGCAGCGGGGCGAAGGGTTCTGCAGTTTCGGGACGGTCCGGGTCGCTGAGCAGTCTCACGCGCAGTTCGGCCTGCTCCAGCGCGGTGCGGCAGCTGCGGTAGAGCCCCACGCCGCGCTCGTAGGCGGCCAGCGATTCTTCCAGGCTCAGTTCGCCCTGTTCCATGCGTCCGACCAGCTGTTCCAGCTCGTCCAGCGAGGTTTCGAAGTGCGCCACGGGTGAGGCGTCGGCTGCGGTTTTCTTTGCCATACGCAAAGTGTGGGCGCGCATGGAGGATGGGTCAATCGCGGCCGGGCCGCGTCCAGCGCAGCGTGGCGTCATGTTCGTGCAGCCAGGCAGCGAACCGGTCGGCATGGATGCGGTCGCCGGCGGCCAGCACATCGCCGTCGGGGGCGCGCAGCAGCGGCAGTCGCGCGCGCTCCCACGGCGGCAGCCCGGCCTCCTGCAGGACGTGCTTGAGCGCATGCGAATGCGCGCGGCCGGGCAGGCGGATGCGTTCGCCGCCGCGACGCGCTGTGACCTGCACCGGCGCGGCAAAGTGCGGGGCGCCGTGTAGTTCCAGGCGCCCGCCATCGGGCAGCATCAAGGCCTGGCGGCCGTCCCACGGCGCGCCCCAGTCGACCGGCAGGGCGGGTGTCGCCAGATGCGCATGCAGCTTTCCCCGCCAGCGCCGCAGGTGGGCGCCGTCCCAGTCGAACTGCGCCAGGCCGTCGTCGCGCGCGGTCAACAGGTCCGACGCCAACTGGGCGATGCCGCGGGCAGGGAAAGGCGGCAGATCGCATTGGCCGATCCAGCGCCGCACCACGCGTGCACGCAACGCAGGCGCCAGCGCGCGAAGTCCTTCGACCGACAGCGCGCGCGGATCGTCGGTGCGCACCTGCAGCAGCGCCTGTTCGTCCTGCGCGGCGAGTAACCCGTCAGCCTGGCCGCTGAGCATGGCGCTGCGTGCCAGCGCGGCAGCGGCCTGTGGCCAGCGGGTCTGCAGCAGCGGCAGGATCTGGTGGCGCAGGAAATTGCGGTCCAGCGCGGTGTCGGCGTTGCTGCCGTCTTCGATCCAGGCCAGCCGCTGTGCCTGTGCATAGGAGGCGATCGCGCTGCGCGGCAGCGCCAGCCATGGCCGCCACAGCCAGCCCCGGGCGAAGCGACGCCATGGCCGCATCGACGCGAGCCCCTCCGGACCAGAGGCACGCAGCGCGCGCAGCAGGAAGGTCTCGGCCTGATCATCCTGGTGATGCGCGGCGATGAGCACGTCGCCGGGATGCAACACCTCGGCGAAGGCCGCATGTCGCGCGCGGCGCGCGGCGGCTTCAAGACCTTGCCCGCCATCGCGATTGACCTCAACGCGGACGATGTCCAGTGACACGTCCAGGTCCGCGCACAGCGCCGTGCAGTGCGCTGCCCAGGTATCAGCGTCGGCCTGCAGGCCGTGATGCACGTGGACCGCGTGAATCTCGCGCTGTCCCTGCCAGCGCTGCGCCAGTGCGTGCAGCAGCGCGGTCGAATCCAGGCCGCCGCTCAGGGCCACCCACAGGCGTGTGTCGGCGGCGACGGCAGCGGGCAGCGACAGTGATGCAGACAGGGAGGACATCCACAGATGGTGCCACGCACCTTTGCCGAATCAGAACTGGACCGCGTTGCCTTCTTCGTCCTGCGCGCGCACGCGTTCGCGCATGCGCGTCGACGGCGGGGCGGGCGGACGGGAGATGTTGTGCAGCAGCAGCCACGCCTGGCAGGCCTGCTGCCAGTCCTTCATCTGCGCGGGGACCTGGGTGTAGAACACGTCCTCCACGATCGGCGTGCGCCCTGCGTAGGATTCGGCGGTGCCCGCCAGGCGCGAATCGTGCAGGTCGTGCATGCGCAGGGTCGGGTCGCCGCCGTGGTCGAGCAGCCAGTAGAGCCGGTCGAAGCGGCCGAGCTTGGCGTACCAGCTCAGCACCGTGTCATAGCCACCTTCGCCGGAGCGGGTGGTGTCCATGTTGGCGCCGGCCATGACCAGCAGCTGCACGTTGTCCCAGTGCCCGCTGCGAAAGGCCACGTACAGCAGCGGCTCGCCGGCGGCATTGCGGCCGTTGGGGTCGCCGCCACGCTGCAGCAGTTCGATCAGATAACGCGAGTCGGCCATCCCCGCGGCCTGGACCAGCGCGCTTTCGGCCGCGGTCCCGACCGGGACGCCGGTGGTCTGCAGGCGCACATCCGGCGTGGCCCCGACGTTGAGCAGCAAGTGTAGGCCCATCGGATTGCGGGTCAGCAGCGGCCATAACAGCAGGGGCCGGCCCTGGTGGTCGAAGACCGTGTCCGGATCGATGCCACCCTCGTAGACCAGGCGATCAAGCGTGTCCCAATCGTTGCGGTCCACGGCACGGGCCATGGCCAGCCCGGCGCCGGTGAAGTGCTCGGCAGGGTCCAATGGGTTGCCCGGCTTCGGCGCGCGTAGCCCCGGCAGCACCAGCGCGACGCCGCCTGCCACGGCTCCCAGCGTCAGCAGCACGGCAAGCCCCCAGCGAACGCGCATGCCGGCACGCGTGGCGTGCAACGGGCGTGCCGGTCGCAGGCCAGGATCGGGCAGGGGTTGGATGGTGTTGATCCTGTGGATCACGGATAAACCCACGCACACCGGTCGCCGCGGTCTCGCCCGGGGAGACGCCGCGCCGCTAAAGTGGGGTTTGAACTCTCAGTGGGATGCTTGATGGCCAAGGCCACCTCCAAGGCGCGTACCGCCTATGTCTGCGGTGAATGCGGCGCCGAATACAGCAAATGGCAGGGTCAGTGCACCGAGTGCAATGCGTGGAACTCGCTCTCGCAGATCGTGCTGGAGCCGGCTGGCAGCGCCGCACCCCCGGCCGCGCGTCGCTCCGGCTGGGCGGGCAAGACCGAGGCCCCGAAGATTACCGCGCTCAAGGACGTGCGCAACGGCGAGGAGGTGCGCGTCTCCACCGGCATCGGTGAATTCGACCGCGTGCTGGGCGGCGGTCTGGTCGAAGGTGCGGTGGTGCTGGTCGGCGGGGATCCGGGCATCGGCAAGTCCACGCTGCTACTGCAGGCCCTGGCCAGCATGGCCGCCACGCTGCCGGTGCTGTATGTCACCGGCGAGGAATCGCTGGCCCAGGTGGCCGGCCGCGCGATCCGCCTGGACCTGCCGCTGGAAGGCCTGAACGCCCTGGCCGAAACCGGCATCGAGAACATCCTGCAGCATGCCTCGGCCGCCAGACCGAAGCTGATCGTGGCCGATTCGGTCCAGACCCT
>JBIIHJ010000235.1:0-6361 GCA_044235875.1 Pseudoxanthomonas sp.
TGGTGCTGGGCCTGGCAGCCACCGCCGCCCTGGCTTACCAGATGGTGCCGCCGGCGGCGGCCTGGGCCAAGGCCGCACCGCGCGAACTGCGCCAGCTCGCGCCCAAGCTGCAGATGCTGGCCAAGCCGGTCCACGATGCCAACCAGGCCGCGGAAAACTTCGCCCGCGCCGCATCGGGGGATACCGGCCGGCGCCCGCAGGTGATGCGCACCGCCGATGATCCCTATCGCGCCCTGACCGCCACCCCGCGCATGGTCGCCTCGGTGCTTGCGGTGGTGTTGCTGACGTTCTTTTTCATGGTCTATGGCGCCACGCTGCAGCGACATGCCATTGCGATGCTGCCGCGGCGACAGCAGCAGAAGCTGACCGTCGGCATCCTGCATTCCATCGAGCGCTCGGTGTCGCGCTACGTGCTGACCATCAGCATCATCAACACCATCGTGGGCCTGCTCTTCGCCGGTGCGCTGTACCTGCTGCAGCTGCCGCTGGCCGATGCGCTGTTGTGGGGCACGGTGGTGGCGATCCTCAACTTTGCGCCTTACGTGGGCCCGCTGATCGGCATGGTCATGATGCTGGTGGTGGGCCTGACCACCTTCGACGAGGGCATACAGCCGCTGCTGCCGGCGGCGATCTACCTGGCGCTGCACACGATCGAAGGACAGTTTGTCACTCCGATCGTGCTGGGCCGGCAGATGCGGCTCTCGCCTTTGATCCTGATTCTGGCGCTGATGGTGTTCGGCTCGCTGTGGGGCATCGTCGGCCTGCTGCTGGCGGTGCCGATGCTGGTGTGCATCAAGCTGGTGCTGGCGCAGGTGCAGGGGATGGAGGGATGGGCGCGGTTGATGGAGTGATCCATCACCGGTGTGTCGCTTTTTCTGCTGTCGCTTTTGTGTTGCTGTTGCTGTTGTTGCACGTGCTGTTGCTTTCGCCTTTGACTTGTCGAGCCGTAAAGCGAGCCGAGCACCGCAGGCTGAAATGGCCGAAGAGGCGCGGGTGTCTGAGCGCAGCGAGTTCCCGCGCCGTCCCCAAAAGGGGATGAATGCCATCTCAGCCCAGGAGCGCAGGGGACCTGCCGCGCAGCGGCGGATCGCGTCCCGGCGACGGCGGTTTTGCTTTCTTTTGCCGCGACAAAAGGAAGTCGCGCCTTCAGGCGCGAAAGCCTTTGATCCTGTTTGACGTTGTTGAATTGCGTATCTGATCAAGCCTTAAGCGTTAAAGCGCAAAGCGCAAAGCGCAAAGCAGAGCTTTCGCGCCGCTTCGCGGCACGAGTGACTTTTGTCGCGGCAAAAGTCACCAAAACCGCTTCTCGCCGGGTCCCCAAAAGGGGATTGAAAACGCACGCCGATGCTGCGCATCGGTCCCCTGCGCTCCTCGCCCGAGCGGGCACGGCGCGGAACTCGCTGCGCTCAGACACCCGCGCCTCTTCGGCCCGCTCAGGCTGCGGTGCTCGGCGTGCTTTACGGCTCGGTCAGAGGGGCGGACGCAAAAGCCAGAGCAACAGCAACATCAACAGCAACAGCAACAGCAGCAAAAGCAATAACCAAGCAAAGCAAAGTCAGGCTCGGCCGAGCCGAGCCGAGCCGAGCCGAGCCAAGCCAAGCCAAGCCAAGCCAAGCCAAGCCAAGCAAAGCAAAGCAAAGCAAAGCAAAGCAAAGCAAAACAAAACAAAACAAGGCGAGGCGAGGCGAGGCAAAGCCAAGCCAACAGCAACGGCAACCTCAACCCCAATCGCATGGGCGGTATCGGCGGTATCGGCGATACGGACGGTATCGGCATCAGCGACAGCGACAGCGACAGCGACAGCGACAAAGCCTGCCTGCCCTGGGCGCGCTAAAATGCGCGGATGAATTTCGACATCCGCGCCGTCACCCTGGACCTGGACGACACCCTGTGGCCGTTTGCGCCGATCGGGGCCCGCATCGAGCAGGTGATGCATGCCTGGCTTGAAACCCACAGCCCGGCCACGGCGGCGCAGTTTCCAGTGGACGCCATGCGCACGCTGCGCGAGCAGGTCTTTGCCGACAACCCGCAGCTGATCCACGATCTTTCTGCGCTGCGCAAACTGACCCTGGAGCACGCGCTGCGCCGCAGCGGGGCGGACATGGCGCTGCTGGATCCGGCGTTCGAGATCTTCTACGCCGAGCGCAACAAGGTCGAGTGCTATCCGGATGCGATCGAGGCCCTGACCCGCATCGCCGCGCGCCTGCCGGTGGCGGCGCTGACCAACGGCAATGCCGACCTGGCGCGCTGCGGGCTCGACCACCATTTCGTGTTCCAGCTGGGCTCGCGCGAGCACGGCGCGGCCAAGCCGGAAGCCAGCATCTTCCACGCCGCCTGCGCCCAGCTGGCGCTGCCGCCGGCGCAGGTGCTGCATGTGGGCGATCACCCGCTGATGGATGCGGCCGGCGCGATGCGCGCCGGCCTGCGCGCCTGCTGGCTCAATCGTGAAGTCCGGGCCTGGCCGCTGGACCAAGCGCCGCCCGACCTGCAATTTTCGACCCTCACCGCGCTGGCCGACTGGCTGGATGCGCATCTGGAAACCCGAGCACGCGATGCGCGTTGAAGTGCATGCGAGGCATCGCGCCGGGTTGGCCATCCGTGTCCCGGCGCCGGCCTCGGCGCCACACGACCTGCCCGGGCAGCCATCACCCAACACCGGTCCGGCACCACGCTCGACCCACGCATTTCACCCCCAGGCGCATCGCGCGCTCCCAGGACTCCACATCGCATGAGCGCCCCCGCCTTCCTCGACACCGCCGATGCGACCACGCTGCCGCTGCACGTCCTGCGGCGCGAACAGTTCGCCGACTGGAGCGCGCAGCAGCCGGCCGCGATCGGCGCGTGGCTGCAGGCGCAGGGCTTTGCCGCCGCGCCCGGTTCGCTGGCGCTGCTGCCGGGCCAGAGCGGCATCGCCGGCGCGGTGATCGGTATTGGCGATGCGGCCGATCCGCTGAGCTACGGCCACGCCCCGACCGGGTTGCCGACCGGCACCAGCTGGCGCGTCGACGGGGAGCTCCCCGCAGAAGCACGCGCCGCGCTGCAGTTGGGCTGGGGTCTGGGCGCGTATCGCTTCGATCGCTACAAGCAGCCCTCGCGCACGCCGGCCCGCCTGCTGCTGGAAACACCTGATGCCCAGGCCGAGGCGCTGCTTGCCGCGGCCGTACGCGTGCGCGACCTGGTCAACACGCCCACCGAGCACATGGGTCCGGCCGATCTGGAAACCGTGGTGCGCCAGATCGGCGATACCCATGGGGCGCAGGTCGAGGTGTTTGAAGGCCAGGCGCTGCTGGACCACAACTTTCCCGCGATCCACGCGGTGGGCCGCGCCTCGCATCGGGCGCCGCGGCTGATCGCGTTGCGCTGGGGCGCGCAAGACGCGCCCAGGGTTTCGCTGGTCGGCAAGGGCGTGTGCTTCGACACCGGCGGGCTGGACATCAAGCCGGCCGACGGCATGCGCAACATGAAGAAAGACATGGGCGGGGCGGCGCATGCCATCGCGCTGGCCGAGCTGGTCATGCGCCAGCAACTGCCGGTGCGCCTGACCCTGCTGGTGCCGGCGGTGGAAAACGCGATCGGTCCCGATGCATTCCGCCCGGGCGAGGTCATCGCCACCCGCACTGGCGTGAGCGTGGAGATCGACAACACCGACGCCGAAGGCCGGCTGATCCTGGGCGATGCGCTGGCCTACGCCGGCGAAGACAAGCCCGAAGTGCTGCTGGATTTCGCCACGCTGACCGGCGCGGCGCGCATCGCGCTGGGTCCGGAACTGCCCGTGCTGTTTTCCAACGACGACGCCCTGGCCAATGCCTGGCTGGCAGCCGGTGAACGCACCCGCGATCCGCTGTGGCGCCTGCCGCTGTGGCGCCCGTACCTGCGTTACCTGACCAGCACCGTGGCCGACCTGGCCAACTCAGGTTCGCGCATGGCCGGTGCGGTGACCGCGGCGCTGTATCTGGAGCGCTTCGTGCCCGCCGGCACGCCGTGGGCACATCTGGACGTGTACGCGTGGAACGACAGCGATCGCCCGGGCCGGCCGGCAGGTGGCGAGGCGATGGCGCTGCGTGCGGCGTTCGAACTGCTGCGTAGCCGCTACCCAGGCTGAGCCTCGATTCTCGCCGTGCCACGCCCGGGCCGATGGGGCTTCGTCGCTTGGTCTGTCGCCCGGCGCTCTACAGGCGGCACAGGACGCTGGCTTGAGGTGGCGTAACCACCTTCTGTGATCAGACGGACCGTGCGGCGCGCAGATCGGCGCGCCCGCCCCAGGCTCAGGCGACGATGGGTGCGCCCATGCCTTGCGGATCGCGGTTGCTTTCCACGCGGTTGCGGCCGCGCGACTTGGCCTTGTACAGCGCCCGATCGGCGTGGCGCACCAGCGATTCCGGATCGCTGCCATCGTCGGGCGCGAACGCCAGGCCGATCGACACGGTGACCGGCGGCAGGTCCGTGCCCAGGTGCTGGACGCGCATGGCTTGGACGGCGACGCGGATCTGCTCGGCACGCTCCAGGGCAGCCTGCGGCGAGGTCTCGGGCAGGATCAGGGTGAACTCTTCACCGCCATAGCGGCAGGCGATGTCCTCCTGCCGCGACAGGCCCTGCAACAGCTTGCCGAAGCCGGCCAGCAGCGCGTCGCCACCGGGATGGCCGTGGGTGTCGTTGAAGCGCTTGAAGTGGTCCAGGTCCAGCATCATCACCGCCAGCGGCAAGCCGCGACGCGCGCAGCGGGCCAGCTCGCGGGACAGGGATTCTTCCAGATAGCGGCGGTTGAACAGCCCGGTCAGCGGCTCGCGGATGGACTGGATGCGCAGGCGCTCCTGCAGCTGCAGGTTGGACAGTGCCATGGCCAGCTGCTCGGCGGCCGTCTCGATCAGCCGCACGCGCGACATGAAGCCGTCGTCCGCCGCCGACACATACAGGAAGCCCAGCTGCTGGCCCTGCGCGTTGAGCGGGATGCAGGCGGTGGCACCGCCGCTGGCCTCGATATGGGCGCAGCGCACCACCTCGCCGGGGCCGTACGCCAGCTGCGGTTGGCCGCGCCGCAGCGCCCAGCAGTGGTCCGGTGGCAGCATCTGCGCGCTAGGCACGACCTGCACGCCCCAGTGGCCCATCGCTTCGGCGTAATCGCGCGAGGCGCGGATGCGGTAGACCGTGCCCCCGGTACCCGGCAACAGGCGCTCCATCAGCTGGGTGGTCAGCGCCAGCGCTTCTTCCACCTGCATGCAGCTCTGCAGCATGCTGGCGAAGTGGCTCAGCTCGCGCAGGTCCGCGCCGGTGTGCTCCAGCTCGGCGACCGAGGCGGTCAGGCGTGCGTTGGCTTCGGCGGTCTGGCTTTCGGCCCGGGCGCGGCCGCGGATCTCCCGGACCATCAGCACGTAGACCATCCCGATCACCGCGATGCCGAAGGGAATGCCGGCGATGGCCAGCGCCTTGAGCAGGAACGCGCTGCGATCGCTGGAAGCGGCACGCTCGATCAGCAGCGCGCGTTCGGCATCGCCCATCACCCGCGCCTGGCGGCGGATGGCATTGGAGGTGATGCGCACATCGTTGTTGATCGCCGCCTGCGCGGCGGCCTGGCCTTGCGCCTGGTAGATGCGGACCGTGTTGTCGGTCTGGCGCAGGCGGTGATCGATCAGGGTGCGCAGCTGCAGGATGCGCTGCTTCTGGCCGGGGTTGTCGCGGACCAGCGTGTCGAGGTCGGCAAACAGCTCCGGCAGCTGGGTCTTGCCCGACTGGTAGGACGCCAGGTAATCGACCTGGCCGGTCAGCAGGTAGCCGCGCTGGGCCGATTCGGCGTCGCGCAGGCGCGCCTCGATCTCGTCGATCCGGGCAATCACTTCATGGGTGTGCGACACCCAGCGCGCATCTGTCGCGAAACGGTCGGTGCCCTGGAGGACGCCGACGCCGATGGCGATAAAAATCAGGGCCGCAAAGAGCGGTCCGAGCTGGTTGACGATGCGACGCGTCGAAAACATGGATCACAGGGATGCAAAGTGCGTGCCAATGATAGCTTTTTACGCGATGCGCCACTCCGGAACGACTTGACCCTCATCACGAAAATGCGCCAAAAGGGCTTACAACCATCCTTTCTGCCGCGCCAGGCGGAAGGCTTCGATGCGGTTGCCCACGCCGAGCTTGCTGATCGCCTCGGACAGATAGTTGCGGACCGTGCCGTGCGACAGATGCAGCTGTCTGGCGATGTCCGCCGCGGTGGCGCCGTCGCCCGCCAGGCGCAGGACCTGGCGTTCGCGCTCGTTGAGGGGGTCCTGTTCGGACCAGGCTTCCAGTGCCAGTTCCGGGGCAATGGCGCGACCACCGCGGTGCACGCTGCGCAGCGCATCGGCCAGATGTTCGGGCGGCGCGTCCT
>JBIIHJ010000236.1:0-6357 GCA_044235875.1 Pseudoxanthomonas sp.
AGCTACTACCACCCGGTCGACTACATCAGGAATCTCTCCGCCGCCTATGAGCGCGAAGAATCGCCAGCGGCCAAGGACGCCATCGCCCAGATCCTGATCAACTCGCGCATGTGCGCCGAAGGCCACCGCCCGATCTGCCAGGACACCGGCATCGTCACCGTGTTCCTGGAAGTGGGCATGAGCGTGCGCTGGGACGACGCCACCATGGGTGTCGAGGACATGGTCAACGAAGGCGTGCGCCGCGCCTACGCCCATCCGGACAACAAGCTGCGTGCCAGCGTGCTGGCCGATCCGGCCGGCAAGCGCACCAATACCAAGGACAACACCCCGGGCGTGGTCAACGTCAAGATCGTGCCTGGCAATACGGTCGATGTGATCGTCGCGGCCAAGGGCGGCGGCTCTGAAGCCAAGTCCAAGTTCGCCATGCTCAATCCGTCCGACTCGATCGTGGACTGGGTGCTCAAGACCGTGCCGACCATGGGCGCCGGCTGGTGCCCGCCGGGCATGCTGGGCATCGGCATCGGCGGCACCGCCGAGAAGGCGATGCTGCTGGCCAAGGAAGCCCTGATGGAGCCGATCGACATCGTCGATCTGCAGGCCCGTGGCGCGTCCAACCGGGCCGAGGAACTGCGGCTGGAGCTGTACGAGAAAGTCAATGCGCTGGGCATCGGTGCGCAAGGCCTGGGCGGCCTGACCACGGTGCTGGACATCAAGGTCAAGGATTTCCCGACCCACGCGGCCAACCTGCCGGTCGCGCTGATCCCCAACTGCGCCGCCACGCGCCACGCGCACTTCACCCTGGATGGCAGCGGCGCAGTGATGCTGGAGCCGCCGTCGCTGGAAGACTGGCCCAAGCTGACCTACAACCCGCAGGGCGCGCGCCGCGTCAACCTGGACACGATCACCCCGGAAGAGGTCGTCAGCTTCAAGCCCGGCGAAGTGCTGCTGCTCAACGGCAAGCTGCTGACCGGTCGCGATGCCGCACACAAGCGCATGGTCGAGATGCTCAACCGCGGCCAAACGCTGCCGGTCGATCTGAAGGGCCGCTTCATCTACTACGTCGGTCCGGTCGATCCGGTGCGCGATGAAGTCGTCGGTCCCGCTGGCCCGACCACCGCCACGCGCATGGACAAGTTCACCGACCAGATCCTCGAACAGACCGGCCTGCTGGGCATGGTCGGCAAGGCCGAGCGCGGCCCGGCCGCGATCGAGGCGATCAAGAAGCACCGGTCGGTGTACCTGATGGCCGTCGGTGGTTCGGCCTACCTGGTCTCCAAGGCGATCAAGGCCGCCCGCGTGCTGGCATTCGAGGACCTGGGCATGGAGGCGATCTACGAGTTCGAGGTCAAGGACATGCCGGTGACCGTGGCGGTGGATTCGACTGGCGAGTCGGTGCACAAGACAGGCCCGCGCCAGTGGCAGGCGAGGATCGGCAAGATCCCGGTCGTGGTCGAGCCGGCGTAAGCCATCAGCGCAGGCGCGATCTGAGCCAGGGCCGGAGTGCATATACTCCGGCCCTGTTTGTTTTTGGCAGGAGTCTGTGATGAAAGGATGCGTACTCACCTTTGCGCTTGCGCTGCTGCTGGCCAGCTGTGCCAGCGCCGATGACAAGCCCATGCCCGGCACGCTGTTGCTGCCGGCCACGCCCGGCGGCCAGGCCTGTGCGCGCCAGTGCGATACCTTGCAGGCAGCCTGCAATGGCACCGCGGTGCGCACCGCGCCGGCGGTGCTCGGCGGCGGACCGGATCCCAAACCCACCGGCGCCTCGTGCAAGACGACCTATCGCGATTGCGTCCTGGACTGCGGCGGCCGCATGGTCGGCGACTGAGCAGCGTCCTTTCTTCCTCCCACCTCACGAAGAACTCCATGGCCAACACGCTGTATTACTCACCCAGCACCGCATCCCTGGTGGTCCACTGGCTGTTGATCGAACTGGACGTGCCGCATGCATTGCATGCGCTGGACTTCGATGCCGGCGACCAGAAATCGCCCCAGTATCTGGCGATCAACCCGCAAGGGCGGGTGCCGACCCTGGTCCTGGATGGCCAAGTGCTGACCGAATCGGCTGCCATCGCCATGCACTTGGCCGATCTGTATCCGCAGGCCAACCTGGCGCCTGCGCTCGGCACGCCCGAACGCGCCGCCTATTACCGCTGGATGCTCTTCTGCGCCTACACGTTGATGCCGGCTTATCGCGGCTGGTTCTATTCGGATGAGCCGGCCGGCGCCGCGCAGATCGACGCGGTCATGGAATCCTCGCGCATCACCCTGGAGCATGCCTGGCAGCAGGTCGCCGAGCATCTGCAGGCCCACGGCCCCTATCTGGTCGGGACGCAGCTGACGGCGGCCGATTTCGTGCTGACCATGCTCATGCGCTGGTCGCGCAACATGCCACGTCCCACCGACCGTTGGCCGGTGCTCAAGGCCTATGCCGATCGCATGAAGGCACGTCCGGCCTTCCAGGAAACCTATCGCCGCGAAGGCATTACCGACTGGCAATGATCCCGCGTGTGAGCACAAGGAACGTGACCGTGAAAAAACCAGGCATGATCCGGGTTGCATCGGCGCTGGCATCGATGCTGCTGTTGGCAGGTTGCTGGGCGCCGAAGGTGCATCGGCCCACGTCCGCGGCGGGGGCGATCTGTGCCGAACAGTGCGACCAGCAGCGCTACCGCTGCAACAACGTGGCCGAGGCTTCCGCGCAGAGCTCGCAGAGCAGTTGTGAATCGAGGCAGGAGTACGTCGAAAAGCGTTGCTCGCCCTGGGTCAAGGATTCGGACAAGCAGCGCTGTGAGCTCGTCAATAATCCCGGTGGCGGGACGTGCACTGCAGCCGTCACCGATTACGGGTCCTGCACCAACACCTGGCGCAGTTGCATCGTGTCGTGCGGCGGCTGGTTCGAATAGCCGCCCCACGTCTTCGATCAGGCCGGCAGGATCTCCAGCACCCGCTCAGGCGGGCGGCACAGCAGGGTGCCGCGATCGGTGATCACGATCGGGCGGTTGATGAGCGCCGGCTTGCGCAGCATCGCCTCGATCAGCGCCGCGTCCTTGATGCCCGGGTCGTCCAGGCCCAGTTCGATGTAGGCCGGTTCCTTGTGCCGCATCAGATCCCGCAGCGGCAGGCCGGTCGCGGCCAGGGTCGCCACCAGGGTGGCGCGATCGGGCGGATCGTTGAGGTAGTCGACGATGTGGGGCTCGAAGCCGGCGCCGCGGATCAGCTCCAGCGCGCGGCGCGAATTGCTGCAGCGCGCGTTATGCCAGATCGTCACCACCTGCATCAGTACCATTCCAGCAGCGAGATGCCCAGGCCGATGTAGGTCGCCTTGTGGTTGTAGTCGATCAGGCTTTCGCCGTAGCCGTGGAAGATGTCGATGTGGCCGCGCAGGTTGCGGTCGATCGGAAAGCCCCACGAGGCCTGCAGGGCGCCATGCGATTCATCGCCGCCGCGTAGGGAGTGCCGGCCCATCAGCGAGAACTCGTGGCCGTCGTGGCTATAGGTCAGCGTGGCATCGCCACGACCCATGTAGTTCTCGATGTCCGGGTTGTCGTCGTCGTTGCCGTCCGGGATGCGGTACCACGGCCGCACCACCAGGGCCCAGTTCTCGCGGTCGAAACCGACCTGGCCGATCACGCGGTTCCAGCTGCGCGAGAGCGGATCGCCGCGGCCGTTGGACTGGTGATTGAGGCTCAGCCCGGCCAAGCGGCCATGCCAGCCGCCGATCTGATAGTTGGTGCGGAACACCATCATGATCTCGGGCTCGTAGTTGGTCTCGCGGAACGGACGCGAGGCGTCGCTGTTGTAGACCTGCCAGCGCGAGCTCTGGGTATAGGCGCCCCATATGTCGCCGTTGTCGCCGAACACGTTCTCCACGAACTTGGTCTTGAAGCTCAGCTGGAACTTGGCTTCCAGGCTCTGCAGGTCCTGGGCGACGGTGACGGTGTTGTCGGGATTGGGCGAGGAGGGCGTGTCGTTCTTTTTCGAGGTCCAGAACGCCGGCAGCAGGTAGACCGGCTTGTAGGCGCGCATCTGGAACACGCCCAGCTTGGAGTCGGCCGCCAGCTCCCAGCGCGAATCCAGCAGCGAGCCCTTGCCGGCATTGGCGCGGACCGCGTCGTAATCATCATCGGCGAACATGGCGCCGGCGCTGTGCTTGATGCGCTCGGTCACTGGCGCGTCTGCAGGCGGTGCGTCCAGCTCGCGCTGCTGCTTGGCCAGCGCCTTGGCCTGGGCCGCGGCGGCATCGGCCTGCTCGGTCGTCGGCGCGGTGCGCTTGATGGCCGTGTCGTAGCAGGTCAGGCGCTGCGCATCGATCTCGACCAACGCACAGGCTTCCACCGAAGACGGATTGATGGTCGGGCGCCCGTCCTGGTTCTGGGCATGGGCCAGGCCGGGTAGCGATGCCGCACATAGCAGGGAAAGCAGTCGGGGCAGGGGGCGCGGGCGGCTCATAGCTGGGACCTGATGGGAAGGATGAAGGTTTCGAACAGTTTCTCGCGTAGCGGGCGCGACTGCCAGCGCTGCAGGGAATAGGCCTTGGACTGCGACAGGTCGCGCTCGAACACCGCGGTCATGCGTGTGGCCATGGCCGGATCATAGATGTTGAGGCTGGCTTCGTCGTTGAGCCGGAACGAGCGGATGTCGAAGTTGGTCGAGCCGACCGACACCAGCAGGTCATCGATGACCAGCAGCTTGGTATGCAGCATGGTCGGCTGGTATTCGTGGATCTCCACGCCCGCCTCCAGCAGCGGACCCCAGCTGGCCTTGGACGCCAAGCGCACCGACACCGAATCGATATGCGGCCCCGGCAGCAGCACGCGGATCCGCACGCCGCGCTGGCGTGCGTCCAGCAGCGCGCGGGTGATCAGCTTGTCGGGGACGAAGTACGCAGCGGCCAGGTCGATCCGCGTTTCGGCCGCGGCGATGGCCAGCAGGTACATCAGATGCATGCTCTCGCTGCCCCCGGCGGGCGAGGCGAGGAACAGCTGCGCATCGCTGTCGCCCGCCGGCGCAAGCTCGGCGTAGTAGTCCGGCCCGTTCAGGACCCGGCCGGTGCTCTTGATCCAGTTGTCGTTGAAGGCGGCCTGTACCTGGGCCACGACCGGGCCCTGGATCCGGTAATGCGCATCGCGCCAGTGGTCCGGATCCTGCGCATCGCCCATCCACTGGTCGGCCACGCCGACGCCGCCGGTGAAGCCAATCCGGCCGTCGACGACCAGCAGCTTGCGGTGCGTGCGGTTATTGACGCGATGCAGGTTGTACCAGCTAAGCGGACGGTATCGATGCACTTCCACGCCGGCCGCTTCCATCGCGTCCAGCAGCGAGGTGTCCATCTTCAGGCTGCCGCCCCAGTCGATGGTCACGCGCACCCGGACGCCCGCCCGAGCGCGCTCGCACAGCGCCTGGCTGAACTCGCGGCCGATCTCGCCGGACCAGTAGATGTAGGTCTCGAAAGTGATGGTGCGCTGTGCGCCGCGAATCGCCGCGAGCATGGCCGGGAAGATTTCCTGGCCGTTGTTGAGCACCTCGATGCGGTTGCCCGGCAGGACCGTTGGCCCCAGCAGCGCGGACATCTCACGCTTGAACAGCGGATCGCGCACGCCGTACTGATGCGTGGGGATGTGCTGGAGCTTTTTTTCAGGCGTGGCGAAATTGAGTGCGAACAGCACCACCACCAGGGTGACGACAACAGTCGCCACGATGATCCACGTCATACGCCCCATTCCCCGTTTCCTGGCCATTGGCGACCGTCGGCAAGCCGCGCATTCTGGCAAAGCCGATCACACGCATCGCGTGAAGGAGGGCCAGCGGCAGGGTCAGTAGAACCACGCCACGAAGAACAGCGCCAGCATCGCAAAGCCCAGTCCGACCTTGAGCACCATGCCCGCCACCAGCCCGATCCAGGTCGCCATGCCGACCTTGGTGGCCTGTCGCAGCTCCTGGCCATGCATCATTTCGCCGACCAGCGCACCGGCAAACGGCCCGACGAAGAGGCCGACGGGCATGAAGAACAGTCCGGCGAAGGTCCCGATCACCGAGCCGATGATCGCCTTGCGGCTGGCCCCCACGCGCTTGGCGCCCAGTGCCGTCGACAACACGTCCACCGCCACAGACAGCGCCGTGAGCAGCCCAAGGACCGTCAGGGTCACCCAGCCGACCTGCTGGAAATCGCCAGCCCAGGCCGCCAGCAGCATGCCGGCGAAGGTCAGCGGAAGGCCCGGAAGTACTGGGAGCACCACCCCGGCGACCCCGATCACCATCATCAGCGCCGCAAGTACGTAGAGAACGGCCTGTAATGTCACTTATTTATCCTGTCAGAACAGTGGGTTAGCCGAACATGAATGCCTGTTGAAGGCC
>JBIIHJ010000026.1:0-20680 GCA_044235875.1 Pseudoxanthomonas sp.
ATCGAGGCGTAGGCAAACAGCACCGTCAGGCAGAAGCCCAACAGGACGAAGGACCAGACAATGCGGGTTCGCAGGCGCCGGCGGAACTTGCGCGCTCGCCTGGCCCCGGGCCGCGCGAGGCTGCCGAACTCAGGCTTCGGGGGCGGCGATGCGGTAGCCGATGCCATGGCGGGTCTGGATGTACATCGTCTCGAACGGCTTATCCACCACGGCACGCAGGCCATGGATGTGGACGCGCAGCGAATCGGAATCGGGCAGTTCTTCGCCCCACACGCGGGTTTCCAGTTCCTGGCGGGTGACCACCGCCGGCGAAGCTTCCATCAGCGACTGCAGGATCTTCAATGCCGTCGGGTTGAGCTGCAGCAGCTTGCCGCCGCGACGCACTTCCAGCGTATCCAGGTTGTATTCCAGGTCGCCCACGTCCAGTACCCGGGTCTGCACGCCCTTGCCGCGGCGCGAGAGCGCGTTGAGGCGCACTTCCACTTCCTGCAGGGCGAACGGCTTGATCAGATAGTCGTCGGCGCCCGAGTCGAAGCCGGCCAGCTTGTTGTCCAGGCTGTCGCGGGCGGTGAGCATCAGTACCGGAGTCTGCTTGCGCGCTTCGTTGCGCAGCTTGCGGCAGACCTCCAGGCCATCCATGCCCGGCAGGTTGAGGTCGAGCACGATGGCGTCGAAATCATGGACCACGGCCAGGTGCAGGCCGGTCACGCCGTCGGCGGCGAAATCCACGGTATGGCCGCGGTCTTCCAGGTAATCGCCCAGGTTGGCGGCGATGTCGCTGTTGTCTTCGATGACGAGAATGCGCATGTCAGCAGGCCTCCTGGAAGCGGATGGCCAGGAGCCGGGGGGCGCGGCGCATCGGGGAAATGAGGGTCATGGGATACCTTGGGTTGGTCTTCGCAGAGCGATGAAGCGGCGACGGGAAACGGCGCCGGCCGCGTTCAGGTGGCCGATTCTGTCACACCGCCAGTGAGCCTCCCTGCATGCCCGTTCACGTTGGCCGGGGCAGTCCCACGCCGCCGCGACGGCTGCCTGGCTTCCCATTGACCACGCCGGAGGCCACCAGTTCCACGACCGCGCCGGCGATGTCCACCCCCGAGACCTGCTCGATGCCCTCCAGGCCGGGGGTGGAGTTGACCTCCAGTACCAGCGGACCGCGCGCCGAGCGGATCAGGTCCACACCGGCGATGCCCAGGCCCAGGGTCGCCGCGGCGCGGATGGCCACGGCGGCTTCCTCGTCGGTGGCCGTGGCCGGCGCCGCCTCGCCGCCGCGGTGCAGGTTGGAGCGGAAGTCGCCCTCGGGCGCCTGCCGGCGCATCGCCGCCACCACCCGGTCGCCGACCACAAAGCAGCGCAGGTCCGCGCCCTTGGCTTCTTCCACGAACTCCTGGACCACGAAGCTGGCGTACAGCCCGCGCAGGGCCTCGACCACCGACTGCGAGGCCGAGAGCTTCTCCGTCAGCATCACGCCGGCACCCTGGGTGCCCTCGTTGAGCTTGATCACGTGCGGCGGCGGCCCCAGCAGCGCCAGCAGGTCGGCGGTGTCGTCGGGGTTGTCGCCGAACACCGTGGCCGGCAGATCGATGCCGCTGGCGGCCAGCAGCTGGTGCGCGCGCAGCTTGTCGCGCGCGCGCAGGATGGCGTCGGACGGGTTGGGCGTGTGGCAACCCATCAGTTCGAACTGGCGCAACACGGCGGTGCCATAGCGGGTCACCGACGCACCGATGCGCGGGATCACCGCATCGAACCCCGACAGCGGCTTGCCCTTGTAGCGCAGGTCAAAGCGCCCGGCATCGATGCGCATGTAGCAGCGCAGGGGATCCAGCACCCGCACCACGTGCCCGCGCTGGCGCCCGGCGTCCACCAGCCGCTTGGTCGAATACAGCCTGGTGTTGCGCGAGAGGATCGCCAGTTTCATGCGGTTGTCGCGCCAATCAAAACGACGCTTAGCATGCCATGCAGCACGTCGCTTGCTTTCAGGATCGCGCTGCCCTGTGCGATCGCACGGCCCGCCCTGAAACTGCGTGCGACATCTTCATCGTCCAAGCCGAACCACCCTGCCGCAGTGCGTACGCGCATGCCTGCCGGCCAGGCGGCGCGGGCGCCGGTCGCCCCGTCCTCGGCCAGTTCGCAGACCAACCAGCCGCTTGCTGTCCCAGCAACACACCCTGGATCAGGTCCAAAGCCAGAACCTGCCCCGGATACGGATTGGGCCACGTCTGCGGGTTGCGGGCAGGCGAGGCACACAGGAGGATGGCCCTGTCTCCCACCGCCCTGTTTCCATGCCGCGCAAATCCGAAGACCTCCAGACCCGTGAAAAAGTGAAGGCCAGGCTCCAGTCGGAGCTGATGCGGCTGGGCTTGGACGACCAGGCGCTGCGCCAGGCGGCCACGGCCGAGGTACATAGGCGGATCATCGAACTGCTGCGTAATCACTTCGCCGACTTCAGTGCCGCGCAACAGGCCCGGATACGCGCACTTGCCGGCGTGGGAAAGACTCCAAAGGACGCCAGGCCAGCCAGAGGAAAAGCCCCGCCCCGCGGCCGCGCACCGGGACGGTGACCCGTCCACCTGCCAGACCCTGGCGCCAGTGGCGGTCCACCCGTTGAGGGATCCGTTGTCGGCAGCTGGTCGAGCGCGCTCCAGGCGCCATCTCCATGTCCATGACGACCACAGCTTTGCCGTCCTCCCCCGAATCGGGTCGAGATGACCATGGCATGGAGCGGCTCAGTCACATGAGGTCGGTCACCACGGCGATCACCCAGAAATGGAACGAGGACGCGAGCGGCACCTTGGTCGCGTAGGTCGGCAGGCGCGAGCAAGTGGACGACAGTCCCGAGGGAGCGGCGAGGAAAAAGTAAGGCTTTGGTTCGGAACGACCCCCGGCGCACCCGTGAGCAGGGACCGCGTGCAGATTTCGCTTCGGGAATCCCGAGTAGCCGGTCGGCTGGAACACGACAGGTCGACATGGAGCGGGTGAAGGGAATCGAACCCTCGTCAGTAGCTTGGGAAGCTACAGCTCTACCATTGAGCTACACCCGCGTCGGGTGGGCGGCAGTCTATGCCGGGTCTCGCTCGGGGCGCAATGGCGCAACCCGCCCCAAGGACCGCACAAACCACGATGCCCGGCAGATGCCGGGCGTCGTAGGTCGAGCCAACCCGCTCAGGCCGATCGCCGTCAGAAGCTGCCGCCCAGGCTGAGGAACAGACCTGCATCGTTGGCCGCGCTCTGGCCGATTGTGGTGCGGGCACCAACATCGGCGCTCAGCCCCCCCAGCTGGGCACGCGCGCCGAACACCACCACGCCGTAATCCTGGTCGAACTGCACACCGGGCACCGCGTAAGGCAACGCGCCGGGGATGGTCTGCAGCGAGGCCCACGCCATGCTGGCGTTGTCTTCGAACTCGTGGTTGTAGGTGGCCTGGACATACGGGGTCACCGTCGGCGAGATCTGGAAGCTGGCGCGCCAGCCGGCGCTGCCGATCAGCGAATCGAACTCCTGGTCGCGGTAGGACAGCGCGGTGGAATTCAACTCCTTTTCGTCATAGCCGTCGACCTTGATCGTCTGCGAAACCAGGCCCAGCACCGGGCCGGTCTTCCAGGTGCCGCCATTGCCGAAATCAAAACCGGCGTTGATCGCGGCGGTGACGTTGCTGCCGTCCGGAGAGCCAGTCTGCTTGCGGGTGGCCGCGCCCAGCTGGATGTCGCGGGTCACGTCGTACTTGAGCCAGTTGTAGCTGACCTGGGCGTTGACCCACGCACCGCGGCCGGCCCACTGGGCGAACACGCCGGCGGTGGTGTCTTCCTGGTCGAACTCGCCCGAGGAATGCCCGAAGTCCTGGGTCCCCTTGCCGTAACCGGCGAAGCCGCCCAGGGTCAGGCCACCGTTGAGCCAGTCAATGCCGAACAGGCCGGCCGGGGTGGTGCCGTCGTACAGATCGCCATCCTGCTGGCGCTGCATGTCGCCGCGCACGTTGCCCCACCAGCGCAGGCCCTGGCCTTCGGCGGCGCCATCGGCGTGCATGGCCACGCGCTCGGCGCGCGAATAGCCGGTCACGGTGGCCGAATGGGTCAGCACGCCGATCTGGCGCGGACCTTCCAGCACCGACAGGGCATACGCACCCAGGATCGCGTGCGCGCTGGAGCTGGGATGCACGGCGTCGGCGAACACGTAGTCGTTGGCGGCAGTCGGGGTGACGTAGTTGAGCGGGCTGCAGGTCACCGAGGAGCCTGCGCCGCATGCCGTGCCGGTTGCATTGGTGAAACCATAGGTGCCGGGATTGGTGGTGACTTCATCGATCAGGGTGAAGGTATCCAGCGGGATCACGCGCAGGCCGGAGGCGGCCAGCCCGTTGAACAACGCCGTGTTGTAGGCCGTGGCCAACTGGGTCCCCGCGGCCGAACCCGCGGCGCCGCCCGCCAGGAACTGCGGCGTCTTGCCCAGGTCCGGGATCGTCGGCACCAGCACGTACTGCGCGCCTGCCGCCTGCAGCGTGCCGACCAGGCCGATCTGGGTGGTGACGGCCGACCCGATGATCGCCTGCGCCTGGGCCGGCGCCACGGCCGCGGCGAACAGGTCGTTCGCCCCGCCCCAGACCGAATACAGCGCCTTGGCATCGGCCACGCCGCCGGTGCTGGTCAGATAGGTGTTCACCTGCGAGGCAATGGACGGTGCCGGGCCCAACGCGGTGACCGCGGTCGCGCCCACGCGAGCGCCGCCGACCGCGTAATTGGTGCCGCCTTGGTTATCGCTGACCGCGCCGGTGCCATAGAAATCAGCGACGTATTCGCCCCAGACCAGGCCCGGATTGGTGGTGAAGCGGCCGACGATAGCGGCCGAGGAACCGGCGAGCTGGATCAGGGTCGGGCGGAAATGCCCCGAGTCGGACAGGCTGTCGCCAAAGAACACGCTCTGCGAATAGACCTGCTCGGCATGGGCCTGCGGAGCGCCCGCGGCCAGGGCGAGAACCACCGCAGCGGCCAGGGTGGACAGAGAACGGGGTGCGCGCATGTGGAACTCCAGGGTGTCGCGTGAGATGTCAGGACATGGCGCCGACCGTACGGCACCGCATTGGGCGTTATAATTTCATTACGCCATAGGGCAACTCACGCTGCAGTGCGTCACACCTGGCTGCGTCGTGACGCGGACCTGGCTTAAATTCAACGGCAGGTCACGCGCCGCCAGCGCGACCGATTCGGCGTCGGTCGCTTCGACCAGTCGCCCGACGCGGCGCACCGGCCTGAGCGTCGGGTCGCCTGGTCCGGTCTGTGCAGCCATGAGCCCTTTCGGCGCCCGTGCGGCGGCTCCAGGTCCAGCACCCGCACCGCGCCTGCGCCGTTCCGCGCAGTCCTTTGCCATGGGCCGGGCAAGACCGCCGTCGAAGACGCGACCGGGCCAGCAAGTTGGGCGATAATTCCGACATGTCTGTACCCCACCCTTTTGATCCGCAGGTCGTTGCGGACCGGGCCTGCGCCTGGCATCAGCCGACCGTCCCCCGCACCTGGCTCGATCCGGCGTTGTCCGACGGCACCTGCCGGGCGCCACCTGCCTGCTTGAACACCGAGGTGATCGGCTGACATGACCGATCCGTTTTCCAGTCCTGGCGCCAAGGCACCTCCCAAACCGTTCACCGCCACCGAAGGCCATCGTCCGGTCCGTAGCTTCGTCCTGCGCCAAGGGCGTTTCACCGAAGCCCAGCAACGCGCATTTGACCAGGCCTGGCCGCAACTGGGCTTGGACTACACCGGCCAGCCGCGCGATTTCGATGCCGTGTTCGGTCGTCAGGCCAAGCGCGTGCTGGAGATCGGCTTCGGCAACGGCGATGCCCTGCGATTGGCCTCGCAGCAGGATCCCAGCCGCGACTACATCGGCATCGAGGTCCACGCCCCGGGCGTGGGCCGTCTGCTCAATGCGCTGGAAGCTGACGGCACCACGCACGTGCGCCTGTATCACTACGATGCGGTGGAAGTGCTGCAGAACGAAGTGGCCGAAGGCGCGCTGGACGAGATCCGCATCTACTTCCCCGATCCCTGGCACAAGAAGCGCCACAACAAGCGCCGCCTGATCCAGCCCGAGTTCGCGAAACTGCTGGTCTCACGCCTGGCGCCCGATGGCCGCCTGCATGCGGCCACCGACTGGCAGGACTATGCTGAGCAGATGTGGGACGTGCTCGATGCCACGCCGGGCCTGCGCAATCGTGCCGGCGCACGCGGCCACGTGGAGCGCCCGGTGTGGCGCCCGCAGACCCATTTCGAAACGCGCGGCCAGAATCTTGGCCATGGCGTCTGGGATCTGGTCTATGACCGCTGCTGACGATCCGCTCCCAGCCCGCGGCGCACCGCAGATCCTGCGTCTGTCCGGACAGGCGACCTGACCCCGGATGGATACCGCCCTCACGTTGACCAACGACATGCGCCTGGTGCTGGGGCTGGTCGGCTTTGTGATGGTGATGTTCCTGTTCGAGCGCATCCGCGCCGACGTGGTCGCCCTGGTCGTGCTGGTGGTGCTGGGCCTGACCGGGCTGGTGGCGCCCGAGGAAATCTTCGGCGGTTTTTCCGGTAACGCGGTGATGAGCATCATCGCCACCACCATCCTGGGCGCAGGCCTGGAGCGCACCGGCGCGCTGAACCGCCTCGCGTCCTGGCTGGTCCGCCGCGGCCATGGTGTCGAGCAACGCCTGCTGCTGCTGACCTCGGCCATCGCAGGGCTCAATTCGTCCTTCATGCAGAACCCGTCGGTGATGGCGCTGTACCTGCCGGTCACCGCGCGCCTGGCCTCGCGCACCACGCTCAACCTGCAGCGCCTGCTGCTGCCGATCTGCTCGGCCATCGTGATGGGCGGCGCGCTGACCATGGTCGGCAACTCGCCGCTGATCCTGCTCAACGACCTGCTGGTGTCGGCCAACAACAACCTGCCTTCGGGCATGGCCACGCTGGAGCCGCTGCGCATGTTCGCGCCGATGCCGATCGGCATCGCACTGCTGCTGGCCTCGCTGGCGTACTTCTACTTCTACGGCGATCGCAAGCTGCGCGAAGAAACCAGCGGCAATGCCAGTGCCACGCCGGCCCGCACCGAAAGCTATTTCGCCAGCACCTATGGCATCGAGGGCGAGGTCTTCGAGCTCACCGTCAGCGCCGACAGCCCGCTGGTCGGCATGACCCTGGGCGAAGCCGAAGCCCTGCACGGCGCGCCGCTGATGCTGGCCCTGCAGACCGGCAACGACACGCGCCTGGCGCCGCCGGCAGACATGCGCATCTGGGTGGGCAGCGTGCTCGGCGCGATGGGCGGGCGCCAGGAAGTGGCGGATTTTTCCCAGAACCAGTTCCTGCGCCTGTCCTCGCGCCTGCGCCACTTCGGCGACCTGTTCAATCCCAGCCGCGCCGGTATCTCCGAAGCGGTGGTGCCGCCGACCTCCAGCTTCATCGGCAAGAGCGCGGCTGATCTCACCCTGCGCAAGAAGTCCGGTATCAGCCTGCTGGCGATCAACCGCGACAAGAAGGTCGTGCGCGAAGACGTGCGCAAGGTGCCGCTGCGCTCGGGCGACATGCTGGTGTTGCACAGCATCTGGCAGGACCTGGCGGCCACGGCCAAGAACGGCGACTTCGTGGTGGTCACCGACTACCCCAAGGGCGAGCAGCGGCCGCACAAGTTCAAGATCGCCATGGCGATCTTCGCCCTGACCATCATCATCGCGCTGACCTCGCGCCTGCCGGTCGCGCTGACCCTGATGACCGGCGTGGCCGGCATGCTGCTGACCGGCGTGCTGCGCATGGACGAGGCCTACGCTTCGATCAACTGGAAGACCGTGTTCCTGATGGCCGGGCTGATCCCACTGGGTTGGGCGATGGATAGCAGTGGCGCGGCGGCGTGGGTAGCCGGGCACACGGTCGAACGCCTGCCCGAAGGCCTGCCGGTGTGGGTGCTCGAAATCGCCATCGCCCTGCTGACCACCGCGTTCTCGCTGGTGATCAGCCATGTCGGCGCGACCATCGTGATGGTGCCCATGGCGATCAGCCTGGCGCTGGCGGCCGGCGGCAATCCCACCGCGTTCGCGCTGATCACCGCGCTGTCGGCTTCCAACAACCTGATGACCGCCTCCAATCCGGTGATCTCGATGATCACCGGTCCGGCCAACTACACCGCGCGACAGATGTGGCGCGTCGGCGGGCCACTGTCGTTGATCTACACCGTGGTGGTGGTCGGCATGGTCAACCTGATGTTCTGGTGGAGCGCGCGCGTCTGATGCAGCGATCCAACCGCAAGGCAGCACGATGGGTTTGACGCTCAAGCTGCTGCCGGGGCAATCGGCCGTCTGCCGGCTTGCGCCGGGTTCGGCGCTGCCGCACTGGTTCATCCCAGGCGCGCTCAGCCACGTGAGCTGGACCGACGAGGAACTGTCCATCGCCTGCGACGAAGGTCGCGTCCCCGAGGATGTGCAGTGCGAGCGCGGCTGGCGCAGCCTGATGCTGCGCGGGCCGTTCGCCTTCGACCTCACCGGCATCCTGGCGCAGGTGCTGGCACCGCTGGCGCAGGCGAACGTGGGCATCTTCGCGGTATCGACCTTCGATACCGATTACGTGATGGTCAAGCAGGACCAGCTGCGCGTCAGCCTGGACGCATTGCGCGCTGCAGGCCACACCATCGACGAAGACGATCAGGGCTAGGCCTCGGCCAGCAGGACCTGCCCATCGCGCACATCCACGGGCACCGCCTGCAGCGCCTGTCCGCGACACGGGCCGGACAGACACTGTCCACCTTGTAATTCGAAGGTCGCACCGTGCGCAGCACAGACCAGATGTCCGGTCTTGGTGAGCAGGAACTTGCCCGGCGCCCAGTCAAGACGACGCCCAGCATGCGGGCAGACGTTGCGCCAGGCGCGCACCTGGGCGCCTTCACGCATCAGGATCAGCGATTCGGCGCTGCCATCGATCGTGGCTTCGGCCTCGGCTGGCATGCCTTCAGCCAGCAGTTCAAACGCCATCAGTGCCATGGGATTAACAAAGGTTTCACACACTCTCCAGGCAGGTGACCATACTGCGCCAACGGTTCCCCAACATCTTGTCACGAGCCCGATGATCCGCACCTTCTCTTTCGACAGCCAACGTCTCCGCGCCGTGTTCGCGCCGCGCAAGCCACGCCATCCGCTGTTGCGCCTGGCCTTCGGCCTGGTCGGCCTGGGGGTGCTGTGCGTCCTGGTGTTCTTCGGTGTGTTCGTGGGTGCGGCGATGCTCGCCGCCGGCATGGCCTATCGCTTGCTTCGTCCGCGCCAACGCGCTGCCCAGCAGCAGGTGGTGGAAGGCGAATACCAGGTCGTGCGCAAGCAGGCACTGCCGCTCTCGCACTGAGTTTTCGCGACACGCGATTACACTCTGGCATTCCCCGTTCGCAAGTCAGGAATGCCCAATGTCCGATGTGATTACCGCGCCCGCGCAGGCACGCGTGCCGGTCCGTGGTGGCGGCACGTTTCCCGTGCGCCGCATCTACTGTGTCGGTCGCAACTTCGCCGACCATGCACGCGAAATGGGCGCCACCGCCCCGGCATCGAAAGCCGAACGCGGCAACCCCACCTTTTTTGCCAAGCCGGCCGATGCGATCGTCATCAACGGCGCCGACGTCCCTTATCCGACCGGCACATCGGATCTGCACCACGAGGTGGAACTTGTCGTCGCACTTGGCCACGATGCGCCAGCCGGCATCCTGCCGCTGGAAGCGACGCAAGCGCTGATCTACGGCTACGGCATCGGCCTGGACCTGACCCGTCGCGACCTGCAAGCGGCCGCGAAGAAGGCCGGCCTGCCCTGGGACACGGCCAAGGGCTTCGATCACTCCGCGCCGATCAGTGAACTGGTGCCCGCCACACAGGTCCAAGACCTGATGTCGCTGGGCGTGACCCTGACCGTCAACGACACCGTGCGCCAGCATGCGCCGTTGACCGACATGATCTGGGACGTGCCCGACGTCCTGCATGAACTCTCCAAGCTCTATGCGTTGAAGGCCGGCGACCTGGTCTTCATGGGCACGCCATCGGGCGTGGCCGCACTGCAGCCAGGCGATGCCTTCATCGGCGCGCTCGATGGCGTGGTCGAGGTGCGCGGCACCATCGTGGGTTGACCGGACCTCGACATCCACCTGCGTTAGGCTAGCGGCGACTTCCCCCCATCAAGAGGACAGCCCATGGGCATGATCAGCGAGTTCAAGACCTTCGCCATGCGCGGCAACGTGATCGATCTGGCCGTCGGTGTCGTCATCGGCGCGGCCTTCGGCAAGATCGTCACCTCGCTGGTGAACGATGTGATCATGCCGCCGATCGGTTTCCTGATCGGCAACGTGGATTTCTCGCAGCTGGCGGTCACGCTCAAGGAGGCCACGGTCGATGCGGCGGGCAAGGAAGTGCCGGCGGTGGTGGTGGCCTATGGCAACTTCATTAACACGATCATCCAGTTCCTGATTGTGGCCTTCGCCATCTTCACCGTGGTGCGCATCATCAACCGTTTCCGGGTCAAGGAAGAAGCCAAGCCAGCCGCCACGCCTGAGGACGTGCTGCTGCTGCGCGAGATCCGCGACGCGCTGAAAAAGCAGCCATAACACCCGTCGAAATCCACCTGAGACACCAAGCTGCGGGCTGCTAAGCTCGCGGCTTGTTCATTTGTGAAAAGGCTCGACCGTATGCGCCGCACGTCCCTGGTGACCGCCCTGTTGCTGGCCGCGGCGCTGCCGCTTCAGGCCGCCACGCCCACCACAATTCCCGATGCGGCGCTGCGCCAGGCCGACATCCTGCGCACCCAGGCCCTGGCCGACGACACCGGCTGGAAGGTCACCGAATCACTGACCACCGAAGTCGGCCAGCGCCTGGCCGGCAGCGAAGCCGATGCACGCGCGGTCGCCTGGGCACAGGCCAAGTTCAAGTCGCTGGGTTTCGACAAGGTGTGGACCGAGCCGGTGACCTTCCCCAAGTGGGAACGTCGCAGCGAACACGCCCAGGTCCTGGGTGCGCACGCGCAGTCGCTGGTCGTGGCCGCACTGGGCGGCAGCGCCGGTGGCACGGTCGAGGCCGAGGTCGTGCGCTTCCCCGACCTGGCCGCGCTGCAGGCGGCGCCAGCGGGTTCACTGGCCGGCAAGATCGCCTTCGTCGATTACCAGATGCAGAAGAAGCAGGACGGCGGCGACTACCGCAACGGCGGCGGGATCCGCGGCGGCGGCCCGTCCGAGGCGATCAGGAAAGGCGCGGTTGCCTTCCTGATGCGTTCGGCCGGCACCACGCCCCATCGGGTGGTCAATACCGGCATCACCCGTTATGCCGAAGGCCTCACCCCGATCCCGGCTGCGGCGCTGTCGATCCCGGACGCCGACCAGCTCGCGCGCCTGCTTGCCCTGGGCCCGGTCAAGCTCAAGCTGGCGCTGGACTGCGGCTGGGACGGACAGGCCACCAGCTACAACGTGATCGGCGAGATCACCGGGCGCAGCAAGCCCAAGGAGATCGTCCTGACTGGCGGCCACCTGGACTCATGGGACCTGGGCACCGGCGCGATCGACGACGCCGCGGGCATCGGCATCACCATGGCCGCCGCGCGCCTGGTCTCGCAGCTGCCGCAGCGCCCGGCCCGGACGATCCGCGTGGTCGCCTTCGCCAATGAAGAACAAGGCCTCTACGGCGGCCGCGCCTACGCGCAGGCGCACGCCAGGGAGATCCAGCAGCACGTGATCGCGGTCGAAAGCGACTTCGGCGCCGGCCGCATCTACGGCTTTGACAGCGACGCCGGCGACCACGCCAAGGGCGCGATCGATGCCATCGCTGGTGCGCTCAAGCCGCTGGACGTCGCGCATCTGCCCGGCCAGGGCGACCCCGAATCGGACATCGGCCCGATTACTCAACTCGGCGTGCGTTGGGCCTGGCTGGGCCACGACGGCACCGACTACTTCGACCTGCACCACAACGCCGACGACACCCTGGACAAGATCGATCCCAAGGCGCTGGCCCAGAACGTGGCCGCGTACGCGGTGTTCCTGTACCTGGCGGCCGAGGCAAAGGGCGACTTCGGCAGCGCGCCCAAGCGCGCAGCAGGCAAGGACACGCATTGAACAGATGGCGGGCACCAGCGGTGCCCGCTGTCCCACATCGCGAGTGATCCACGCGACGCCGGGCGCAAGGGCCGCAGGCCAGATCGAAGCAGCGCACTCTGGAATGCCTCGGTCCCCGGGTCCTCGGTCACCATGTGGCCGCTGGGATGGAAGACCTCAGCGCGCCATGGATGCGCAAGCGCTTTCGCGGTTCTGTGTGCGGTCCTACTTGCACCCCTCATCGCGATGACGAGGCCAAGTGGCTTATCTCGCGCTGGACGGAACCATCGCGTCCGGCATCATCCAAGGACGTGCCGCACGCCTTGACCAGCCGGTTCCGCAGACACCGTCGGATATCGTCCGCGCCCGAGCCCGGCGGCCCAGAACCTTCACCATTCGCCGCCTGGCCGATGGAGACCGACGCAAAGCAGCGGACATCGCCGCAACGTCGCCGTGGCGCGCGCAGCATCGATCATTTGGCCCCCATTATCGTAGCGCTGGCCATCAACGCTGCTGGTGAGAAGCGACGCTACCCCGTGCCATTGCTACTCCGGCAGTCTCGGCAAGCTCGCCTAGCCTCGCCGGAGGCGTCTCCATCTGCGAAAACTCCTTGGCTAACGTTGCTCGCCTAACACGCGTTCTGGCGAAAGATATCGGCGCATCGGCGCCGCGACTACGCGATCGGCCAGCAGGAGCGACCCCTGGTTACCGGCTCGAACAGCCGTGGCAATTCGCCCTTGTTAGCTCCGGCCGTCATCCGGCCTCTCCGTTCGGGTGCACTTCTTGCACGCTGGATGCATGGTTGCCTATCCCGACGATGCGGAAGGCTGGCGGCTGACGCGGGCGACAAGCAGCCAAGCGGCCCAGCGCCTCTACGACCTCTGCAACGGGAACGACGCGGTCGATCGGCATGGCGATTCCTCACGCGAACTCTGCCCCGGGATTTCGATCGCCTCGTCGCGTCCCTGGGGGGACGCACGCTGCGTCGCGCGCCGGTTACCGTCATGCCAAGCGTCGGAATCTTGAATGGCGCCATCGGCGCAAGGTCCGAACCACCGGCAAAGCCCGACAGGATGTCACGCGTGCCGATGGCGATCGCCACGAGCGCCTGGTCCACCAGGGGTTCGCCCATGGCGCCGGGCGCCAGGCGGTGATCCACCTGCGGCGTTACCGCGCACAGAAGGCCCCTGACACGGGCCGGCGCGTTCAAGCTGACCCGACAGCGGGAGCCAGCATGCGCGGTAGCGGGTATCAGCCGCTCCAGATCAGCCGTTCCAGATCCAGGTAGCGCTGCGCCTGCTTACAGACCATGTGGAACAGCCGCAATTTCCAGAGCCTTCACTCAGCTTGGGCGGAGCGGGCATCGGCAGGACATTGCCTGCCACACTGGCGGTGCGGGAATGCGCCCCTCGCCCGGCAGCGCAGGCACGCGGTGCGGCCAGCCATGCACGGCGGCGTCGGCTGCTTACGCCGGCACACACACCGCCTCTGCCAGCAGGGCACGCTGCCTGTGCAGATGCTGCTGGAAGCGGCTGGCATAGTCCTGCGCCACCGCGCCGATGACGCTGGGCCGGGCGGCCAGGGCGGCGCGCCATGCGCCGATGCGCGGCAGCCCTTCAAAGAGGGGTGCACAGACCTGCGCAGGCAGCAGGCCGAAGTAGCGCAGCAGCGGGGCGAACACCACATCGACCATGCCGAACGTGGGGCCGGCGAAATACGGGCCCTGGCCCAGCGCCTGCTCGAGCTTTTGCAGCTTGCCGCGGAAGGCGGCGCTGGCGGTGTCGGCACTGGCCTGGTCGCTGGCGTTGAGGAACTGCCAGGCGTCGGCAAAGGTAGGCGCGGCAAACTCGATCCAGGCGCGTTGCTGCGCACGTTGTAGCGGGTCGCGCGGGTACAGGCTGGTGCTGCCGCTGGTCTCGTCGAGGTAGTCGCAGATCACCACGCTCTCGAACAGGGTGGCCACGCTGCCGTCCGGCTGGCCGATGCGCAGCAGCGGCACCTTGCCGGTGGGCGACAGGGCCAGGAACCAGTCCGGCTTGGCGTGCAGGTCGATATCCACGCGCTCGAAGGCGACATCGTGTTCCAGCAGCACGATGGCGGCGCGTTGCACGAACGGGCACAGCGGGTGGCTGATCAGGGTGAGGGTGTTGGGCATGGGCAATGGCTCACGGTGCAGAAGGGGGGTGCCAGGGCAGCCGTGGGCCGGCCGTGCCTGCATGGCAGAAAACGCCTGCGCATCGCCATGCAACCGGGGCATGGCGATGCGCAGGCGAAGGTGGGTGCCGGCAGGCGGCGATGCGCGCCGCCTGCCGGCGCCTGGCGGGGGGCCGCCAGGCTCAGCCGTTGAGCAGGCGCCCGCCGTCGACCACGATTTCCGAACCCACCGTCCAGCTGGATTCGTCCGAGGCCAGGTACAGCACGGCCTTGGCCACCTCTTCCGGGGTGCCGAAGCGGCCCATCGGGATGCTGGCGGCAATCTCCTCGTTGAGCTTTGCACGGTAGGCGTCGGGCACGCCGAGCTTGTCGTACAGGGGGGTTTCCACCGGGCCGGGGCTGACGGCGTTGACGCGGATGCCACGGCCCAGCAGCTCGCTGGACAGGGTCTTGGTCATGCTCAGGAAGGCGGCCTTGGTGGCGGCATACACCGACGAGCGGGCCATGCCGGCATGCACGTTGACGGAGGTGTTGAGCACCACCGAGGCGGGGTTGGCCAGCACCGGCAGCAGCGCCTGCAGCAGGAAGTACGGGCCCTTGACGTTGATGGCGAAGGAGGCGTCGAAGGCCTGCTCGGTCCACTCTTCGATCGGCACCCAGACCGAGACGCCGGCGTTGAGGAAGACGACATCCAGCTGGCCGTAATGGGCCTGCACCGCCTGCGCCAGCTCCTGCTGGGCGGCCACGCTGGCCGAGTCGGCGCGCAGCACCGGCACGTCGGGCCCCAGGATGGCCTGGGCCTTGGCGATGGAGTCGGGGTTGACGCCGGTGACGATGACGCGGGCGCCTTCGGCGAGGAACTGCTTGGCGGTTTCCAGGCCAATGCCGGTGGTGCCGCCGGTGATGAGGGTACGTTTGCCTGCAAGACGTGACATGGTGTGCTCCTGATGGTGCGATGCCCGGCCGCCGTATGGCGGCCTTCGATGCGGCATCTTCGCCCCATGCGCCGGCTGCTATAAGATCCTGCGGGAACATAACCTTCATGCGCTGTGCGCATGAATCGAGGACGCATGGACCGGTTTCTGCTGATGACCTGCTTTGCTCGCGCGGTGGAGACGGGCAGCTTTTCCGCCGCCGGGCGCGACCTGGGGCTGGGCCAGCCCAACGTCAGCCGGCATGTGGCGGCGCTGGAACAGCACCTGCAGACCCGGCTGCTCAACCGCTCCACCCGCAAGCTGGTGCTCACCCCGGAGGGCGAGCGCTATTACGCGGAGGTGCGCCGCATCCTGGATGCGGTGGGTGAGTCTGAAATGGCGCTGCGCGACGATGTGCAGCCGTCCGGGCTGCTGCGGGTGGCCTGCCCCACGGCGTTGTCGCACACTTTCGTGCTGCCGCTGGTGCCGGCGTTTCTGCAACGGTTTCCAGCGCTGGAGCTGGACCTGCAGATCAACGACCGCTACGTGAACCTGCTCGACGAAGGCGCGGAGCTGGCCATCCGCATCGGCCACCTGGACAGCAGCGCGCTGCGCGCACGCCGCATCGGCGCGTTCACGCGGGTGACGGTGGCCAGCCGCGCCTACTTGGACAGGCGCGGGGTGCCGGCCGTGCCCGAGGACCTGCGCCACCACGACTGCGTGCTGTACACGCTGCTCAGCACCGGGGCGAGCTGGCGTTTCCGCGATACCGACGTGCCGGTGTCCGGCCGGTTCCGGGTCAACTCGCCCGAGGCCGCGCGCGCGGCGGTCAGCGCCGGGCTCGGCATCGGCCTGGGCCCGGCGTGGCTGTACGCCGAAGGCCTGGCCTCGGGCGAACTGCAGACCGTGCTGGATGCCTTTGCGCCGCCGCCGGCGCCGATGCAGATTGTCTACGCCGCCAACCGGCTAGTGCCCAAGCGCGCGCTGGTGTTCATGGATTTCATTGCCGAGGCGTTTGCGAAGATTCCGCAGCTCAACCGTTAGCGCCTTTGCGATGCGGTGGTGCCGGTGCCGGCGCGCCGCCGGCGCTTGGCTTTCCTGCACGCGCGTGCCGATCCGAGCACGGGAATGCTCGACTTGGTTCGCCGCGTGTAGCCTGCGCGGAGGGCTCGCTTAAGCTCGTTGCACTTCCCTCAAACGAGAATGGCGGATCGCGCCCGTCGGAGGGGCAACCCTCCGCCAGCCGCATTATTGCCTTTCGACGGGCGCTATTAGCCGAGCGCCCACAGCGAGCGGGGCTTCCACGCCATCGGTCGTTCCCAGCCTGTAGGTCGCCTGCAACCACATGCGCACGCGCTTGGGTTCGATCCGCTGCGGATCGCTGCGTTGGCCTGATCGACCGCCGGGTTGGCGCCGCGGCGTTCGAGATCTGCATCCATTGCAGTGCGCGCTCCAGGCGATCGATCTCCGGCGAAATCTCACGGTGATTAATGCCTGCCGCGAGTTTCGCGGCGGTTAGCAACGACCAGCCACGGTGATGAGTCGCGTACTCGCTTAAGCTCCTGATCGCTCTGCTTCTAAAGGTCCTAGTGGACTCGCTTGCGCAGACGGCCTTCCCCTTGAACGCGCAAGCGGACGATCTCACCGGGATATGCAAGACGTGGCGCAGCCACACGCGTTGGCCGAGTCGTTGAGGCTCCCTGGCGCTGGAGATTGCTCTGCGTCCGCAGACCTCCAAAGTACTCCGCCCAAGCCTGCATCATCGTCTGGCGCTCAGGCAGATGGGCCCTGCGGTCCGATCCACACGGCGGGCACGACGGCCTGAGGCGAAATCCGAAGGAGCGCCATCCGGGAATCCTTGGATCGCCAGCCCTCGATCGCCATCTGGTCGGTGAGACGGAAGACTCCAATGCGCCATGGATGCGCAGGCGCTTGGTCACGGCAGGACACGTCCCGGAACAGCGGCATCGTGCCAGGCGCGCGGCGGCTGCATCGATCAACGCGACACTGCATGCGCCTTCCGAAGCCCATCGCCGGAAATGAAACGCGCGTCGGCCCTTCGCTGTCGCTGTCTGCCTCACCAGCCCAGGCGCACCACACCCCCGACGTGGCCGGCCTGGGGGCGGGCGGAACTGCGCGCATTAGGCCGCATGCGCGCCTCCTTTCCTGTTGGGGGAACTGATCGAGCTCACCGTGCGGATGTCGCAACAGCGCAGCGATTGATCGGCGGCGGCTCGAACTCGACGTCAATCACGGGCTGGCACTCGGTCCGAGCATTAGGCCCGTCGTGCACTGGCCCACTGCGCCAGCAGCACCGCAGTGGCCGAGGCGACATTGAGGCTTTCCACGCGACCACTGCCAGGGATGGAGAGCGTGAGGTCGCAGTCGCCGGCCAGGTCGCGGTCCATGCCCTGGCCTTCGGCACCCAGGACGTACACCAGGCGCTGCGGCAATGCGGTGGCGAAGAGGTTGTCACCGCCGTCCACCAGGGTCGCGGCCAGACTGAAACCGGCCGCGCGCAACCGGGCAAACGCGGCGACGCTGTCACCTGCTTGGACCAGCGTCACCGCTTCGGCGCCGCCTTCGGCCACGCGCGCAGCCGCACCCGAAAGCGCCAGGGGCCAATCCTGCGGCAGCAGCAACCCGGACACGCCGAAATGCGCGGCCGAGCGCAGGATGGCGCCGAAGTTATGCGGATTGCTCACGCCATCGAGCCACAGCGCCAGCGCAGGACCGGCCGACAACGACGCGATCCAATCGTCCAGCGACACCGGCGCACGCCGCAGCACGTCGGCGACCACGCCTTCGTGGTGGGCACTGGAGGCCAGCTTGTGCAGGTCGGCCTCCTCCACCACGCGATAGCCGACGCGGTTGGCCACGCACCAGGCAAGCACCGGCTTGAGCGCGTGCACGCGCGCCTGGGTCAGGTAGAGCTTGCGCAGCGATTCGGGCCGCGCTTCGAACAGCGCGCGCACGGCGTTGAGGCCATACAGGCGCACTTCTTCGCCACGACGCGAGGGACGTGGCGCATCACCGGGTTCGCCTGCGGGGCGTGGCGCGTGTTCGCGTGGCGCCCGAGCGGCCGGATCGCGGCGTGGCGGGAATTTCTGCCAGGGACCGGTCATGCGCGCACCGGCAGGTCGGCAACAACAAAAGGATCGGAAGACTGCGTCATGGCGCGGGCGCCGTCGGGCGGCGATGGACTGCGGATGGATGCGTACCTTACCCGATGCCACCCGCACCGCTGCCGTCAGGCCGGTGGCGACACGCGTGCGAAGCTGCGCAGGTCATGCACGCGGCCGTGCTTGACCACCGCGCAGCGCAACGTGCCTTCTTCCACGAAACCGTTCTTGAGCAGCACCCGCGCCGAGGCCGGATTGGTGTCCAGCACGTGCGCGCCAAGTCGATACAGGCGCAGCTCGCGCATCGCCCACGGCACGTATACCGCCGCCACCCCGGTCATCAGGCCCTGGCCCCAGCGCGCACGGCCAAGCCAGTAACCGAGCTCGGCGCTATGGGCGCGCTCGCCGCTGCCGGGTCGCGCGGCGATGCTGCCGCAGGCCTGGCCATCGACCTCGATCGCCAGCACCGGATGCGCCAGGTCGACCACGCGCCCGGAGAAGAAGCGTTCGGCATCGGCGCGGGTATACGGCGAGGGAAAGCGGTCGCTGACACGCGCGGCCACCTGCTCGTCATCGGCATGGCGCAGCAGGGCCTCCAGGTCGTCGGTACGCCAGCGACGCAGGACGAAGCCGTCACCTTCCAGGCGCAGGCCGCGCCAGCGTGCCGCCCCCTGGTCGGGATGATGGTCCTGTGGAGGGGTGTGCATGGGCCACGCTCGCGCCGCTGCCGATGGAAGCCACAGTGTGCCGCAGTAGGCCCGGGACAGCATCCCGGTCGCGGCGCTTGCGGGAGGCCGCTGAAACGGCGATGGAGCTCTCTCGGTGGAGCACCATCGCTGCAGGCGCAGCGCCCACAACAAACAACCCTGAATCAGTTCAGTCCCAGCTCGGTCAGCACGCGCGCGACCATCTGCTCGGACGATTCCCGATCGGCCAGCAGGTGCAGCTCAGGCGATTCGGGCGCTTCGTAGGGCGAATCGATGCCGGTGAAGTTGGGAATCCTGCCGGCGCGCGCCTTGGCGTACAGGCCCTTGACATCGCGCGCCTCGGCCACCGCCAGCGGCACGTCGACGAAGACTTCGATGAACTCGCCCTGGGCGAAACGTTCGCGCGCCATCTGCCGCTCGGCGCGGAAGGGCGAGATGAAGCTCACCAGCACGATCAGGCCGGCATCGGTCATCAGCCGCGCGACCTCGGCCACGCGACGGATGTTCTCCACGCGATCCTCATCGGTGAACCCCAGGTCGCGATTCAAGCCATGGCGCACGTTGTCGCCATCGAGGATGAAGGTGTGCAGGCCCAGCGAATGCAGGCGCTTGTCGACCAGGTTGGCCACGGTCGACTTGCCTGCGCCGGACAGCCCGGTGAACCAGAGCACCTTCGGGATCTGCGCCTTGATCCGCGCACGCGCCGCCTTGTCCACATCCAGGTGCTGCCAGTGCACGTTGCCGGCGCGGCGCAGGGCGAAGTCCAGCGTGCCGGCGGCGACCGTTGCGTTGGTCTGGCGGTCGATCAGGATGAAACCGCCCAGCGTGCGGTTGCGCGCGTAAGGTTCGAACACGATCGGCTCGTCCAGCGACAGGTTGCAGACGCCGACTTCGTTGAGCGACAGGCGCTTGGCGGCGAGGGCCTCCTGGGTGTTGACGTCGATGCGGTGCTTGATCTCGCTGATGCTGGCGCTGACCGTGCGCGTCCCCATCTGCAGCCAGTACGGACGGCCCGGCAGCAGCGCCGCATCATCCATCCACAACACGTGCGCGGCGAACTGGTCTGAAACTTCCGGCGGGTCATCGGCCGATGCGATCACGTCGCCGCGGCTGATGTCGATCTCATCGGCCAGCGTCAGCGTCACCGCCTGGCCGGCATGCGCCACCGCGACTTCGCCATTGGGATCTCGCACCGTGGCCACGGTCGAGCGCCGCGCCGAAGGCAACACCACCACCGCGTCGCCGGGCCGCACGCTGCCAGCGGCAATCGTGCCCGCAAAACCACGGAAGTGCGGGTGCGGCCGGTTGACGTACTGCACCGGCAGGCGCAGTCCACCATCGGAAGCGGCAAGGTCCAGCGGCACCGCATCCAGATGCGCCAGCAGGCTGGGGCCGGTGTACCAGGGCGTGTTCGGCGAAGGCGTGGACAGGTTGTCGCCTTCCAGCGCCGACAGCGGGATGCACTGCACCTGGCCGATGCCCAGTTGCGCGGCCAGCGCGCGATAGTCGGCGGCGATAGCATCGAACACAGCCTGGTCGTAGTCCACCAGGTCCAGCTTGTTGACCGCCAGCACCACCTGCCTGATGCCCAGCAGCGAGACGATATAGCTGTGCCGACGGGTCTGGGTCAGCAGGCCCTTGCGCGCATCGACCAGCACCACGGCCACATCGGCGGTCGAGGCCCCGGTGGCCATGTTGCGGGTGTACTGCTCGTGGCCCGGGCAGT
>JBIIHJ010000237.1:0-6349 GCA_044235875.1 Pseudoxanthomonas sp.
ACCGCTCGATCACCCGTGCACCGCCTGCCTGGCGCATCGGCACGTCACAAGAAGGATCTGGGAACCATGATGATCAAGGCTGTCCGCATTTCGCTTGCCGTTGTGGCGCTGTGGTCCCTCGCGCCGGTCGGTGCCTCGGCACAGGACGCCGCCGCATCCAAGGACGATCACGTCTACACCAGCGATCTGATCACCCGCTGGGGCAAGACGGTGACGCCGGACAACGCCTGGCGCAGCTATCCACGCCCGCAGATGAAACGCGCGCTGTGGCAAAACCTCAATGGCCAGTGGGATTACGCGATCCGGCCCAAGACCGCGGGCCAGCCGACCGGCATGGACGGCAAGATCCTGGTGCCGTTCGCGGTGGAATCCAAGCTCTCCGGCGTGGCACGCAAGGTCGGTCCCGAAGACCGCATCTGGTATCGCCGCAACTTCCAGATTCCCGCCGACTGGGCCGGCCAGCGCGTGCTGTTGAACTTCGGCGCGGTGGATTTCGAGGCGCACGTGCTGGTCAACGGCGGCTTGGTGGGCTCGCATCGCGGCGGCTCGGATACGTTCTTCTTCGATATCACCGATTACCTGAAAGCCGGCGACAACGAGCTGGTGGTGCAGGTCACCGATCCCACCTCCTCCGGCGCACAGCCGCGCGGCAAGCAACAGCTCGATCCCAAGAGCATCTGGTACACGCCGGTCAGCGGCATCTGGCAGACGGTGTGGCTGGAGCCGGTGCCGGCGCTGCATATCGAAAACGTCGATGTCACGCCCGATATCGATGCCGGCCTGCTCAACGTGGACGTGGCGCTCAACCGCAGTGCCAGCGACCAGGATGCCGTGCGCATCACCGCCAAGGCGGGCGGCAAGGTGGTGTCCTCGAAGATCGTGCGCGCCAACCGTCGCACTCAGCTGCCGATTCCCGACGCGAAGCTGTGGTCGCCGACCACGCCGTATCTCTACGATCTGGAGGTCGAGCTGGTGCAGGTCACCGAGCCGTTCGACCAGCAGGACGCGTCGCAGCATCGGCCCAATGGCCGGCGCGACGACACGCTGCTGACCGAAGTCGAAGCGCGCGCGTATGCCAAGGCCAAGGTGGTCGGCAAGCCGGTGGATGCCGTGCGCGGCTATTTCGCCATGCGCAAGAGTTCGCTGGGGCGTGGGCCGATCCCGGGCCAGCCGGCGCTGCTGCTCAACAACGCGCCGCTGTTCCAGAACGGCACGCTGGACCAGGGGTGGTGGCCCGATGGCCTGCTGACCCCGCCATCGGAGGATGCGATCGCCTTCGAGCTGGATTTCCTCAAGAAATCCGGCTTCAACATGCTACGCAAGCACATCAAGGTCGAGCCGGCGCAGTACTACTACCTGGCCGACAAGATGGGCATCCTGATCTGGCAGGACATGCCCTCGGGCGAGGAAGAGGACAGCCTGGACCAGTTCGTGCGGCAGGCGTCGAATGACGAGGTGCTGTTCCCCACGCGCGTGTCCGATGAATTCGAATACGAGCTGCTGCGCATGATCAGCGACCTGCGCAACCATCCGTCCATCGTCACCTGGGTAGTCAACAATGAAGGCTGGGGCCAGTACGCCTCCACGCGCCTGGCCAAGGCGGTCAAGGAGCTGGACCCGAGTCGGGTGGTCAACAAGGTCAGCGGCTGGCTGGACACCGGCGATGCCGGCTCGGACATCTTCGACATCCACACCTACGAGGACGTGCCGCACGTGCCGACGCGCCAGGCCCATCGCGCGATCGTGATCGGCGAATACGGCGGCATTGGCTTGCCGGTGGAAGGCCACCTGTGGTTTCCGGCCAACCGCAACTGGGGCTATCAGACTGCCAAGGATCCGGACGATTACCTGCAGCGTTACCAGCGCAAGTTCGCCGAGATCGTCCGCCAGTCGCGCGAAGTGGGCCTGAGCGCATCGGTGTACACCCAGACCACCGACGTGGAAGGGGAGATCAACGGCCTGCTCACCTACGACCGCGAGCAGAGCAAGATCCCGGCGACGTCCTACGCCAAGGTGCATGCCCCGGTGTTCGAGGAGCAGGGCACGACGGGCAAGTAAGCGCACGGAGACGATCGCGCGGCCGCAGGCCCGCGATCGTTGGCCGTCGTTGCGCGGCGACAGGGGCGGCGCCGCGCCAGGCGATGGGCTCTGGCGCGAAGGTGGTGCATGGCAGGTGAGTCAACGCGGATCGGGATCTTCGCCAGGCGCGGGCGCCTGGGCCGGCGTGTGGCGTGGAGTCTGGTGTGGCTGCTGGCCGGCGGGGTGAGCCTGGACTTCCTGCTGGCCGCCTACGGCAAGTACCACGCGCTGGATTCGGCGGCCTACGCGATGTTCATGACGCGCCGCGGCTGGCCGTGGGTGCACCTGGCCGGCGGCGCGACGATGCGGGTCCTGGAGCCGCTGCAGTTCCTCAGCCAGTGGCGCGGCCGGGCGCTGCGCTGGCACCGGCGTGCCGGGCGCGCGTACCTGGCCGCCGTGCCGGAGGCGTCGGTCGGCGTGGGTGGGCTGATCGCGACCTCGCCGGCGCCGCCGTCGATCCGGCTGGCGTTTTCGGTGACCGCGCTGATGTGGCTGGCCACCGCCTTGCTGGGCCTGGTGGCGATCCGTCGCGGTCGTGTGGTTGCGCATCGGCGCGGGATGGTCCGCAGCTAGGTGGTGACGCTGGCGCCGGCGATCTTCCGGCTGATGTTGGCCGGTGCGATCGCGCTGGGGCAGGCGCCGACGCCGGCGCTGATCGCCACGCTGCTGTGGCTGAGCCGGCTGGTGCCCCTGCTGTTGCAGGACTGCATCCGCATTGGCCTGGAACGTGCGCAGGCTGCCGATCGGGTGATGCGCGCCAGCGCTGATGGCACCGCGCCTCAGCCCATCCACACCAGGTAGGCCGACAGCGTGGCCATCGAGGCCACGGTCGTCGCCAGGATCACCCTGGAGGACATCGCCGCGCGCCGGCCGTAGCGCTCGGCGAGCATGAACGGGCCGGTTCCAGTGGGCAGCAGCGCCATCAGCATCGCCAGGTGGACCTGCATCGGCGGCAGCTCCAGCAGCGGCACGGCCACGACCCAGGCGATGGCCGGCTGCACGAACAGCTTGACGGCCGACAGCCCGAGCCAGCCGGCCCGCGGTGGGGACTCGGCCTGCGCCGGTGCGGCCAGGAACAGGCCCAGCACCACCAGCGCACACGTACTGGCGGCTGCGCCCAGCAGGTCCACGGCGGTCATCACCGGCGCCGGCATCGGCAGGCCGCCCAGCGAGACCAGCGCGCCGGCCAGCGGCGACCAGATCAGCGGATTCTTCAGCAGCGCCCAGGTGGTGTTGCGCAGCGTGGGCAGCAGCCCGGCGCCGCGGTGGCGATCGAACTCGATCGTGGTCAGGGCCAGGGCAAACAGCACGCAGGCCGTCATCACCACCGACAGGCCCACGCCGGGCAGCGCGGCCGCGCCCAGGGTCAGCGTGGTCAGCGGGATGCCCATGAAGCCGGTGTTGGCGTAGGAGGCGCCCAGTGCATCGATGCTGGCGTCGGTCAGGCTGGCGCCGCGCCTGAGCCGCCAGGCCATTACCGGCAGGTGCACGCCGAGCATGCTGATCGCGAAGACGGTGGCCAGCCCCGGCTGGGCCAGGGTCGACCAGTGCGCCCTGGCCATGATCGAGAACAGCACCGCCGGCAGGGCCAGCAGCACGACGAAGCGGTTGAGTTCGGTGACTGCCGCCGGGCCCAGCAGGCCGACGCGACGGATGGCCGCGCCGATGGCGATCAGCGAGAACAGCGGGAAGACGGCAGTCAGGACCGGAGACATCGGAGCGCGTGAACCAGGCGGAAAGGCACACCGCCAGCGCGTGCCGATGCATGCGCCATGCTGCCGCCTGGCCCTGCCACTGTCGACCGCTGCATCTGAAACCGTTGCGCGGCGCGGCCTTCGACCCGGGCGCGCCATCCATCCGCCGATGGACCGCGCCGCGCTTGCCGATGCCTGTGGCAAGGACGCGCGGGTGAATAGGCGTGCCTCCCACCACCGGGCAATGCCGCTGCATCGGGTGCGTGCGTGTGTGCGTTCGGGTTGGGCCGCCCAACGCGGATGAATGCCGCGCCTAGGACCTCTGGCAGGGGGAGCCCCCGGCCGGTCCGGGTACGATCGCGTGTTCGCACGCGCCAGGATGGCCGTTCCGCTCCATCTTTCTTGGGGATTTCCATGCTCTTGAACACCCGTACGCCGCGCCTGATCGGCGCCCTGGTCCTGGCCACGCTGTCGGCGAGCGTCTGCGCGCAGACGCCCACGGTGACCGCCGCCGACTACGCCCGCGCCGAAAAGCTGATGTTTGCCCAGCCGCTGGTCGACCACGCCGTGACCCGCGTGACCTGGCTGGACGCGACCCACTTCGTCTACACCGATCACGATGCCAAGGGTGACCGCCTGCTGCAGACCAATACCGCCACCGGCAAGACCGCGCCGCTGTTCGACAACAAGGCGCTGGGTGCGGCGCTGGACAAGCTGCTGGACACCAAGAAGGACCCGATCAAGCCGGAGAAGATTTCGCCGCGCGGCTTGAGCCTGGCCGCCGACGGCCGCTACCGCTTCGCCGTGCGTGGCACCGAGGTGGTCTGCGATGCCAAGGCCAAGTGCGCCAAGGTCTACGCCAAGGCCGACCTGGAGCCCGGCGCACAGTCGCCCGACAAGAAGTCCGAAGCCTTCATCCGCAACTGGAACCTGTGGGTACGCGACCTGGCCACCGGCACCGAGACCCAGCTGACCACCGACGGGGTCAAGGACTACGGCTACGCCACCGACAACGCCGGCTGGAAGCACACCGACGCGGCCATCGTGGAGTGGTCGCCGGACTCGAAGAAGATCGCCACCTTCCAGCAGGACCAGCGCAAGACCAGCGACATGTACCTGGTCAACACCCAGGTCGGCGCGCCCAAGCTGGAGGCGTGGAAGTACCCGCTGCCCGGCGACAAGAACGTGACCATGATCGAGCGCGTCATCATCGACGTGCCGACCCGACAGGTCACCCGCCTGAAGATGGAGCCGGACCAGCACCGCTCCACCCAGTGCGATGACATCAGCTGCGGCGCCGACGGCGGCTGGGACGATGTGAAGTGGGCGCCGGACAGCAGGACGCTGGCGTTCGTGTCGACTTCGCGCTTCCACAAGGACGCCTGGTTCCGCATCGCCGATGCGGCCACCGGCAGCGTGCGCACGGTGTTCTCCGAGCACGTCAAGACCCAGTACGAGAGCGGCAACGGCACGGCCAGCTGGGCCTACCTGCCGGAGACCAACGAGGCGGTGTGGTTCTCCGAACGTTCCGACTGGGGCCAGCTGTACCTGTACGACCTGACCACCGGCAAGCTCAAGCACGCCATCACCACGGGCGAAGGCAACGTCACCGAGCTGCTCAAGGTCGATGCGGCGTCGCGTACGGTGTGGTTCCGCGGCGTCGGCCGCACCGCCGGCATCAACCCGTATTACCAGCAGTTCTGGAAGGCCAGCCTGGATGGTGGCGATGCGACGCTGCTCACGCCCGAGGGTAGCGATCACACCGTGTCGCTGTCGCCGGACGGCAAGCTGTTCGTCGATGCGTATTCGACCACCACCGCGCCGCCGGTGACCGTGCTGCGCAGCGCCGCTGACGGCAGCACCGTGTCCAGGATCGCCAGCGCCGACATCACCCGCCTCAAGGCCATCGGCTGGGTGCCGCCGGAGCCGTTCACGGTCAAGGCGCGCGACGGCAAGACCGATCTGTACGGCCTGATGTTCAAGCCGACCAACTTCGATGCGTCGAAGAAGTACCCGATCATCAACTACATCTATCCGGGCCCGCAGGTGGGTTCGGTGCGCGGCCGCAGCTTCCTGGCCACCCATGGCGACAACCAGTCCCTGGCCGAACTGGGCTTCATCGTGGTGGCCATCGACGGCATGGGCACGCCGTGGCGCTCCAAGTCCTTCCACGATGCCTGGTACGGCGACATGGCCGACAACACGCTGCCCGACCAGGTGGCCGGCATGAAGGAACTGGCTGCGCGCTATCCGTGGATCGACCTGGACCGCGCCGGCATCTGGGGCCATTCCGGCGGCGGCAACGCCTCCACCACCGCGATCCTGCGCTACCCGGATTTCTTCAAGGTGGCCTGGTCCGAGAGCGGCAACCACGACAACCGCGGCTACGAGGACGACTGGGCCGAGCGCTACCAGGGCGAGCTGATCGACAAGGATGGCAAGAGCAACTACGACAGCCAGGCCAACCAGTCGCTGGCGGGCAACCTCAAGGGCCACCTGATGCTGGTCCACGGCACGATGGACGACAACGTGCCGCCGTACCTGACCCTGCTGGTGGCCGACGCGCTGATGAAGGC
>JBIIHJ010000238.1:0-6330 GCA_044235875.1 Pseudoxanthomonas sp.
TCCATCCGCGCGAAGCGCCCGTTGATGCGGCCCACCGCCTGCTCGATCGAGTTCTGCAGCTGTCGGTAGACGGTCATCTCGCGCGCGGCGGGCACGCAGATCATCAGCAGCGTGACCTTGTTATGCAGGTGCGGATGCGATTCGAGCAGGCGCTCGAAGGCCTCCAGCTTGGCCAGCGTGCCCTTGGTGTAGTCCAGGCGCTCGACCGACAGCACCAGCTTGCGGGCGCCGATCTCGCGGCGCAGCTTGTAGATGTTGTTGCGCACCTCCGGACTGGTCAGCACGTCCTTGATCCGGCGCATGTCGGTGCCGACCGGGTGCGCGCCCAGCGCGACTTCGCGCCCGGCCACGCGCAGGCGTGTGGTCATCGTGTCCAGGCCCACCGCGCAGCCGTAGGTGAGGAAGCGCGGCGCGCAGTTGGCGGTGTGCATGCGTTCGACCGGAGCCACGCCGCGGACCACGTCGACGAAGTTCTCCACCTGACGCGGGATGTGGAAGCCCACGTAGTCGCACGACAGCAGGCTGCCGATGATCTCGCGTCGCCACGGCACCACGTTGAACACGTCGGCCGACGGGAAGTAGGTGTGGTGGAAGAAGGCGATCTTCAGGTCCGGGCGCAATTCGCGCAGGTAGGCCGGCACCATCCACAGGTTGTAGTCGTGGATCCAGACAGTGGCGCCTTCGGCGGCTTCGGCCGAGGTGGCTTCGGCGAACTTGCGGTTGACCTTGAGGAACACCTGCCAGTCGTCCTCGCGGAACTTGGCTCGTTCCCAGAACACATGCAGCATCGGCCAGAACGCTTCCTTGCTGAAGCGCTTGTAGAAGATGTCGACCTCGGTCTTGGTCAGCGGCACGCGCGCGGCGGTCAGGTGCGGGTATTTTTCCACATCGACTTCGGTGTGCGTTTCAAACGGGCCGCGCTTGGGATCGTCGATGCTCCAGGCCACCCATGAGCCTTTTTGCCCGCCGGCGAAGAAGCCCATCAGCGAGGGGATGATGCCGTTGGGCGACTTCGGCTGGCGGCGTACCACCTGGCCGTCCTCGATGAATTCCTCATAGGGCAGGCGGTGGTAGACCATCACCAGGTCGGCCTTGCCGGTGGAGACGGTGCGCGCGGCCGGCAGGTAAGGATCGTCCTTGGCCAGCAGCTTGAAATGGGTGATGGCCTCCATGATCCCGCCGCAGCCTGGTGCCTGCGCATGCAGCACGTCGGACAGCGAGCCGGTCGCCTCGATCAATGCGGCTTCCGAATCGCCCACGCACACGCCGCGGAAACCGGCCATGTACATCGACAGATCGTTGAGCGTGTCGCCGGCCACCAGTACGTTTTCGCGCTTGAGCTTGAGCTGCTTGGCCAACGCCGACAGCGTGCGGCCCTTGTCGGTGTCCGGCGGCAGGATGTCCAGGTAGCGGTCGGCCGAATACAGCACCGAGCAGCCCAGCGCGCGCGCGGCGTCTTCGATCTGGGTGCGCAGCGGCGCCAGGGTCTGCGGGTCGCAGAAGTACGAGCAGCGGCGTTCCTGCGGCACGTCCTGGCGGAGCAGGGCGGGGAAGGCGCGCATCGCCTGGGCCACGGTCTGGTCGCCGGGCCAGCGGGCGTCGATCTTGCTCTGCAGCGGCTGCAGCGGCAGCAGGGTGTGGCCGTCGACCACGGTGGCGCCCACGTCGCACACCACGTAGTCGGGCTTGGGAATCGAGGGGTCCGTCAGCAGCGGCATGACCGCTTCCAGGCCGCGCCCGGTGATGAAGATCAGGCAGATCTCCGGATGCTGGTCCACCAGGCGATACAGGTGGTGGCGCTGTTCGGCGCTGCCGGCCAGGAAGGTGCCGTCCAGATCGGTGGCCAGGATCAGGCGCGGGTCGGGCCGGGCCTGGGTAGAGCGGGGTGAGGTGTTTCGGGATGGGGTGGTCAGGTCAGTCAATGGGAATCCTCTTGGGGTGGATGGGGAGTTTCGGTTTCAGGCATCAGTTCCAGTGCCGAAGGCGTGGTGCGCAGCATCGGCCGGAACGGGGCCTGGAAGGTGCGGTCGCGGCGGAAGCGCAGCCGCAGGAACAGATAGCCGGCCAGGGCAATCAGCATCACCGCGAAGTACACCGGCAAGGCGGAGGGACCGAAGCGCTGCATCGCACCGCCGGCCAGCGCCGGGCCGATGGCCGAGCCCACGCCGTTGACCAGCAGCAGGCTCGAGCAGCCCGAGAGCAGGTGTTCGCGCGGCAGGTAATCGAGCATGTGCGCCACCGCGAACGGATACAGCGAAAAACTCAGTCCGCCGAACAGGAAGAACAGGCTAAACAGCAGCCGGTGGTCTTCGCGCACCGCCGGCAACAGCATCGCCAGGGCCACGCCCGCGGCGGCCAGGGCCGTGATCGCCAGCGCCAGGCGCCGGTCGCGGCCATTGCTGATCCGGCCGATCGGCACCTGCAGCAGCGCGCCGCCGGCGATCGCCGCCAGCATGAACAAGGCCACCCCTTGCGTATCCAGGCCGATCCGCCCGGCGTAGACCGGCGACAGGCCCCAGAAGCCGCCCATCGCCAGCCCGGACAACCACGCGCCGACCGTGGCGGCCGGTGCCAGCGCATACAGCCGGCGCAGGCTGAAGCGGGTCAGCGGCGGCACTTCCGGCTGCGTCAGGCGCGTGGCCGAGACCGGCATCACCGAGGCGCAGACCAGGATCGCGGTCAGCGAGAACAGCGTCGCCATCTCCATCCCGCCCCAGCCCAGCAGCACTTGCCCCAAGGCCAGCGCCGACAGGTTGACCATCATGTAGACCGAGAACACCTTGGCGCGAGTGTCCGGGTTGGGCTCGGCGTTGAGCCAGCTTTCGATCGTGGTGTACAGGCCGACCAGCGCCGCGCCGGTCACCAGCCGCAGCAGCCCCCAGACCCAGGGATTGACCCAGACCGGGTGCAGCAGGATCGCGATCGCGGCCAGCGCGGCAAAGAACGCAAAGGCGCGGATGTGGCCGATCCGGCCGATCATCGGCGGCCCCAGGAAGGTGCCGAAGAAGAAGCCGGCGAAGTAGCCGGACATCACCAGGCCCAGGGTCCGGTCGTCAAAGCCGGCCTGCGCGCCGCGCACCGCCAGCAGCGTCCCGAGCAGCCCGCTGCCCGTCAGGAGGAGGGCAACGCCGAGCAGGAGCGTCGTGAGCCGCAGCATCAGCGCGACCTTCGTTGGGAAGGGGAGCTGGTCACCAATGAAATCATAACATATTGATTCGATTAGGGAAAATGGTGGCCCGCGACGGGCATGCCGGGCAGGGCGCAAACGCAGGCGAGCGTTGGCTTTGCGGCGATCCCGATCTTTCGACACGATGCCTGGCGCTGGCGGAGCTTCGCGCGCCCTTGTCGTGCTGCATCGCAGCATCGACCATCTTGCACATCACCGAATGAAAGCCCCGTCGTGAAACAAGAATTGATCTACCTGCTGCTGATCTTCGGACTGCTGGTCATCCCGCGCCTCCTGCAGCAGTTCAAACTGCCGGCGCCGCTGACCTGCCTGGTGTTCGGCATCGTCGCCGCGCTGGTGCTGGGCAAGCGGGTCGAGGACGGCGTGGTCTCGCTGCTGGCCTCGCTGGGCATCGCCTCGCTGTTCCTGTTCGCCGGGCTCGAAGTGGACCTCAAGGCGCTGCGTCGCGGGCTGTGGCCACTGGTGACCCATCTGCTGGTGCGCGTGGTCTTCCTGATCGGGGTGAGCTGGCTGGTCTGGCGCTATGCGCACCTGTCATGGCAGGCCGCCACACTGCTGGCGCTGGCCCTGCTGACGCCATCGACCGGTTTCATCATCGACACCCTGGGCCGGCTCGGCCTGGACGAGAAGGAACAGTTCTGGGTGACCAACAAGGCCATCGCCGGCGAACTGCTGGCGCTGGTGGTGTTGTTCGTTGTGCTGCAGTCGGCCAGCCCGCCGCTGCAGATCGTGGGGTCTTCGCTGGCGCTGGTGGCGATGCTGCTCGGGTTGCCGCTGCTGTTCGTCGCGCTGGGCCGCTGGGTGCTGCCGCACTCGCCGGGTGCGGAGTTCTCGCTGCTGGTCATGGTCGGGGTGATCGCCGCCTACATCACGCACCTGATCGGCGTGCACGATCTGGTCGGCGCCTTCATCACCGGGCTGGTGGCACGCCTGCTGCGCCAGCGCATGCCCACGCTGGCCTCGCACGACAACCTGCATGCGGTGCGGCTGTTCGCCAGTTTCTTCGTGCCCTTCTACTTCTTCTATTCCGGGACCAAGGTGCCGGCCGGCGCGCTGAGCTTCACCGCGCTGGGCGTGGGCCTGGCCCTGACCGCGGCGGCCTTGCCGCTGCGGGTGGGCGTGGTCTGCCTGCAACGCAAGCTGCTGTTCGGCGAATCCTTCCGGACCGGGCTCAGGGTCGGCACGGCGCTGGCGCCGACCCTGATCTTCACCCTGGTCCTGGCCGGGCTGCTGCGCGAGCGCTTCCAGATTCCCGATGCGCTGTTCGGCGGATTGCTGTTGTACGCGATCCTGACCACGCTGCTGCCATCGTTGGTGTTCAAGGCGCCGTTTGATGTGGATCCGCTGGAGGACCAGACCGAGCCGCATGCGCCAGCCGCGGGTGGGGCGGCATCGACCCTGATGGCACCGGGGACCTCCGAACTGCACGCCCGGCGTGTTGCCTCGACGGAAACAGACGGTCGATTGCCCGAAGATGTCGGTCTGACCGATCGCACCGCTTGATTCGCGGCGCGCCAACCCCCACCGTTGCGGCCTCGCACAACGCCTGACCACCCCACGCCATGCCGATCTACGGTTTTGAATGCACCACCTGCGGCCACCGCTTCGACAAGCTGCAGAAACTCTCCGACGCCGACCCGCAGGCCTGCCCCAGCTGCGGTGCCTCCACGGTCAAGCGCCAGCTGACCGCGCCTTCTTTCCGGTTGGCGGGCGGCGGTTGGTACGAGACCGACTTCAAGAAGGACGGCGACAAGAAGCGCAACCTGGCCGACGGGGGCTCGGGTGGTGACGCCAAGCCGGCCGCGACCGAATCCAAGCCGGCCGCCAGCGAAAGCAAGCCGGCCGCCAGCGACGCCAAGCCCAGCGCCAGCAGCAGCGACTGAGGCTGGGCGGCATCAAACAAAGGAAAAAGCCGGGCATTGCCCGGCTTTTTCATGTTCATGGCGGACTTCACGGTGCGCCACCTACAAGCGGTTACGCCGTGGAAAACCGGGGTCCTGGCGCGTTGTTCGTGTCCAGCGGTGCCGAAGCTCAGCGACTGCCGAAGCGCGCCCGGCAGCCGTCGTCCACCCACAGCTGGCCGTTGCGGTAGGCCCAGGTGCGGCCCTCCACGCAGGCGGTCTTGGACAGCTGCTTGACGATGACCGGACGGCCGTTGCGCTCGTTCCAGTCGCAGGTATGGCGGCGGTTGTCGTCGCTGCTGCAGGTCACGGTGTAGTTGGGATCGCGGCCTGGGCCACCCGGGTTCCAGCCGCCGCCACCGCCACGACCTTCGGAAAACTCGCCGCGGCAGCCCTGGCTGACCCAGATGTTGCTGCCGCGCTGGCCCCAGCTGCGGCCTTCGACGCAGCGGCTGTCGGACAGCTGGCGGGTCAGCACCGCGCGACCCCGGAAGCCGGCCGCGCACTCGCGGGTGCGGTTGTCGGTGCTTTCGCAGCGGATCGTGCGGCCGTTGTTGCCGCCGCCCGGGCCACCACTCCAGCCGGACACGAAGCGCCCGCGGCAGCCGCGGTCGACCCAGATCACGCCATCGCGCGTGCCCCAGGTGCGGCCCTCGACACAGGGGGCGTCAGACAGGGCGCGGTCCAGGCGCGCCCGGCCATTGAAGCCACGGCACTCCCGGTACTTGTTGTCCTTGCTTTCGCAAGTGACCGAGTCCTGGGCGTGGGCGGGCCCGGCGGCGTAGAGCCCCAGGGCAAACAGCACAACCGCAAACAGTCGCAACATGGCACGGCTCCGGCGGAATCAAGGTGGGCCGGACTATACACGCGCGGCGGCCGCGTTCACGTGGGGAAAGCCCTGCATTTGCCGCGCCGCAGCGGCGGCCCCAAAATAGCCGGCTTTCCCGGCCGCTCCTTTCGCGGCCCGCCTGGAGTTGCCTGCGATGCGTACCCATTTCTGCGGCCTGGTCGATGAGACCCTGATCGGCCAAACCGTCACCCTGGCCGGCTGGACCGACGTGGCCCGCAACCAGGGCGGCGTGTGCTTCATCGACCTGCGCGACCACGAGGGCATCGTCCAGGTGACCGTGGAGCTGGATAACGCCGAGGTGTTCGCCGTGGCCGCCTCGCTGGGCTACGAGGACGTGCTGCAGGTCCAAGGCGTGGTCCGCGCCCGCCATGCAGTCAACGACAAGATCAAGA
>JBIIHJ010000239.1:0-6327 GCA_044235875.1 Pseudoxanthomonas sp.
CGCCGAACCACATCGCATAGGTCACATCGCGCACGCCGGCCACGTTGCGGATCTGCGACTGCAGGCTGACCGGCAACGACTGGGTGATGGACAGGCGCGAGGCCACCACCAGGCGATTGGCGCCATCGACGCTGCCGCCGGAGTTGAACGCCACGCGGACCGAATCGAGCATGCCGAACAGCAGGAACGCCGCCACCACCGACAGCAGCGTCAGCGCGGTGCGGGTCTTGCTGCGGAACAGCTGCGCCCAGATGAGCGAGAAATATTTCATGACGTACCTCGTGAGGCGAGGAGGGTTAAGGATGGAAGTGAGCGCAGAGGAGTGAGGAGTGAGGAGGAGCGAGCGGCTGGCTGTGCTCACTTCTCACTCCCCGTCCCTCCGCTCACTCCTCGCTTTCAGCCACCAGCTCGCCCTTGTCCAGGTGCACGGTGTGCGTGGCGTATTCGGCCGCTTTCGGATCGTGGGTCACCATGATGATGGTCTTGCCATGCTCGCGATTGAGCTGCTGCAGCAGGCCCAGCACTTCCTCCGCCGACTGCCGGTCCAGGTCGCCGGTGGGCTCATCGCAGATCAGGAAGGTCGGGTCGGACACGATGGCGCGTGCGATCGCCACACGCTGCTGCTGGCCGCCGGAGAGTTCGTTCGGACGATGGTCGCGACGTTCGGCCAGGCCCACCAGCGTCAGTGCGATCTGCGCATTGCGCTTGCGGTTGGCTGCGTTGAGGTGGGTCAGCAGCAGCGGCAATTCGACGTTCTTCTGCGCGGTCAGCATCGGCATCAGGTTATAGAACTGGAACACGAAGCCGACGTGGTGGCTGCGCCAGGTGGCCAGCTGCGCGCCGCTCATGCGGTCGATGCGCTCGCCTTCGATCTCGATCTCGCCACCGGTGGGCGAGTCCAGGCCGCCGATCAGGTTGAGCAGGGTGGTCTTGCCCGAGCCGGACGGACCCATCAGCGCGACGAAGTCGCCGCGGGCGATGTCCAGGTCGATGCCGTGCAGCACTTTCACCTGCTCCGGGCCGCGCTGGTAGGTCTTGGTGATGTTGCGCAGGGTGACGAGGGTGGACATGGAGATGGTCTCTCTCTGCTGATGTTGAGCCCTCCCTTGCGCGCAGCGCAGGGGAGGGTTGGGAGGGGTGCGTGTGCGTTTGTGCTTTTCGTTGCGCGTCTTTTAAGAGTGAGGGCAACTACAACTGCAACAACAAAGCTTTCGCACACGTCGCGTGCGCGTTCCTTTTGTCTTGGCAAAAGGAACAAAACCGCCAGCCGACGCAGCGCCGGGCTTGGCCCGGTGCCCTGTGCTCTTCGGTCCTCGGCAAAGGCGGCACGACGCCCAAACTCGCTGCGCTCAGGCAAGGGCGCCTCTTCGGCCGCCCTTGCCTGCGGTGCTCGGCTTGCTCAAGGTGCTGAAGATCAAGTGCGAGGCGCGGAAGCGAAGTGCGGAAGCTAGGTGCTGGAGCGAAGTGCAAAAGTGAAGTGCAAAAGTGAAGTGCAAAAGCAAAATGCAGGAGCGAAGTGCGGGAGCGAAGCGACAGCTGGGTGATTCGCGCGAAGGCGCGGAAGATCACACCTTCGTCAGGGCGACTTCGCTTCGCTGCCGGCTTCGATCACCTTGGTGCCTTCCTTCAGTTCCGGTGTCGGGTCAAGGACCACCGTCTCGCCGGCGCTCAGGCCGCTCAGCACCTGGCGGTCCTGCGCCAAGGCAATGCCGGGCTGGATGCTGCGCTGCTGCAGGGTGTTGTCCTCGCCCACGGCAAAGGCCACCGGCTTGCCGTCGCGTTCGGTGATGGCCGCGTTGGGTACGCGCACGCCTTTGGGCTGTTGCGCCTGGGCGGGTTGTTCCTTCTCCAGGAAACTCACCCGCACGCCCATGTCCGGGACGATGCGCGCGTCTTTCTGCTTGATGGCGATGCGCACCTTGACCGTGGCCTTGCCGCGGTCGGCGGCCGGGATGATGGCGATCACCTCGGCCGGGATCTTCCAGTCCGGATAGGCGTTGAGCGTGGCTTCAACCGGCATCCTGGGCTGGACGCGACCGATGTAGGCCTCGCCGACATCCACTTCCACTTCCAACGAGTCCATGTCGACGATGGTGCCGATGCCGGTGCGGGTGAAGCCGCCGCCGGCCGACAGCGGAGAGACGATTTCGCCAGGTTGCGCCGACTTGGCGGTGATGATGCCGGCGAACGGCGCGCGCACCACGGTGTAGTCCTTGCCGATGTTGGAAATGGCCAACTGGTCGCGGCTGACCTTGACGTTGCGGCGTGCAGTTTCCAGCTGAGCGCGCAATGCATCGCGTTCGGCGACCTGCTGGTCGTACTGCGAGCGTGACACCAGCTGCTGGGCGACCAGCGAATCCAGGCGCCTGGCTTCGGCCTCGGCGCGGGTCAGCTGGGCCTGCACGTTCTGCACCTGGCTTTGCGAGGAGGCCAGCTGCGATTGCGACAGGCTGCGCTCGGCATCGGCGTTGATCGGATCCAGACGCGCCAGCACCTGGCCCTGCTCGACGCGCTGGCCTTCCTCGATCATCACTTCCTCGACCCGGCCGGTGATCTGGGCCGATACCGTGGCGATGCGCCGGGCCACCACATAGCCGGTCGCGTCGAGCACCGAGGCGCTGGCGCCGGTGCTACCCATCGAAGCCACCGGCGCGGTGCGCACTTCCACCGGTTTGGCCCGGCCCAGCGCGAACCAGGCGCCGGCGGCCAGGAGCAGCAGGACCACGATGGCCAGCACGATCCACAGCCAGCGCCGCGACGGCGCGGGCGGCGGCGGGGCCTTGCGGTCGATGCGCAGTTCCTTCAGAAGTTCGGCTGAGGCGTTCATAGGTCCATCAATGACGTCGTTGGAGCGGAAGTGTGACCAACCGGGTGATTCGCACCAAGTTGCCGGAAGTCACAACCTGTCGTGCGATGCGCTGGCATGGGCCGCAGCATGCGCGGCACACGGCCCCGCAAGCCAGTGACAGGTGTCATCTGCAATGCCTGATGTCGGCCACTGCCGGGCCCCGACCGACAGGCGCAGGCTAACCGCACTTCCCGGTAACCGCAGATACGTCCATGACCTTGCCTCCTGTTATGGCAGCACCCGCGTCGCTGTCCCACGTCCACAAACGCTATGGCGCCTTCACCGCGCTGGAGGATGTCGACCTGTCCCTGCAGCCGGGCCGCGTACTGGCGCTGCTGGGCCCAAATGGCGCGGGCAAGAGTACGGCGGTGTCGCTGCTGCTGGGCCTGCAGCAGGCCGATGCCGGCCACGCCTTGCTGTTTGGTCAGTCGCCGCAGGTCTTGGACGCGCGGCGCCGGATCGGGGTGATGCTGCAGAGCGCGGTACTGCCCGACACGCTGACCGTGGCCGAGCTGCTGGCGCAGACCCGCGGCTACTACACCGATGCGGTGAGCATGGCCGACTGCGTGGCGATCGCCGGACTGGAAGGCCTGCTGCCGCGTCGCTACGGCAAGCTGTCCGGTGGCCAGCAGCGCCGGGTGCAGTTCGCCCTGGCCATCTGCGGACGGCCGGCCGTGCTGTTCCTCGACGAGCCCACCACCGGCATGGACATCCAGGCGCGCCGCCAGCTGTGGGCGGCGATCCGCGAACGCGCCGCCGCAGGCTGCGCCGTGCTGCTGACCACCCACTACCTGGAAGAAGCCGAAGCGCTGGCCGACGACGTCGCCGTGCTGCAGGCCGGCCACATCGTGGCGCGCGGCAGCGTTGCCGAGATCCGCGCCAGCGTGCTGCAGCGCTGCATCCGCGCGCAGACCGATCTGGATGCGCAGGCGGTGGCATCTTGGCCCGGCGTGCACAGCGCGCGTCGCGATGGCGCGGTGCTGGAGATCCAGGCCGAACCGGCCGAGCCCATCGTCGCGCGCCTGCTGCAGGCCGATCCGCAACTGACCGATCTGGAAGTCCACCGCGCCGGCCTGGCCGATGCCTTCCTCGCCATCACCGATGCACAGGAGGCTGCATGAACACCATCGCCCAACCCACACCGCGCGCGCCCGCACTGCTGGGCGTGTACGCACGCGAAGCCCGCTACGAATTCATCCGCCTGCTGCGCACGCCTTCGTTCGCGCTGCCGACGATGATCTTTCCGCTGATGTTCTATCTGTTGTTCGGCGTGCTGCTCAATCGCGGCAATCCTGGTGCCAGCGAATATCTGATGGCCAGTTACAGCGTGTTTGGTGTGATGGGGCCGGGATTGTTCGGCTTCGGCGTGAGCCTGGCGCTGGATCGTGAGCGCGGCCTGCTCACTCTCAAACGCGCGCTGCCGGTGCCGGCCGGCGCGCCCCTGCTGGCCAAGATGGTGATGGCGATGGGATTTGCCGCCTGCATCGGCGTGGCGCTGATGCTGGCAGGGCGTTTGCTCGGTGGCGTGCAGCTCTCGCCCATGCAGATGGGCGCGTTGCTGCTGATCGATGTGCTGGGCGTGCTGCCATTCTGCGCGCTGGGCCTGCTGATCGGCACCCTGGTCGGCGGCAGCGGTGCTCCGGCGGTGGTCAACATGGTCTACCTGCCGCTGGCGCTGCTCTCAGGCCTGTGGCTGCCGCTGTCGATGCTGCCGGCGTTCTTTGGCCAGATCGCGCCGCTATGGCCGGCGTGGCACCTGGGCCAGCTGGCGTTGAAGGTCGTGGGCCACGATGGCGGACATCCGGTGTGGTTGCACGTGGCAGTGCTGGCCGCGGTGACGGCGGCGTGTTTCGCCCTGGCACAGCGTCGGCTGCAGCGCGCATGACGCCTTTGCACGCGCTCAACCTGGCCGTGCACATCGGTGCCGGCACCGTGGCCTTGCTGCTGGGCGCGGTCCTGTTGCTGCAGCGCAAGGGCACGCGCCGGCATCGACGCTGGGGGCGCGCGTTTGGTGTGTTGGCCTGCGTGGTGTGCGGATCGGCGGCGGCGTCGCTGGCGTTCGGCTATGAGCCACTGTTTGCCGTGCTCACCCTGACGGTCGCCTACCAGGTCTGGGGTGGCTGGCGGGCGGTGCGTTGGCGTGGACAGGGGCCGGACTGGCGTGATGCAGCGGCCACCGTGCTGGCCGCCATCGGCGCTGTGGCGTTGATGTTCGGCACACGGAGCTGGAACGCGCCTGTGGCCGGCGCGCTGGGCTGGCTGGCGATGGTGCTGGTCTACGACGGGGTGCGTTGGGGGTTTCCGCGCCGCTGGTTCGACACGCTGTGGCAATACGAGCACGCGGGCAAATGGATCGCCTGCGTCGCCGGCATGGCCTCGGCGATGCTGGGCAACGTCTGGCGCAGCGGCCAGCCGTGGTCGCAGCTGCTGCCTTCGGTGGGCGGGGTGGTGCTGATCACGTGGACCTGTTTCGGCCTGCGTCGGCGTGCCGCCCGTACCGGCCGGTGGCAAGATCGTCGCTTCACCCAGGATCTGCCGACATGACGTTGTCCCTGCCCAAGTGGCTGCGCCCAGCGCCGGATTCCGAAGCCGCCGAACGCATGTCCCAGGGCAAGTCGCCCTGGACCGAGGCGGTGCACCTGATCTGGTCGCTGTGGGTGTTCGTGGTGCCCGTGTTCACCCCGCAGGGGTATGACCGCAGCTGGTGGCTGTGGATGCTGCTGTCCTACCCGCTGTTCGGGCTGCTCTACGCGCGGACCATGCTGGCGCCCCGGCGTCGCTGCAACCGCTACGCCCTGGCCATGGTCGCGATGGCGACGGCACTGCTGCCGGTGTTTCCATCGGGCATCAGTTATTTCATTTTCGGCTGCCTGGCCCTGAGGATCGAAGGCACCCACGCGCTGCGGCGCTACATGCTGTGGCTGCTGGTCCTGAACGCCGCGTTCCTGTGCTGCGCGCTGGCTCTGGGCTATCCGTGGCCGATGTTGGTGTGGTTGCCGGTGTCCACGCTGGGGACCGGGTTGGGCATCGGCGTACAACGGCTCAACCGGCAGAAGGACGCCGCCCTGCGCCTGAGCCATGAGGAAGTCCGCCGCCTGGCGGCGGTGGCCGAGCGCGAACGCATCGGCCGTGACCTGCACGACCTGCTCGGCCACACCCTGTCGCTGGTGGCGCTCAAATCCGACCTGGCCCTGCGCCTGGTCGAACGCGATCCGGCCGCCGCGCGTCGCGAGATGGAAGATGTCAGCACCGTCGCGCGCGAGGCACTGGCGCAGGTCCGGCGCGCAGTCAGCGGCATCCGCTCGGCCCAGCTGGCGGCCGAACTGGCCTCGGCCAGGCTGATGCTGGAGTCGAGCAACGTGCGGCTGCAGTACCACGTCGACGACACGCCTTTGCCGCCGGCCGTTGAAACCGCCTTCGCCCTGATCCTGCGCGAGGCCATCACCAACGTGCAGCGCCACGCGCGGGCCACGCAGGTC
>JBIIHJ010000240.1:0-6282 GCA_044235875.1 Pseudoxanthomonas sp.
GCCTGCTCGCGGTAGAGCTTGACGGCCGTGTCGGCCAGGTCGCGGATGATCTGTTCGACATCCTTGCCGACATAGCCCACCTCGGTGAAGCGCGTGGCCTCGACCTTGACGAACGGCGCATTGGCCAGCGTCGCCAGACGGCGCGCGATCTCGGTCTTGCCCACGCCGGTCGGGCCGATCATCAAGATGTTCTTGGGCATCACTTCATTGCGCAGCTCCGGATCGAGCTGGGCGCGCCGCCAGCGGTTGCGCAGCGCGATGGCGACCGCGCGCTTGGCTGCATGCTGGCCAATGATGTGGCGGTCCAGCTCCTGCACGATCTCGCGCGGGGTCATGGTGGAAGAGGTATCGGGGATCATCGACATGGAAGGCAAACCGGATATGGGGAATAGAGCGTGCGAAGCGGGCGCGGAGCGCCTACAACTCTTCGACCACGACGTTGCGGTTGGTATAGATGCAGATATCGCCAGCGATGTTGAGCGACTCAACGGCGATCGTCTTGGCATCCAGCGTGGTGTGGTTGTACAGCGCGCGCGCCGCCGACAGCGCGTAAGAACCGCCGGACCCGATGGCGATGATGCCGTCCTCCGGCTCGATCACATCGCCGGTGCCGCTGATGATCAGCGAGGTGTCCTTGTCGGCTACCGCCAGCAGCGCCTCCAACTTGCCGTAGCGGCGCTCGGTGCGCCAATCCTTGGCCAGCTCGACCGCGGCGCGCTGCAGCTGGCCGTGTTTTTCCAGCTTGGCCTCGAACAGCTCGAACAGGGTGAAGGCATCGGCGGCCGCGCCGGCAAAGCCAGCCAGGACCTGGCCTTCGCGGCCCAGGCGACGCACCTTGCGCGCATTGCCCTTCATCACGGTGTGGCCCAGCGTGACCTGGCCGTCGCCGGCAATGGCGACATGTCCGTCGCGGCGCACCGACAGGATGGTGGTGGCGTGGAAGACGTTGGGGTTCTGGCTGGGATCCATGGGGGCCGTTCGAGAAGGACTGTCCGCCCGATCTGGGGACGCCTCCGGCGGCGATCAACCCGGGCCGGCGCATGCGGCCGGCCCACGCTCAGCCAACCCATTCGGCCCGGCACGAAAAGCAGCCCTGGCGGGCGTTGTGCAGGTCCACGTAAGCCACGTCGCGACGTTGGAACAGCGTCTCCAGCGCCGCGGCGACCCGGGTGCCTTCGTGGACATCGGCGTCCACCATCATGTCGCCTTGGTCATACGCACGCAGCGAGATCAGGCGCCGGGTGACATAGGCCGGGACCTGGCCAGGGGCCAGCATCGCCCGGGTGGCGCCTTGCCGGACGAAGATCGGCCCGGCGCTGTTATACGGTGAGGACACCGGCAGGTGTGCGTACGAAAGCAGCAACAGCGCCTCGCCCAGCGCCGCATCGGTCAGGCTGATGCGGCACGGATAGCCGGGCGTACTGTCGGCGATGCGGCGCACGATGCCCCGGGCAGCCAGCGCTTGATCATCCAGCGCAAACAGCGCCTGGAACGGCCGAGGGTCGAGACCCGCAAGTTGGAAGGATCCGGATCGGGACATGGCACGGGCCGCAGCAGGAAGGGCGTGCAGCATCTGCCCGGAGCGGGTGCCGATGCTCGCCGCTTCCGGACATCACAGCGCAGCGCTCAGGGCTTGCGCTTGGCCCGCGGATGGGCGCCGTCGTAGACCTTGGCCAGGTGCTGGAAATCCAGGTGCGTGTAGATCTGGGTCGTGGCGATGTCGGCGTGGCCGAGCAGTTCCTGCACGCCGCGCAGATCGCCGGAGGACTCGAGGATGTGGCTGGCGAAACTGTGCCGCAACATGTGCGGATGGACGTGCTTGAACAGTCCCTGCCGCTGCGCCAGCGCCTTGATCCGCAGCTGCACCGCGCGCTGGGAAATCGGCGCGCCGCCGCGCCCGGGGAAAACCTGCGCGGTCTCGGCCGCCGGCTTCTCCGCGCGCCATTCCAGCAGGGCTTTTCTCGCATGCGAACCGACTGGCACGATCCGCTGCTTGCGCCCCTTGCCCAGCACGGTGACCACGCCGGCGGCCAGGTCCAGGTCGCTCCAGCGCAGGCCGCACAGCTCGCTCAGGCGCAGGCCGGAGGAATAGAACAGCTCCAGCAGCGCACGGTCGCGCAGGCCCAGTGGTGCATCGGTGGGCACTTCGACCAGTTGCACCGCTTCGTCGGCATCGAGCACCTGCGGCAACTTGCGCGGCGCCTTGGGCGCACGCAACCCGGCGACCGGACTGGCGGAAATACGACCGTGCTTGAGCAACCAGGTGTAGAAACTGCGACAGGCCGACAGCCGCCGCTGGAGGCTCTTGGGCGCAAGTCCGGCGCGATGCCCGCTGGCGATGAACGCGCGCAGCTGGTCGGTGTGCAGTGCGATCGGCGCAGGCAGCGCCTGGGCATCGGCCCAATGCTGCAGGGCCGTCAGGTCACGGCGATAGGCATCAAGCGTGTGCGTGGACACCTGCCGCTCAACCTGCAGGTGCGAAAGAAACGCTTCGATGTCCGGCGAGGCGGAGCTGTCCGACGCCGCCGGCATGGCCTTCAGCGGCGCAGGCACGTCATGCGCTCCGGCCATCCATCAGGCATCGAACCGCTTCAATGCAGCGGCCAGCGACTCACCCATCATCCGCAGGAACAGCGTGCCCATGCCGGGATAGAACCGGTTGCCGTCGCGGCTGCCCACCGCGACCAGGCCCACGCCCGGCAGCGGTAGCAACGCCGACGAGGCCACTTCATCGGCGCGCGAGGCGTACAGCAGCGCATTCTTCTGCGGCTGCAGGCGGCCGCAGATGGGCTCGCCATCAAGCAGGCAGTCGCGGAACGGCACCAGGTGCGAACTGTCGGCGGCGATGGCCTGCAGCCACGGCGCATCGGCCAGTTCCGGCGGCATCGCGCCAAGCACCACGATGCGCACCAGGTCGCCATGGAAATCCTCCTCCAGCGAGGCGGCCATCGCCGCCAGCGTGGTCGCGCGGCTGTCCTGACGCATCAGCGCCAGGGTGAGCTGGTGCACGCGCACGGCCAGGCGCTCGTTGTCCAGCGCATTGGACGAGAGCTCGCCCAGCCGCCGCGAGAGCTCGCGATTCTTGTCGCGCAGGACGTCAAGCTGATAGCTGGCCAGCGAGGCGGTTGGACCTTCCTCGCGCGGCACCACCAGGGTCAGCGCCAGGTCCGGGAACTGCTGCAGGAAGATGGGGTGCCGGCGCAGCCAGGCGGCGACTTCATGCGCGCCCAGCTTTTCGGTGACGTCACTCATGGGGTCCACTCTCCTTCGAAAACAAATGCGGCGGGGCCGGACATCACCACCTCGGCGCCCTCGTCGGGCCAGTCGATCAGCAGCGTGCCGCCAGGCAGTGCGACCGACACGCTGCGCTCCACCAGGCCAGCGCGCATCAGCACCACCGCGGCCGCGCAGGCGCCGCTGCCGCAGGCCAGGGTCTCGCCGACGCCGCGCTCGAACACCCGAAGCGCGATGCGCTGGCGCGAGATGACCTGGGCAAAGCCGACATTGACCGACGCCGGGAAGGCCGCGTGCGCCTGCAATGCCGGTCCCAGGATCGAAACGGGTGCGGTGGCGACATCGACCACCTGCACCACCGCGTGCGGATTGCCCATCGAGACCGCGCCGAACACCGTTGACACGCCATCGACGTGCACCGAATAAGCCGGCTGCTCGCCTTCGAAACCCGCCAGGGGCACCTGCGCCGGTTGCCAGCGCGGTACGCCCATCGCAACGGCAAAGCCGGCCGGCGTGCGCCGCACCTGATGGACGCCCGCGGGACTTTCCATCTGGAAGGCGTCGGGATCGGCCACGCCATCGCGCACCAGCCAGGCCGCCACGCAACGCGCGCCGTTGCCGCACTGACCGGCGGGCGAGCCGTCGGAGTTCCAGATGCGATAGGACGCGACCGAGGCCGGATCATGCGGGGCCTCGATGGTCAGCAGCTGGTCGCAGCCCACGCCGGTGTGGCGATCGGCCAACCGCGCGGCCAGCGTCGCATCCGGCGCCGGGGCACCGCCGCGCAGGTCCAGCACGACGAAGTCGTTACCCGCGCCATGCATCTTGGAGAACCGCAGTGCGGCGGCCTCAGCCATCCCCGTCTGCGCCACCTTCGTCGACCGCCTTGTCGGCAGCAGCATCGTCGGAAGTCGGCGCCGTGGTGCCGGCCTCGGGCTTGATCTGCACTGGCGGCGTGGCGCTCTGCTCGCCCACCGCGGCCGGCTGGCTCGGGTCGGTCGAGGCCGGCGTCGGCGCCGCGGGTGCGGGCGCGGCCACCGGCGCCGGCTTTTCCGGCAACACCAGCGGGCCCTTGTTGCCACAGGCGGATAGCGCCAGCAGCGTGGCGCACGAAAGCGCCCATCGCGATACGGTCTTCATCGCCTGAGTATAGCGAGTGGCCCCTGCGCGCGGCCTGTCCGGCACGCGCCGAACTGCAGTGGCCGTGGCGATGGCGCCCGGCAGCGCCAATGCGTCCCTCGCACTCAGCCCTGCGCCGGCGGTTCCGGCCGCTGCCACAGCCATGCCACCACCACGGCCATGCAGACCACCGGCAGCGCCGACATCCACCAGTGGTGGCGGGCGAAGATCGCCATCACCGTGACCGTGAACACCGCGCTGGCCAGCATCGTCCAGGTCGCCATCCACTTGGCACGGCGTGGCACGGCCCCGTGGGCGTGCCAATCCTGGATCAACGGACCGAAATGCTTGTGGGAAAGCAGCGCCCGGTGAAGCTTTTCCGAGCCCCGCGAGGCGGCAAAGGCGGCGATCAGGATGAATACCGTGGTCGGCATCACCGGCAGGAACAGCCCGATCACCCCCAGCACCAGGCTGGACCAGGCCAGCAGCCACCATGCCCAGCGGAAACGGCTGGGCGGCGGCGAGGCTTCGGTGTCGGGAGGCAGGGGCGTGTCCACCGGCGCATTGTCGCCGACCCCATGTGCACGCGGCATCGCGACAAGGCGCACGCTGCGTTGCAGGATGCGACCCCGCACGCAGGCCGGCGCCTGCGCGGGCGTTCGGACGACTTCAGCGGGCCGCGGCCTCTCCGCCGGTCACACCCAACTGGTCCAGCATGAAGGCGTAGTACTCGGACATTTCCTGGTAACGGCGGAAGCGGCCGGACTTGCCGCCGTGACCGGCTTCCATGTTGGTACGGAAGACGACCGGCTGGGTGCCTGTGTCCAGGTCGCGCAGGCGGGCGACGTACTTGGCCGGCTCCCAGTACTGCACCTGGGAATCCCACAGGCCGGTGCCGACGAACATCGCCGGATACGCGCGTGCCTTGAGGTTGTCATAAGGCGAATAGGTGACGATGTAGTCGTAGAAGGCCTTTTTCTCCGGATTGCCCCACTCGTCGTATTCGTTGGTGGTCAGCGGAATGGTCGGGTCCAGCATGGTGGTGACCACATCCACGAACGGCACCTGCGAGATGATCACTCGGTAGTGGTCCGGGGCCATGTTGGTGATGGCGCCCATCAGCAGGCCGCCGGCGCTGCCGCCCATCGCCGCGACGCGGTCCTTGGCCGCATAGCCCTGCTCGACCAGCGCCTGGGTCACGTCGATGAAGTCGGTGAAGGTGTTCTTCTTGTTGAGCAGCTTGCCGTTGTCGTACCAGGCACGGCCCATCTCCTCGCCGCCGCGGATGTGGGCGATGGCGTAGACCATGCCGCGGTCCAGCAGGCTCACCACCGGGCCGGAAAAGCCCGGGTCCATCGAGGCGCCATAGCTGCCGTAGCCGTACTGCAGCAACGCGGCGGTGCCGTCCTTCTTGAAGCCGTTCCTGTGGACCAGCGACACCGGCACCTTGGTCCCGTCGCGCGCGGTCACCCACAGCCGCTCGGTGGTGTATTTGGACGGGTCGTAGCCCAGCACCGGCTGTTGCTTGAGCAGGCGGCGCTCGCCGGTGGCGGTATTCAGTTCGTAGGTGGTGGCCGGGGTGGTCAGCGAGGTGTAGCTGTAGCGCAGCCAGGGCGTGTCGTGCTCGGCATTGACGTCCAGGCCCATCGAATAGGCCGGCTCGTCGGCCTTGACGAAGGAGGATGCGCCATCCTTGCCCAGCAGGCGGATGCGTTCAAGGCCTTCCGAGCGCTCGCCGATCGCGGTGAAGCCATCGAACAGTTCGAAGCCGTCGATGTAGACGCTGTCGCTGTGCGCGATCCAGTCCTTCCACGCCTTGCGCGTGCTGCTGCCATCGGGCGCGGTGACCAGCTTGAAGTTGGTGGCGCCATCGGCGTTGGTGCGGATCACCCAGCGGCCGTCGAGATGATCGGCGCTGTACTCAACATC
>JBIIHJ010000241.1:0-6247 GCA_044235875.1 Pseudoxanthomonas sp.
TCGTCCACTACAGGCCGACCGTGGCGATCCTCAACAACCTGGAATACGACCACGCCGACATCTTCCCGGACGTGGCGGCGATCCAGCGCCAGTTCCATCACCTGGTGCGCACCGTACCGGGCAACGGTCGGTTGATCGTCAACGGTGCCGATCCGCGCCTGGATGAGGTGCTGGCGATGGGCTGCTGGACGCCGGTGGAGCGCTTCGGCTTCGATGCTTCGCTGGACTGGAGCGCGCGCCTGATCGCCGCCGACGGCAGTGCCTTTGTCGTGCTGGAACGCGGCGTGGAAGTCGGTGAAGTGCATTGGCCGCTGGTGGGCCGGCACAACGTCCTCAACGGCCTGGCGGCACTGGCGGCGGCCAATGCGGTTGGCGTGGAAATCGCCCGGGTGATCCCGGCGCTGGCCGGTTTCCGCAGCGTCAAGCGCCGCCTGGAAGTGATCGGCTTGCACGACGGCATCACCGTCTATGACGATTTTGCCCATCACCCGACCGCGATCGCGACCACGCTTGAAGGGCTGCGCGCGAAGGTGGGCAAGGCCCGCATCGTGGTGGCGATGGAGCCGCGCAGCAATTCGATGCGCCTGGGCGCGCATGCCCAGGCGCTCGCGCCCTCGCTGGACGGCGCCGATGCGGTGGTGTTCCTGCATCGCCCGGAGCTGGCGTGGGATGCGGGCAAGGTGATCGCGCAGGTGCGCGGTGATGCGCGCGCGGTGCCCGATACCGATGCATTGATCGAGGCTTTGCGTGGATTGGTGCGGCCGGGCGACCAGGTGGTCTTCATGTCCAATGGTGGCTTCGACGGTGCGCCGCGCCGTTTCCTGGCCGCGTTGAAGGACTGATCCTGTTCGTATAAGCCGTGTGCAGGCCTGCCTGGCGCGGCGTGTTTACACTCCAGCCCATGCCCGCTTCCGAATCGTTGCCGCTGTTCCCGCTGCACACCGTGCTGTTGCCTGGCGCCGGTTTGGGGCTGCGTGTATTCGAACGTCGCTATCTGGACCTGATCCGCGAGTGCGGCCGCAGCGGTCGCGGCTTCGGCGTGTGCCTGATCCTGGAAGGCGATGAGTCCGGCAAGCCGGCCACGCCGGCGGCCTACGGCACCGAGGCGACCATCGAGGATTTCGCCACTGGCGCAGATGGCCTGCTCAACCTGCGTCTGCGCGGCGGCCGTCGTTTCCACGTGCAGCGCACGCGCGTGCGCGACAACGGCGTGGTGGTCGGTGAGGTGGACTGGTGCGAGCCGGAAAGCGACGACGAACTGCGTCCCGAGCACGGCCTGCTGGCCACGGTCCTGGAAAAGATCTTCGAGAAAGCCGGCGCCACCCCGCCCGGCATGCGCGCCAACGATCTGGACAGCGCCGCGTGGGTGGGCTGGCGGCTGGCCGAGCTGCTGCCGCTCAGCGATGCCCAGCGCCTGGCCGTGCTGCAGGAAGACGATCCGCACGCGCGGCTGGATCGCCTGCTGGCGCTTATGGCCTGAAGGCCGGGTGGGTTCAGGCTCAGGGGCGCGGCGGCGCCAGCGGTTCGGGCCTGGCCTGATCTGTCCGCAGGCGCAACACCGGCAACGCGGTGGCCGGATGCGGCGAGGTCGCCTGCGGCAGATCCTGGACGGCCTGGCTGAGCACGCCGAGCGAAGCGTCGGCATCGGGCAGCGGTCGCCAGATGCCGATCAGCCCGAACAGGGTCTGGTGCCGCAGCGTCTGCGCGCCGCCGATCCACAGCGGGGTCTGGTCCGGTTGCAGCAGGAGCGGCGTCGCCCACAGGCGCAGCGCGTACTGCTGGTCGGGACGCGGGCCTGGCTTGAGCATCAGCAGGCTTTCGGCGCGTGTATCCAGCGTCGCCGGCAGTACCGGATGCTCGCGTGGCGGCACGCCGGCCTTGAGCAGTTGCAGGGCGCGTTCCCAGCCAGCCTGCGGTTGCAGGCGCCAGCCATCGGCCTGCAGGCGATGCACCAGCGGCTGCAGCGGACCGGCGACCTGGACGTCCAGCGGCCAGCGCTGCTCGTCGTCGAATTCGTTGCGGGTGGCCGGCAGCACGCGCCAGGCGTCCTGCCACCAGTCGGCCAATGGGCGCGAGGCCAGCACGGGCGTGGCATCGAAGCGGTTGAGCATGCCATCCACCGCGCGCGGCCCATGCCATAGCGCCGCGATGGCGAACACGCCATAGAAGATCCACGCCAGCGGCTTGATCCACATCGAGCGGGTCGTGCGGCGGCGGTAGGCCACGCCCAGGATCAACAGCCAGACCACGCCCAGCAGGGTGCCGCCGACCACATCGCTCAACCAGTGCGCGCCCAGGTAGACGCGGGCGAACCCGATCGTGGCCACGACGACGCCGGCCAGCAGGTAGGGCCAGACCCGGTCGCGCCCCGGTAGTTCGCGCGAGATCAGCACCGCGAAGAAACCGAAGATGATCGTGCTCATCGTCACCGCGATCGACGGGAAGCCGAACCCGCTGGCTACCGTCGGCGGCTTGGGAATGTCGATCACCGCGCCCAGCCAGGCGGTCAGCGCCAGGCCGAAGGCAATGGCCGCCAACCAATGACCGGCGGCCAGCCAGCGCCGACGCCAGGCCAGATAACCCAGGACCGCCAGCGCCGCGGGCGTGAGCACGTCGGCATCGCCGATCGCGGCGATCGCCGCCAGCGGCCGGTCCGCCAGCGGGTTGCGCAGGCTGTGCATCAGTTCGAACAGCCACAGATCCAAGGCAAGCGGCTTGCCGTGGCCGACCACCAGTGCCATGAAGCCGAACAGCACCCAGGCCAGCATCAGCAGGGCCACGGCCAGTACCGCCAGCGAGACGGTTTCGCGCCGGTTGGGATCGAATACCGCCACCGAATACCGCCCGATCACTGGATGCGCGCGCGACCAGGCCAGCCCGCGCGCCAGCAGCGCGTCGGCGTGATCGGCGAACCAGCGGTAGCTGTACAACACCACCGCCCAGATCAACGCCAGCACCACCAGCAGCAGCGCGACTACCACCGCCAATCGCCCGGCCACGGCCGCCACCGCCTCGTAGGCATGGCCCAGCGCCCAGCCCGGCAGCAGGAACAGCACGCCCCAGGACAGGCCCGCGGCCGCGCTCACCGGCAGGTAGCGGCGCAGCGGCATGTGCGCCATACCGGCAACGGCCGGAACGAAGGGGCGGATCGGCCCCACGTAGCGGGCCACGAAGATTGCCTTGGTGCTGTTGCGCCGGAACAGCCGCTCGCCGCGTTCCAGAAATTGTGGATATTTGCTGAAGGGCCAGTGCCCGCGCAGCTGCGTGCCCCAGCGCCGGCCCACGTAGAAACTCACGCCGTCGCCGACGAAGGCCCCCAGTGCTGCGCAGATCACCGCATATGGGCCGGACAGCTCGCCCAGGCCGATCAGCACGCCCACCCCGATCAGCAGCGGCAGCGCCGGCACGATCGCACCGACGATGATCAACGCGTCGGAGAGGGCAATGAGGAACACCACCGCACCGGCTGCGACCGGATGTGCGGTGATCCAGTCCAGCAGTCCATCGAACCAGGAATCCATCGGCTGCATTATAGGAAGTCGCCCCTGTCTGGCCCGTTAGACTTCCGGACCTCGCGGGCCGATTGGCCGGGCCCGCCACAACAGGCGCGCTTCCATGACCACCTTGTCAGGCAAGACCCTCTTCATCACCGGCGCCTCGCGCGGCATCGGTCTGGCCATCGCCCTGCGCGCGGCGCGCGACGGGGCCAATGTCGCCATCGCGGCCAAGTCATCAGTCCCCAATCCCAAGCTGCCCGGCACGATCCACACCGCCGCCCAAGCCGTGGACGATGCAGGTGGCCGAGGCCTGGCGCTGAAATGCGATATCCGCGAGGAAGACCAGGTGCAGGCCGCCGTGGCCGCCACGGTGGCGGCCTTCGGCGGCATCGACATCCTGGTCAACAACGCCAGCGCGATCTGGCTGCGCGGCACGCTGGACACGCCGATGAAGCGCTTCGACCTGATGCAGCAGGTCAACGCGCGCGGCAGCTTCCTGTGCGCACAGGCCTGCCTGCCGCATCTGCTGAAGGCGCCGAACCCGCACATCCTGACCCTGTGCCCGCCGCCGTCGCTTGACCCCAAGTGGTGGGGGCCGCATACCGGCTACACGCTCGCCAAGATGGGCATGAGCCTGGTCACGCTGGGGCTGGCGGCCGAGTTCGGGCCGCAGGGCGTGGCCATCAATGCGTTGTGGCCGCGCACCCTGATCGGCACCGATGCGCTGAACATGATTCCCGGGGTGTCCACGGCCAACGGCCGCAAGCCCGAGGTGATGGCCGATGCGGCCCACGCGGTGCTGGTGCGCGAGGCGGCTGGCTTCAGCGGCCAGTTCCTGATCGACGACCAGGTGTTGGCTGCGGCCGGGGTCACCGACCTGTCCGGCTATGCCGTCGATCCGGGCCAGCCGCTGCTGCCGGATCTGTTCCTGGACTGAAGCGCCTGGTGCAGCCTCTTACAATGAGCGATCCCGGCGCCCCCATGCCGTACCGATCGGAGCCAACGCCACGATGAAATACCTGCACACCATGATCCGCGTCCACGACCTGGATGCGACCTCGCGATTCTTTTCCCAAGGCCTGGGCCTGAAAGAGACCCACCGCAAGGACAGCCAGGCCGGCCGCTTCACCCTGGTCTACTTCGGCGCGCCGGAGAATCCCGAGGCCGAGGTCGAACTGACCTACAACTGGCCGGCCGAAGACGGCAGCGTGGAGGACTACGGCAGCGCCCGCAATTTCGGCCACCTGGCCTTCGAGGTGGACGACATCTACGCCACCTGCGCGCACCTGCAGACGATGGGCGTGACCATCAACCGCCCGCCGCGCGATGGCCACATGGCCTTCGTCCGCAGCCCGGACCTGATCTCCATCGAACTGCTGCAGAAGGGCGGCGCGCTGCCGCCGGCCGAGCCGTGGGCGTCGATGCCCAATACCGGCGTCTGGTAAGCCGCGCGGCGGCGCTAGCTGCCTGCAACGCAGGCGTGCTAGCGTGCGCAGGCCCCTAACGACGGGCTCCAAGGAAGAAGATGCAATACCTGCAGGGACTTTCCGCGTTCGCGGGCTTTTTCGCCATGGGCCTGGGCTGCTTGTTCGCCTATGTGCTGGCCTATCTCTATCTGACCCCACAGCGCGAGCTGGCCCTGATCCGCGAAGGCAACGCCGCCGCCGCCGTGGCGCTGGCCGGCGCCACGCTGGGATTCGCGCTGCCACTGGCCAGCGCCCTGGCTTCGGCCGTCAATACGCTGGATCTGGCTACATGGGCCATCATCGGCGCGCTCGGCCAGGGTGCGGCCTACCTGGCGGTGCGCCTGCTGCTGCCGGCGTTTCCGGCGCGTATCACGCGCGGTGAACTGGCCGCGGGATTGCTGTCCTTGGCATTGCACCTGGGTGTCGGGCTGATCAACGCTGCCGCAATGAGCTACTGAGGTGGCGCGCCGCAAGCCCAGCCGTGGGCGTCGGCCGGCCTACCACGGTACCGTCCCCACATCGGCACGCGACAAGCTCACCCTCGGCAGATTGCTGTTGCAACCCAATGTCTGGACCGTCGGTGCGATCCTGGCGTTGATCGGCTTTCCAGCGCTGCGCGATGCGACCGCCGATCCGATGCGCCGCAACCATTATTTCAGCGAGGCCGACTGCCGTTGCGACTACGGCGACCGCTGCACGCTGGACCGCGGCCGCTGGGCCGGGCCGTGGTACGCGCGGGACGTCGCCAATCGCAGGTTCGATGATCCCGGTGCCGGCCAGTGCCGCAGTCAGAGCCACGGCAGCAGCGCTTCGCGGTACTGGTCAAGCAGCGCTGTTGACCGTCCGCTCGAGTCGTATCACGGCCCGGTCGCGATCGAAGCTGGTTACCGCGGCGGCTTTGGCGGCACCGGGCGCGTGCGCGCGGCGGGTAGCTGATGGAGCGTCGCCGCTGCGAACCCCGGCGACACTGGCAGTCGCGGATGGAGGAAATGGGATTCGGCTTCCACAGCGTCAACGGGGGCTACTGGACCGAGGATGCGCACTACGCTTTCAGCGCCGATGAGATCGACCGCATCGACGATGCGACCACCGAACTGCATGCGATGTGCCTGGCGATCGTCGACGAGGTCGTGCGCACCGGCGATTACGCGCCGCTGGGCCTGGGTGATGCCGCCGCGACGCTGGTGGAGGCTTCGTGGCGTGCGCGCGAGCCAGCGCTGTACGGACGCATGGACCTGGCCTATGACGGCAGGTCTCCGCCGAAGCTGCTCGAATACAACGCAG
>JBIIHJ010000242.1:0-6216 GCA_044235875.1 Pseudoxanthomonas sp.
GAATTTTTTCAGCGGCAGCTGCTTGAGCACATCGATCGCGCCCGAGCGCGGCGGGTCCAGCAGCAGCTTGTCGAAGCCCTGCTTCATCCATGGCGCGTTGCGCTGGTCCTGGGTCAGGTCGGCGGCGAAGAACTGCGCATTGGCCAGGCCGTTGCGCGTCGCGTTTTCCTGCGCGCGCGCCACCAGGCCGGCCTCGCCTTCCACGCCGACCACTTCGCCGACCAGCCGCGCCAGCGGCAGGGTGAAGTTGCCCAGCCCGCAGAACAGGTCCAGCACCCGCTCGCCTGGCTGCGGATCGAGCAGGCCAAAGGCGTGGGCGATCATCTTCTCGTTGAGCTTGGCATTGACCTGGATGAAGTCCAGCGGCCGGAACGCCAGTTCCACGTTCCACGGCGCCAGGCGGAACGACAGCGGCACCTCGCGCGGCCACAGCGGATGCACGGTGTGGTTGCCGCCCGGCTGCAGGAAGATGGCGAAGTCCTCGGCCTGAGCGAAGGCGGTCAGCCGGTCGAGGTCCGCCGGCGTCAACGGATTGAGATGGCGCACGACGAAGGCGATGGCGTCATCGCCGGCGATGAATTCGATCTGTGGGATGTCCGCACGGCCGTCCAGGCTGTCGACCAGCGCGCTGAGGGCTTCGATCTTGAAGCCGATCTGCGGGATGACGGTATGGCACTCGCGCAAGTCGGCGACGAAGCGCGGATCCTGCTCGCGAAACCCCACCAGCGTCTTGTCCTTCTTTTCAACCCGACGTACTGAAAACCGGCCCTTGCGACGGTAGCCCCAGCTGCCTTGGCACAGCGGCGGCAGCACCGCCTCGGGCGTGACGTGGCCGATGCGCTCCAGATTTTCCATCAGCGTGTGCTGCTTGGCGGCGATCTGCTTGGTCTCCTCCAGGTGCTGCAGCACGCAGCCGCCACAGGTGCCGAAATGCGGGCAGCGCGGGGTGACGCGGTCGGGCGAAGCTTCCAGCACTTCCAGCGTACGGGCTTCGTCGAAATGGCGGCTCTTGGCGGTCTGCTCCACCAGCACGCGCTCGCCCGGCAATGCACCGGACACGAACACGGCCTTGCCGGATTCACCGGCGACGGAAGGTCGGCGGGCCACGCCCCGGCCATCATGGCTCAGGTCGTGGACGTTGAGTTCAAAGGGAGTCTTGTCGATGCGCGGGGAACGGGCCACGTGGCGGTCTGGCTGCGTGCAGGGAATCGCGTATTGTCGCAGATGCGCCGGGCACGGCTGGCGCTCACGATCACCGCATGCAGCGCGACGCCAATTCAGGAAGGAAGACGGCCATGACGCCACGGATCCTGCTGGTCGAGGACGACCCCACCACCCACGAATTCATGCGCGTGGCGCTCGAGGCGCTGCCCGCGACCGTGGCCAGCGCGCGCAGCCAGGCCGAAGCCCTGGCGTTGACCCAGATCTTCGACCTGTGCCTGGTCGATGCCAATCTGCCCGACGGCCGCGGCGAGGCGCTGCTGGAGCGCCTGCGCGCGCGCCAGCCGCGGCTGCCCGCGCTGGCCCACACCGCCGACCATTCGCCGGCCCTGCATGTCGCGCTCTGCGCCGCGGGGTTTGCCGCGGTGGTCGTCAAGCCGGTCACGGCTGCGGCACTGCGGCAGGCCGTGCTGGGCGTGCTGGAACTGGACGAGCCGCTCCCCGACGTCGCGGTGCACGCCTGCAGCAACGACCTGCCGGTCTGGGACGACGCGACCGCGCTGGCCGCGCTGGGCGGCAACGCGACCCACCTGCAGACCCTGCGCGGGTTGTTCCTGCAGGAGTTGGACGCACAGGCCACGGCGATCACCACTGCCTTGGCCGACAACGACTGGGCCACGGCGCATCAGCAGCTGCATCGGCTGCGCGCCAGCACGGGTTTTGTGGGGGCCGCCCGCCTGCAGGCGGCGGCGCAGACCCTGGATATCGGCCTGCCCGACCTGTCCGGCCAGGCCGAATTCCAGGACGCCTGGCAGCAGACCCGGCGGTAGCTCAGGCGCCCGGGGCGTCGGCCGGTGGATCGCGGGGAACCACGCGCGGCGGGCGCGGCAACGCAGCCAGCATTTCCCAGGATTTGAGCCCGCGCGGGCCCAGGTGATGCGAGAGCAGCTGGCGCATCGCCCGGCGCAGGTCAGCCAGGTCGGACGGCGCCGGCAATGTGTCGGCGGCCAGCGCCAGCAGCGCCTGTCCGGTCGGCGCGGACTGACGTTCGCCAGCGCGCTCGCTGAGCAGCCGGCGCGCGCCGTGCTCGGGATCCAGGCGATAACGCGCTGCCGGATCGATCGGCTCACCGTCACCATCAATATCCAGGCCGACGCCAAACCCCAGTGAATCGAGCAGGTCGCGCTCGAACCGGCGCAGCGTCCAGGCCAGGGCCGCTCCATGGGACAGGCGTGCGCGCATCTTCGCGTAGGCCACGTACAGATCGGGCTGTGGATCCTGGCGCGGCACCAGCCGCAGCATCAGTTCGTTGACGTAGAAGGCCGCCAGCATCGCCTCGCCTTCCAGGCGCGGCGCCGCATCGAGCGCCTCGGCCGAGACCAGCCGCCCGAGCTCGCCGCGCAGCTGTGCGCTCAACCGGATGTGCTGCAACGGCTGCAACGCTGCGCGCAGCACGTGCCGCTTCGGCCCCTGCACGCCCCGTGCGATCAGCCCCATGCGTCCGTGGCGATCGGTCAGCACTTCCACCAGCAGGCTGGTCTCGCGCCAGGGCCGGGTATGCAGGACAAAGGCGGTGACGTCATCGAGCTGCATGACGCTCCCCGACGCAACTCGTCAGGACCGGCGCGATGAAGGACATGCGCCGCGTCGTGTTCACTCGTAGCCGAACGCCTTGAGCGCGGTCTCGTCGTCCGACCAGCCTTCGCGCACGCGGACCCAGGTCTCCAGGAACACCTTGCGGCCGAACAGATGTTCCATCTGCTGGCGCGCCTTGCTGCCGATGTCCTTCAAGCGGGCGCCGCCCTTGCCGATGACGATGGCCTTCTGGCTTTCGCGTTCGACCCAGATCACCGCACCGATGCGCAGCATGTTGCCGTCGACGCTGAAGTTCTCGATCTCGGTGGTGGTCGCATACGGCAGCTCGGCGCCGAGCTGGCGCATCAACTGCTCGCGCACCAGTTCACCGGCCAGGAAACGTTCGCTGCGGTCGGTGATCTCGTCCTCGCCGAACATCGCCGGTGCTTCGGGCAGGTGCGAGAGCACGTCGCGCACCAGCGCATCCAGGCCATTCTTCTTCAACGCCGAAATCGGATGCACGGCGGCGAAGCTGCGGCCCTCGGTGATCTGCGCCAGGAATGGCAACAGTTCGGATTTTTCCTTGAGCCGGTCGACCTTGTTGATCACCAGGATCACCGGGATCTCGGTATCGCTGAGCACGTTGTAGGCCAGGGTGTCGGTCTCGTCCCAGCGGCCTGCTTCGATCACCAGCAGGCCGGCATCGACGCCTTCGAGCGCACCGCGCGCAGCACGGTTCATCACCCGGCTCATGGCCGAGGCCGAGTATTTTCCCTGCTGCTTGTGCAGGCCAGGCGTGTCGACCAGCACGATCTGCCCCTCCGGGAAGGTCGCGATGCCCAGCAGCCGGTGGCGCGTGGTCTGCGGGCGGCTGGAAGTGATCGACACCTTGGCGCCGACCAACGCATTGGTCAGGGTGGATTTGCCGACGTTGGGACGGCCGATGACCGCGACGCTGCCGCTGCGGTGGGGTTGTGGGGTAGTCATGGCGAGAAGCTTAGAGCGTGCGGGGGATGAGTGCGAATGATCGTGACCTTCCCTTGTTGGGCCGCCAGCTTGTGGCAATCCCCTTTTGGGGACTCGGCTGGGGCATTCCCGGAAAGGTCCAGCCAAGCAGGCTCGGCTCTGCAGAGGACGCGACCGAAATCGCGAGCAGGCTTACTTGCGCGGCAACTGGCTGATGACACCGGCTGCGGCAGCCTGTTCAGCGACCCTGCGCGAATTGCCTTCGCCAACGGCCGACAACGTGGGGTCGCTGGTACTGCAGCGGACCTGGAAATGACGGGCGTGTTCTTCGCCGGTTTCGGAAACCAGCTCGTAGCTGGGCAGCGACTTCTGCTTGCCCTGCAGCCATTCCTGGAGACGGGTCTTGGGATCTTTTTCCGGCTTGCCGACCGGCAGCGCGGCCAGGGCGGTCTCGAACCACGGCAGCACCCGGTCGCGGCAGGCCTCGAAACCGGCATCGAGATAGATCGCCGCCACCACTGCTTCCACGGCGTCGGCCAGGATCGAATCGCGGCGATGCCCGCCGGACTTCATTTCGCCCGGGCCCATGGTCAGGCGCGCGCCCAGTTCGAGTTCGCGCGCGATGGTGGCCAGTGAGGCTTCGCGGACCAGCTCGGCGCGGGCGCGGGTCAGCGCGCCTTCGTCGGCCTTGGGCCAGCGCTGGAACAACACCTCGGCGATCAGCAGGTTGACGATCCCGTCGCCCAGGAACTCCAGCCGCTCGTTGTGCGGCGTGCCGGCACTGCGATGGGTCAGCGCCTGGGCCAGCAGCTGCGCATCGGCGAAACGATGGCCGATGCGGTCACTGCCGGCGCGGGGTTCAGCCTTCGCCACCACCACCCCGTTTGATCTCCTGGGTGGTATCGAACTTGCCGACCACGTCCAGGTTGCCAACGATCGGGCGGCGCACCTCGTACTGCACGTGCATGGCCCAACCGCCCTCGATCCGCTTGAAGTTCACGTTCTCCGGCTTGACGTTCTCGGAATAGTTGATGTCCAGGCGGCGGAAGAAGAAATCCTCCAGGCGCGCCGGGTCCATGTCCCCCGCGCCGGGCTGTTCCGCCAGGCCCTTGGCCGCAGCCTTGACCGAGTAATACTCCTCATACATCGGAAACAGCTTCATGCCGACGTACGCGGCAAATCCCACCACCGCCAGCGTGATGACAAACCCGATCAGCGTGATGCCACTTTGGTTGCGCTTCATGTCGTTCCCCACTCCCCTTTAGGACAATCAGATCATTCGATGCCGTGCCCGATGCGGGACGGATCGAATCCGTTCTTGCAGAACCACCCCTCGCAATTGAGCCAGATCAGGAACGCCTTTCCCCTGAGATTGGCTTCCGGAAGGAAGTGCGTGTCCGTCCACAGACGGCCGTCCTCGCTATTATCACGATTGTCGCCCATCACGAAATAGTGGCCGGCCGGCACCGTCCAGCTGCCCTCGCCGGTATAGCGGCCCAGGTCTTCGTACAGGGTGTGGGTGCGGCCCGGCAGGTCTTCCTGCAGCAGGGTCACCCGGTCGCTGCCCGGCGGCAGGCCACGGCCGTCGTAAGTGCCCAGCGGCTTGTACGTCACCGGCGTGCCGTTCACCGACAAGGTGTTGCCGGTGAAGCTGATGGTGTCGCCCGGCAGCCCGACGATACGCTTGACCCAGTTGTTCTCAGGGTCCATCGGCGGCTTGAACACCACCACGTCGCCGCGCTTGGGCTCGCCCAGCGGGATGAACTTGGTGTTGGTGATCGGCAGGCGCAGGCCGTAGGAGAACTTGTTGACCAGGATGAAATCGCCGATCAGCAGGTTGGGCATCATCGAGGCCGACGGGATCTTGTACGGCTCGGCGACGAAGCTGCGCAACACCAGCACGATCGCCAGCACCGGGAAGAACGCCTTGGAGTAGTCCACCAGCACCGGCTCTTCTTCCAGCAGCCCGGCCCGGGCGGCGCGGCGTTTGGCCAGGAACAGCTTGTCCGCCAGCCAGATCACGCCGGTCAGCAGGGTGAGCACCACCAGGATTGTTTCGAACCAGACCATCGCTTTTCCTAGAACTTCAAAGACCGGGAGTGCCGGCGGTCACAGGCCGGGCGCGCCATCGGGGCGCCACGCCAACGGGATCGTTACTTGCTGTCCACCTGCAGCACGGCCAGGAAGGCTTCCTGCGGGATTTCCACCCGGCCGACCTGTTTCATGCGCTTCTTGCCTTCCTTCTGCTTTTCCAGAAGCTTCTTCTTGCGGCTGATGTCGCCGCCATAGCACTTGGCCAGCACGTTCTTGCGCATCGCCTTGACCGTGGACCGGGCGATGATCTGTGCGCCGACCGCCGCCTGGATGGCCACGTCGAACATCTGCCGCGGGATCAGTTCGCGCATCTTCTCGGTCAGTTCGCGGCCGCGACGATCGGCATGGCTGCGGTGCACGATCAGGCTCAGCGCATCGACCTTGTCGCCGTTGATCAGCGTATCCAGGCGCACGAACGGG
>JBIIHJ010000464.1:0-6211 GCA_044235875.1 Pseudoxanthomonas sp.
GATCATGGATACGGGTGTCACCGAAGGCCCGATGGCCCAGGTTTCCAATGAGTTCCTCGATTATCAGTACGAGGTGCTTGGCATCCGCGAATACATGTCGTCCAAGGACGTGACTGAAATCTGCATCAATCGCCCCGGCGAGCTGTATCTGGAAGGGCGGGAAGGATGGCAGCGGGTCGACGTGCCTTCATTGAATTTCGAACGTGCGCGCCAGTTCTGCACGGCGGTGGTCAACGAGAGCAACACGGGCCAGCGCATCACCGATGCCGATCCGGTGGTTTCATTGACGTTTCCGACGGGCCAGCGCGCGCAGTTCGTGATCCCTCCTGCGTGTGATCCAGGCAAGGTTTCGATCACGATCCGCTTGCCTTCGCACCAGACGCGTACGTTGGACCAGTACCAGCAACAAGGATTCTTTGATCAGATCCTGGAGGGTACGCTTTCACTGAGTACCCACGACGAAGAGCTCCTCGAGCTCCGTCGCCAGCGCAACTACGCTGAGTTCTTTCGCAAGGCGGTCCTGTACAAAAAGAACATCGTTGTGGCGGGTGCCACCGGAAGCGGCAAGACCACCTTCATGAAGGCGCTTGTGCACCACATTCCGCGCGAAGAGCGGCTGGTCACCATCGAAGACGCGCGTGAACTGTTCATCGAACAGCCCAATGTGGTGCACCTGTTGTATTCGAAGGGCGGACAGAGCACCAGCAACGTGACCGCGAAAAGTTGCATGGAAGCGTGTCTTCGCATGAAGCCGGACCGGATCATCCTGGCCGAGCTGCGTGGCGACGAATCGTTCTATTTCATCCGCAACTGCGCATCAGGCCATCCGGGCTCGATCACAAGCTGTCATTCCGGAAGCATCACGCAGACCTGGGACCAGTTGGCCCTGATGGTGAAAGCGTCTGCTGAAGGAGCGGGGCTGGAATTTGGCGTGATCAAGCGATTGTTGATGATGACCATCGATATCGTGGTGCACATCAAGGCGCACGCAGGTGGGCGCTACATCACGGGCATCGACTTCAGCCCTGACCGCGCCTTCACGGATTAGAAGTTGATATACATCACATACCAGGATTTACCGAATCATTTTGCCTTCTTTCTCTGTCCGGGCTGCACATGAACAAATTGACAACCGATTCTGTGCTGACGGATCATTCGACGCGCTATGTCATTGAGCGACGTAGCCGCCGACTCAGGATCGCTGTTGGTTCCGTTTCGACTTACGGGCAAAGGAGGCGCGCATGTTCCCCTTCGCGGACATGATGCAATGCCAAAATCTGTCGGTTCCCGCGGATGTCATGCACCATGTGGTGCAGGTCGAGTCGTCCGCCAACCCCTATGCCATCGGCGTGGTGGGTGGCCGTCTCGTGCGCCAGCCTCGTAGCCTTGCCGAGGCCGTATCGACTGCCGAAATGCTGGAAAGTCGTGGGTATAATTTTTCGGTTGGCTTGGCTCAGGTGAATCGCTACAACCTGACTAAATACGGTGTCGCGTCCTACGTGCAGGCATTTGACGGGTGCGTCAACCTCCGTGCCGGCTCTCGGATCCTGGCCGACTGTCACGCACGTGCGAAGGGCGACTGGGGCAGTGCCTTCAGCTGCTACTACTCTGGTAACTTCACGACAGGCTACCGACACGGGTATGTCCAGAAGGTCTTCGCATCGATCGCGGGGCAGCAGGCAGGCTATCCATCCGGTCGCGCCATCCCGCTTGCCGGGTCTACGGATTCCGCCCCCGGCCTGGCATCGTCGCCAGCGGCAACCATGGCCTCGCGCAGGATGAGCGCAGGCAGCGAACCGGGTGAGCTCTCGGTATCAGCCCTGACAGGCGGCAGCGAACAAGCTGTGCCAAAGTCCGCGGCAGGCGCTCAGCGCGCCGTGGCAGCGATCCAACAGGTTCCGGCAATGGTCTCCTCCCCCGCAAACCCCAAGCCAGGGGCAGAGGGCGCCGTCAGATTAACGCGCAGCGGTCCGGTGTTCCCCATGGCGCCCATTGCGTCGAAACCCGCCGAGCCTTCGTTGCTGTCCGCACCATCGGCCTCACCGCAGATCGCAGAAGCAGGCGGCACGGAAAAAATTCCGGAGCCAGGTGACAACGCATTCGTGTTTTAGCTTCTTTGCGCCCGCTACCGCGGGCGCCAACACCGGGGAGGCATTTCCCCCATCCACCCTAGAGCCAAGGAGATTCACATGAGCAAGCAGAATTATTTCATTTCCCCGGTCAACGCCGCCTTGACCGGTAAAACGCTGTTGAAAGCCGCGTTGTTTGTGGGTGCTATGGTGGCGGCGCCAGCATTCGCAGGTAACGATGGTTACAGCGATACCGAAGATAGTGTTTGCGGATTCCTGGGCAGCGTCAACAATTTGTTGACCATTGCCTCAATTGCGGTGGTGACCATCGCGGTGATCTTCGCTGGCTATCAGATCGCATTCGCCCACAAGCGCATCAGTGACGTGGCCCCGATCCTGATTGGCGGCCTGTTGATCGGCGCCGCTGGCCAGATCGCTGCGATGATCATGCCGGACAACGAAAATTCGGGTAAGTGCATGAAGAACGACGCCACCGTCATGGTGATCCAGTCCGTCGACAAGCTGGCCTAACTGATGCAGAAGAACATCATGTTCCGCGGTTGCACGCGGCCGGCGATGTTCATGGGCGTGCCGTATGTTCCGTTCTTTGTCGGAGCAGGCGGCACGCTCCTTTTCGCCATGTACAGTGGCAACCTGCTGTGGCTGTTGGCGCTTCCTGTGGTGATTTTCGTCATGCGCCAGATGGCCAGGCGCGATGAGATGATCTTCCGGCTGCTGGGATTACGGATCCAGTTCCGCATGCGCACCAGAAATATCCGCGACAATGATGGGCTCTGGGTGTTCTCGCCCAATCCGTATCGCAAGAAGCCCGCCCCCAAGTAATCCGTTTCACGCCGTCGGGTCGTCCGGCACGATGGCCCGCCAAGCAGTTCGTCAGGATGGTTGTATGTTTAATCCAGATTCTTCCATGAGTGAGTTCATCCCGTATTCCAGCCACGTGGCCCAGTCCGTGGTCAAGACCACGGGCGGGGATTACATGCTGACCTGGCATTTGGGCGGGCTGCCGTTCGTCGGCCGGGAAGAATGGGAGTTGGAGCATCGACACAATACATTCAACCGCATGCTGCAGACGCTGCGTGCCCCCGATTTCGTCAACGTGGCGTTCTGGGTCCACGACGTCAGGCGCCGCGGTAGCATCAAGCAACGCAGCAACTTTGCGCACCGTTTCAACCAGCAGCTTTCGGACGACTATTTCGAGAGTCTGTCCCGCCAGAAGGTCATGCGCAACGAGATGTACTTGACGCTGCTTTATCGGCCCGTGGTCGGCGGCAAGTCGTTCGTGGAAAAAACGGATAACACAGATCGACTGCGTGCTATGGAAGAGCAGGCGGTTGATAAGGTCCTGGAGCTGGCCGGCAACGTAGAAGCCGTGCTGAAGGACTACTCTCCTTACCGCCTTGGCATGTACGAAGCCAGGAATGGCGTCGTGTTCTCGGAGACCCTGGAATTCCTGGGCTATATCTTGAATCGCGTCACCGAACCGGTGCCTGTGCTTGGCGCTTCGGTAAAGGATTATCTGCCAGTCAGTAAACACCTGTTTTCGGCGAAGACGGGCGATTACATCATCGCAGCGCCCAATGGGGAGAAGCATTATGGCGCCATTCTCAACGTCAAGGAGTATCCCGACGGGACCTACCCGGGCATCCTCAATGGCTTGAAGTATCTTGATTTTGAATATGTCATGAGTCACTCATTCAGCCCGATGGGCCGCCATGACGCGCTCAAGGTGCTCGATCGCACCAAGGGCATGATGATCTCCTCGGGCGACAAGGCAGTCAGCCAGATTATCGAGTTGGACCATGCGATGGATCAGTTGTCGTCGGGCAACTTTGTCCTGGGCGAGTACCATTTCGTCATGGCCCTGTATGCCGACAGCCAAGCCAAGCTGCAGCAGAACGTGGCGACGGCGCGTGCGGAGCTTTCGAACGCAGGCTTTGTTTCGGCCAAGGAAGACCTGGCTGTTACGGCATCCTTCTACTCGCAGCTGCCGGGGAACTGGAAATTCAGGACGCGCCCGGCCAACGTCAGCTCGCTGAACTTTCTTGGGTTGTCCCCCCTGCATAATTTTGCAACGGGCAAGAAGGAGAACAACCCCTGGGGCGAGTGCATCACCACGCTGCAAACGACCAACGGACAGCCGTACTACTTTAATTTCCATGCTACGCATCCGGCGGAAAACTCGTTTGGCGAAAAGGCCATTGCCAACACCATGGTCATCGGCAAGTCCGGCACCGGCAAGACCGCGCTGATCAACTTTCTTCTCAGTCAGGTGCAGAAGTACAAGCCTTCGCCGACCATCTTTTTCTTCGACAAGGATCGAGGTGCCGAGATCTTCGTCCGCGCATGCGGCGGGAACTACATGGCGCTGGAGAATGGTCAGCCGACGGGCTTCAACCCGTTCCAATGCGAACGCAACGAAGCCAACCTCCAATTTCTTGCCGATCTGATCAAGGTGCTCGCCGGCAAGGTTGCATATACCGCACGGGAGGACGAGGAAATTTTCCGCGCGGTCGAGAATATGCTCGACACGCCGATGCGTCTCCGCACGATGACGAATTTCCAGAAAAGTCTACCCAACATGGGTGACGACGGATTGTACGCACGTATTCGGAAGTGGACTGCTGGCAACTCACTGGGCTGGGTCTTCGATAATCCGGTCGATACGATCGATCTGCAGAAGGCCAATATCGTTGGCTTCGATTATACGGACATCATCGATAATCCCGAAGTTCGCGCGCCCGTCATCAATTACCTGCTGCACCGTCTGGAAGAGTTGATCGACGGACGTCCATTGATCTACGTCATGGACGAATTCTGGAAGATTCTGGATGGCAAGGGTGGATTGAAGGAGTTTGCCAAGAACAAGCAGAAGACCATTCGTAAGCAGAATGGCCTAGGCATATTTGCGACGCAAAGCCCAGAGGATGCTTTGGCCAGCGATATTTCTGCGGCACTGATCGAGCAAACGGCCACGCTCATTCTTTTGCCAAATCCCAATGCCAGTCGCGAGGACTACATTGAGGGCTTGAAACTGACGGATGCCGAGTATCAGGTGGTCGTGAGCCTGGACGAGCGTTCGCGATGCTTTCTGGTCAAACAAGGCCATGGCTCGGTTGTCTGCCAACTCAATCTGCGCGGCCTGGACGACGCACTTTCGGTGATCTCTGCATCAACGGACAACATCGAAGTTATGCATCAGGTGCTGGCGCAGCGTTCGATCGAGCTTGAGAAGCCGGCTGGCGATCTGACTCCGGAAGAGTGGCTTGACTTGTTCTACGAGAATCGTAAGGGCTCTGGCAAGGGAGGGCGCTCAACTGGGCGCGCTGGTCGTAATGCTGTGGCGAATGCTTAACTTTCAGATGAAGGACACCCCAATGCGCTTGCACAAATTTCCCTTTTCGATAGCCGGCGCCACTAAGCGCTTGACCAAGGCCTTCGCGTTCGTGGGTCTCCTGTTTGTCTGCGCACCGGCATTTGCACAGTGGGAAGTGACCGATGCCGATACGCATACCGGCATCGACAATATGAAAAAAGATATCAACGAGCGACTGGACAAGATCTACAAGCAGTCGAACGTGAACGGCAAGAGTTTCGAAACCACCGAAAAGGAAAGTTTTTCGTTGCAGAACGGAAAATCAGGTCAGCAGGGTGGAAGCACTGACGGAAAATTGGAAAAGCGCCAGGACGAGCAGTACATGGCAAAGCGCTGCAGGGATGAGACCACCAATCCTTTGAATGCGACGCAGCGGCCGATCTGTCAGGACATCGTCAAGCGCGAAAACAAACTTTTTAATTATCTCCTTGACATGCTTGATCTCGCGAAGGATCGCCAGGAACAGCTGAAAGCCATCACGCAAGAGCGAGCAGCGATCAATTCGGGGGATCCGAACGAATACGGACAGTTGCAGTCCAACACCAATCGCCTGCTAGCGCTCCAGGCGCAGCAACAGATCGATGCGATGAACCTGCAGCTGACGATGGATAGTTACGATCGGTATCTCAGCGGAAGGCGGGCCGAGATGGCGGATCTGACGCGTGAGGCCCAGCGTGGTCCAGCGGGCATTTCGTTGAGCTCCGTGCTTTCATCGGCAGCCTCCATCGGGATACTGAAAGCAGCTTTG
>JBIIHJ010000243.1:0-6209 GCA_044235875.1 Pseudoxanthomonas sp.
CCAAGGCCGCCATGTCCGCACTGATCTGTGGTTCCCTCGCCTACGACACCATCATGGTGTTTCCGGACCAGTTCAAGAACCACATCCTCCCGGACAAGGTCCACATCCTGAATGTGTCGTTCCTGGTACCACGCATGCGCCGCGAATTCGGCGGTTGCGCCGGCAACATCGCCTACAACCTGCACCTGCTGGGCGGCAAGCCGCTGCCCATGGGCACGGTGGGCCAGGATTTCGGCCCGTATCGCGAGCATTTCGAGACCCTGGGCATCGACCTGACCCACGTCAAGGTGATCGATGAGCTGTTCACCCCGCAGGCGTTCATCACCACCGACCACGACAACAACCAGATCACCGCCTTCCACCCGGGCGCGATGATGCGGTCCTACGAGAACCACGTGAAGGACGTCCCCGGCGTCACCATCGGCCTGGTCGGACCGGACGGGCGCGAAGGCATGATCCAGAACGCCGAGGAATTTTCCGCCGGCGGCGTGCCCTTCATCTTCGACCCGGGCCAGGCCATGCCGCTGTTCAATGGCCCGGAGCTGCGCACCTTCATCGAGCAGGCTGATTACGTGGTGGTCAACGACTACGAGTCCAACCTGCTGCAGGAGCGCACCGGCTGGGACGAGCAAGCCATCGTCAGCCGGGTCAAGGCCTACATCACCACCCAGGGCCCCAAGGGCGCGCTGGTGCACACCCCGGGCAAGACCTACGACGTGCCGCCGGCGCACGAACGCCGCGTGGTCGACCCGACCGGCTGCGGCGACGCGTTCCGCGCCGGGCTGATCTTCGGGATCGAGAAGGGCTGCGACTGGCTGACCATCGGCCGCATGGGCAACCTGATGGGCGCGCTGAAGGTCGAGCATCCCGGCACCCAGAACCAGCGCTTCGACTTCGACGAGTTCAACGACCAGTTCAAGCAGCAGTTCGGCTACGCGCTCTGAGGCGCCATCCTCTGCAACAGACCGAAGGCGGCCCAAGGGTCGCCTTTTGGTTTGCGTGGCGACCTGCTCCAAGGCCAACGCGGCGGCGTCTGGGCCAGACCCGGGATGGGCCGGCGCCGCGATCGCGCTCCCTCGCATGGGCGGGATTGCGCCGTGCGTGGCCATGCTCGCTGGTGACCACACCGATGCGGTGGCAGGACATCGCCCGCACCACCACCACCAAACTGCGCAACCTGTCCGCGCGTCGCATCTCCCAACCCGGCGCGCGCACCGACCGGAACCGGTCGCTACCTACCTGGCCGGCGGCAACCGGTACAGGCCCTGCTCGTAGGCCTGCGTGCCCCACAGGGCGTGCGCCAGTGCGGCGCGGGTGAGTGCGGGCAGCGGCGCCACCGGCGTGAGCTGGTCGGCGCGGGTGTCGTAACGGAAGCTCGCAGCCGGCTTGCCCGGTTGCAGGATCACCACGTCCTGGCCCTGCATCAGCGCGAAGTTGCGGTCGTACTGCATGAGCGCGCGGCCGGGCCGGAGTTTGTCGGCATGGGTCAGGTCCTGCCCGATCATCGGCGTTGGATCGCCGATGCCGATCAGCGACAGCAGCGTCGGCGCCAGGTCGATCTGGCTGACGATGCGGTCGTCCCGGCGCGGGGCAATGCCGCCGCCCAGGATCAGGCCGGGAATGTGGAAATTGGAGATCGGCACCAGGTTCTTGCCGAACACGCGCGAATCGTGATCGGCCACGACCAGGAACACCGTGTCGTCCCAGTAGGGCGAGGCCATCGCTTTCTTGAAGAACGTGCCGATGGCGTGGTCGGCGTACTTGGCCGCGTTGTTGCGGGTCTGCTTGGGCTGCTCGTAGAGATCGATACGGCCATCGGGAAACTCGAACGGATCGTGGTTGCTCGAACTGAACACCAGCCCGAAAAACGGCTTGCCCTGCGCCTGCAGCGCGCGGAATTCGGTATCGGCCTTGGCGAACAGGTCCTCGTCGGACACGCCCCACGAGCCGGTGAACACAGGATCGACGTACTCGTTCTGGTCGATGATCCGATCAAAGCCATTGCCCAGGAAAAACCCACGCATGTTGTCGAAATGGCTTTCGCCGCCGTAGAAGAACGTGGTGTCGTAACCGCGACGCCCCAGCAGCTCGGCCAGGGTGAAGAAATCGCGCTGGCTGCGTGGCTGCTTGACCACCGCCTGCGCTGGCGTGGGCGTGAAGCCGGTCACCACCGCTTCGATCCCGCGGATCGATCGCGTGCCGGTGGCGTAGAGATGATCCAGCGCCCAGCCCTGGCCGCTGAGGCGATCGTAGTTGGGCGAGAGCGGCAGGCCGCCGAGGCTGCCGATGAACTGCGCGCCCAGGCTCTCTTCCAGTACGATCACCAGGTTGCGTGGCCGGCCCTGATACGTGGGTGGGCGCACGGCCAGCGTCGGCAACGTCGACGACACATAGGCGTCGGCCGGCAGCCCGCCATCGGCGCGCAGCTGGGCGAGGACCTGGTCGAGCGGCATGTTGCCGTACAGGCGCGAACTATCGCTGGCGCGCAGCAGATCCAGGCTGGCGTAGGCGGCCGAGTAGAACGAGTTCAACGGCAGCACGTTGACGGTCGGGTCGACGCTGAAGGCGACCATGGCCGGATTCAGCGGACGATGCCCGACGCTGGAACGCACGCCGACAAAGGCCACCAGCAACAGCACGAACGCCGCCGCCAGCCGCAACAACGGATGCGTGCGCGACGGCAGCGGGCGCGCCAGCAGCTTGCCGGCCAGGCGCCAGCCGGCCCAGCCCACCAGCGCCACCACCACGATGCCCAGCACCAGGCTGAAGGCATGGCCCTTGATCAGCGTGCTGGCCACCTCGCGCGGATAGATCAGGTATTCGACGAACAGGCGATTGGGGCGCAGGCCGTATTCGGTCATGAAGTCCGGCGTGGACAGCTCCATGAAGGCCAGCACGCAGGTCGCCAGCACCAGCCACGCCCTCAACGCGGCGGTCCACACCTTGCCCAGCCAGCCAGTGCGCGGCAGCAGCACCGCACCGATCGCGGCAAAGCCATACAGCAGGCACAGCGTGGCAATGTCCACGCGCACGCCCTGCACCAGCACCGGCACCCAGCCGTGCACCGCACTGACCGCCTCGCCATGCCAGAGCGACAGCGCCAGCCGCGCGCCACTGAGCAGGACCAGGCCGATCAGGAAGAAGACCAGCACCGGACGCAGCCGGGCCAGGACGGACACAAACGGATTTGCAGGCATGAAGACGCAACCGAACGGAAGGATGTCTCAACGTCCGCGTCGCACCGTGGGGAGGCTGGCGCAGGTGATTGTTGCAACAGTGTGACCGGGCGCTTGCCCGCGCGCAAAGCCCATCGCAGGCCCGGTCATCGCGCAGGAAAAAGGCGGGCCCTTGCGGGCCCGCCTCTGGTGCATCTTCCGCAGGGGAGTGCGTGGCTTAGAACATCACCTGCGCGCGCATCTCGAACGCGTTGGGATCCAATTCGACGCCTGCACGGCGGCTGCTGGCCTTGATGTAGTTGGCCTGGACCTTGAAGTGCTTGCTGAAGTAGTAGTTGGCGCCCACGGTCCAGTCGTGCTGGTAGCCGCCCTGCAGGTCGCCATCGTTGAGGTCCAGATCGCTGTAGCGCAGCAGCAGTTCGACCGCGCCGGCCGGGCCCTTGGGCGTGACGTTGCCCAGCGTGCCGGCGCTGTAGGCGCGCGATTCACCGGTGACCACCCAGCTGCCGTAGACCGTGTTGCCCTGCGCACGGAAGTCACTGAAGCCATCGCGGGCGACGTTCTCTTCCAGGTGCTCGGCCAGCACGGTGAACGGGCCGGCGATGCGGATGAACTCCAGGCCGCCGCGTTCGATGTGCGTGGTGCCGGGCAGCGCGCCGCTGTCGATCAGGCGCGTATCGGTCAGGCCGGCTTCGATCTTGGCGCGCACGCGGCCGGAGGTGGCTTCGGGGTTTTCCACCGAGTAGGCCAGGCCCAGGTGGATCACGTCACCGTCGGTCTTGTGCGGGGTCCAGGCGAAATGGCCGGCCATGGTGGTGCCGTGGTTCTTGCCTTCCACGTCGCGCCCTGCAAAACCCTGCAGCTGGAAGTTGTAGGTCTTGCGGGTGAAGGCGTATTCCACGCCGGTGCGGCGGCCTTCGTAGATGGCCTGCGTGGCCAGCGGCGCCTCCAGGAACGAGATCGCGCGCGAGGCACCGACCGAATCCAGGCCCACCGGCGTCTTGAAATAGCCCACGCGGATCGCGCCGTAGTCCTTGCCGAACCAGGCCTTGGTCTGGAAGCGCGCGTAGATGTCCAGCCACAGGTGCGACTGGAAATCGTAGGTGGCGCCGGCATCGAACACGCCATCGCGCTTGTAGAGCACGCCGAATTCCTTGCGACGCAGGTCGTCGGCGTTTTCAAAACGCGCATCGTCGCCGCTGAAATGGTTCTGGTCGTAAGCGAAATTGCCGGTCAGGCTGACCTGGTCGCCATTGTCGAATTTGTAGGTCGTGGGCCAGTCGGCCGCAGCGGCCGTTCCGGCTGCGCACATCAGTCCCACGGTCAGCAATGCCCGCATTGTTCTCTCCCTCTCACAGTTCTAATCACCAGAAACACATGGCCGTCCCGGTCGCCCTCCCCTTGGGAAGCCTTGGCAAACCTGACGTCCTGGCCATGTGACGAATGCAGGCGCGACTGTACCCGTGCCCTCCGCGGCGCCGTATAGCCAAAACGTCGGAGACCGCACCGCACCGCCGCCGTTTGCGTGGACGCGGCGCCCAAGGCCAAGTGCATCACGCCTGGGCCGGCCGAATGATCGTCATTGGACATGTGGACAGGACGAATCGTCATCCGCCCCGAGGCACGCAATGTCGGAAAACCGCCCAGGCCCGCGGCCTGGACCATCTTCATCCTCCGAGTCCGCACGCGTTCCGGACGTCTGCGCGGTGGCGACGGCGCGGCGTCCGGTCAGGGCGCGATCCCGGGGGAAAACGCGCCGGAAAACCGACGCATTGCCCTATTCAGTTCCAGCCAGGCATCTGCGCCGGATCCAGGCCGCCGGTCTCGAACTCGGCGGTCCGGGTGCCGCCGGACTTGACCGGGAACTCGATCTTCAGCGTCCTGGCGTGGGCGGCCAGCTTCCACAGACCCTTGTAGTCGGTGATGAACATGGCGATGGCCTCGTCGGTGTCCGGGCGCCAGGCATCCATGGCCTTGGGCTTGCCGTCATCGACGGTCACCTTGACCTTGCAGCCTTTCAGGCAGGGGAAATCGCCGGCCTTGAGCACCAGGTAGGCGCTCTGCTTCCACTCGGGATGATCACGAAAGACCAGCTGCACGGCCTGCTGCTTGCCGCTGCCGTCGGTGTCCAGCGGCGCGCGGCTCATGATCGAGGCCGAGACCTGCGCGCCTTTGCCGATCATCACCTGGTTGTAGTTCCACAGCCCGGCCAGGCGGCGATCCTCGCGCGCGGCGTCGGATTTGACCTTGGCCTCTTCGTACTGCGGCTTGATCTTCTGCGCGGCCGGCGTGCCGGGATACTGGTCGATCAGCGCGCTGCCGTGGGCGCGGGCCAGGTCCCAGTTGCGGGCCGTGTAGGCCTGATCGAACTGGGCGGCGAGTTTGTCCGAGGCCTGCTGCTGTTGCGCGGCCAACGCGGCGGCCTGAGCGCGTTGCTCGGCTTGGTGGTCGACACAGCCCGCCAGGGCGGCGGCGCACAGGGTGGAGAGCAGAAGGCGTTTCATGGGGCACAGCTCCGTGGTGCGAGGGCGATGCCCAGCCACCACGGCGACGCATCAGACCACAGCCAGGCTGCGTCCCTGTGCGCGCGTGCCGGCCAGGCCCGCGGCATTGTACGTGCCGGTCGATTCGACACGGCCCAGGTGGCGCAGCGCCCAGTCCACTTCGCGGCGGCGGCGCGCCAGCAGGATGCCGTTGGCCTGGTTGAACTGGCGCAGGGCATCCACGCGTTCGGCGGCCAGGCGGTCCGGCGGGCTGGCTTCGGCCTGGCGCAGGGCGCGGACCTTGGCTTCGGTGGAGGCCAGCAGGGCCAGCACGTCGTTGTCCAGCAGGGCGCGGCGCTCTTCCTGCAGCGCCTGCTCCAGCGCGCCCAGCGGGCTTGCGTCGGTGTCGGAAAGGCTCATGTCAGCGTCCCAGTTCGCGGTCCAGGTCCAGCATGCGCGAGGCGATGGCCTGCGCGTCGATCTTGTAGCTGCCGTCGGCGATCGAGGCCTTGAGCGCGTTCACCCGGCCCATGTCGATTCCTGCCGGAGC
>JBIIHJ010000027.1:0-20188 GCA_044235875.1 Pseudoxanthomonas sp.
GCATGTTCGACCTGGGATTCATCAAGGACATCCGCTTCCTGCTGCGGCGCATGCCCGAGCGCGGTACCCGCCAGACGCTGCTGTTCAGCGCGACCCTGAGCCACCGCGTGCTGGAGCTGGCCTACGAGCACATGAACGAGCCGGAAAAGCTCGTCGTGGAGACCGAGACCATCACCGCCGCGCGCGTGCGCCAGCGCATGTACCTGCCGGCCGACGACGAGAAGATCCCGCTGCTGATCGGCCTGCTCTCGCGCAGCGAAGGCGCGCGCACGATGGTGTTCGTCAATACCAAGGCATTCGTCGAACGCGTGGCCCGGGCGCTGGAACGTGCCGGGTACCGTGTCGGGGTGCTGTCGGGCGATGTCCCGCAGAAGAAGCGCGAAACCCTGCTCAAGCAGTTCCAGGCCGGTCGCCTCGAGCTGCTGGTGGCCACCGACGTGGCCGCCCGTGGCCTGCATATCGATGGCGTCAGCCACGTCTACAACTACGACCTGCCCTTCGATGCCGAGGACTACGTGCACCGCATCGGCCGCACCGCGCGCCTGGGTGCCGAAGGCGATGCGATCAGCTTCGCCTGCGAGCGCTACGCGCAGAGCCTGCCGGACATCGAGGCCTACATCGAGCAGAAGATCCCGGTCGAGCCGATCACCGCCGAACTGCTGACGCCGCTGCCGCGCCCCGAGCGCGCGCCGCTGCCGGCGGTCGAAGAAGGCGAAGAGGCCGCTGAAAGCGTCAGTGCGATCTTCCGCGAAGCCCGCGAACAGAAGGCGGCCGATGAAGCCCGTCGTGGCGGCGGGCGCGCTTCCGGCGGTCCGGGCGGACGCAGTGGTCCACGCGAAGGCGGCCGCAGCGGGTCGGGTTCGACCGGCGGTGCCGGCCGCGGTCCGCGTCCGCCGCGCGCGCCGCGCAGCCAAACCGTTGCTGCCGCCGAGACCACCGTGCCGCCGGCAGGCGATCCACTGGTGGCTGCCAGCACCGGTCCGGCACCCGTGGCCGCGCCCGGCGCAGAGACGGTGATCGATCCGCAGGCGCCGCAGGGCGACAAGCCGGCGCGCAAGCGTCGCCGCCGTCGCCATGGCCGTCCGGTCGAAGGCGGGCAAGCCGAGCAGGCTGCTACTGCGTCGCCGTCGTCGGCCAACGGCGAGGCCGCGCCCAAGCCGCCGCGCGCGCCTGCCAGCCCGGCGCCGAAGCCGCGCGTGGCCGATGCGCCGGTCGCTGCCCATCCCAACGACTCGTTCCTGACCCGCCTGGGCCGCAAGATCAAGTCCCTGGTCGGCGGCTGATCCATCGCCGCCGGTGCAGTACGCAACGGGTCGCCGCCAGGCGGCCCGTTTCCGTTTCGGCGACCCCAGCGTGATGGGGAGGACGTCCAATGCCGTGGATCGTGGCCATCGCCGCCCACCGCTCACGATGCGATAGGCATAATCGCCGCCCATGACCGTCCTGCGCTTTGAAAACGTCAGCAAACAATATCCCGGTGGCCACGAGGCCCTGTCCGATGTGAGCTTCGAGGTGGCCGAAGGCGAGATGCTGTTCGTCACCGGTCACTCCGGCGCCGGCAAGAGCACGCTGCTCAAGCTCATCCACCTCAGCGAGCGGCCCAGCCGCGGCGCGGTGGTGTTTGGCGGGCGCAACCTGCTCAAGGTGCGCGGCGGCAATGTCGCCCTGCATCGTCGCCACGTCGGCGCGGTCTACCAGGACCATCGCCTGCTCACCGATCGCACGGTGGCCGAGAACGTGGCCCTGCCGCTGATCCTGCGCGGCGAACGCCGCGTCGATATCGGCAAGCGCGTGCGCGAGGTGCTGACCCGGCTTGGGCTGGGCCATCGCGAACGCGCGCTGCCGACCCAGTTGTCGGCCGGCGAGCAGCAGCGCGTGGGCATCGCCCGGGCGATCGTGTCCGAGCCGCAGCTGCTGGTGGCCGACGAGCCCACCGGCAATCTCGACCCGACCCTGGCGGCCGAGATCATGGCGCTGTTCGCTTCGATGCCCGAGCGCGGCACTTCGGTGCTGGTGGTCAGCCACGACCTGGCCCTGATCAAGCGCATGCGCAAGCGCGCGCTGATCCTGGACCACGGCCGGCTGATGGATGACATCTCGCCCGACGACCTGGCGGACTGATTGATGACCCGTGACCTGACCACTGCGGTGCGCGCATGAGCGAGCCGACCCCCAATCCGATCCCGAATCCAAAGATCGAACCGAACCGCCGCGCCGCCGGCCCGCGTTCGGGTTTTGGCATCTGGGTGGACCAGCATCTCTACAGCTTCGTGTCGAGCCTGGGGCGTGCGCTGCGTCGGCCGTGGTCGACGGCGCTGACCATCGGCGTGATGGCGGTGGCCTTTGCCCTGCCGCTGGGCCTGTGGCTGGCGCTGGGCAACGTGCAGCACTTCGCCGGCAACGTGCAGGCCTCGCGCCAGGTGGACGTGTTCCTGAAGCGCGACACGCCGGCCGAGCGCGCCACCGCGCTGGCCGAACAGGTGCGCGGTCGCAGCGATGTGGCCAGCGTCGAGCTGCGGACGCCGGAGCAGGGCCTGGCTGACTTCCGCAAGCTCAGTGGCCTGGATGCGGCCATCGACGCGCTGGACGACAACCCGTTGCCTGCGCAGCTGATCGTGATTCCCAGCGGCGACGATGCCGCGCTGGCGGCCGACCTGCAGCAGCTGCCCGAGGCCGACGTGGTCCAGCACGATGCGGTCTGGCGCCAGCGCCTGGAAGGCTGGCTGCGCTTCGGCACGCGTCTGGCGTGGGTACTGGCCGCGTTGTTCGGCCTGGGTGCGCTGCTGGTGGTGGGCAATACCGTGCGCCTGGACATCCAGTCGCGGCGCGAGGAAATCGGCGTGCTGCAGCTGCTGGGCGCGACCGATGGCTTCATCCGCCGGCCCTTCATCTATCTGGGCGCGTGGTACGGCCTGGGCGCCGGCCTGCTGGCCCTGGCCCTGGTGCTGGGCGCGGGCATGGCCCTGCGCGCACCGCTGGATGCGCTGGCGCACAGCTATGGCAGCACCTTCGCACTCGACGGGCTGGACCCGGCGCGCGCCGGACTGGTATTAGTGGCGGCCTTGATCATCGGCTGGCTGGGAGCGTGGTGGGTGACCGGTCACTACCTGCGCCAGACGCGTCCGACCGACACCTGACCCTTCTGGCCCCCCATGCCCCCACACGACCTGCGGCACCTGATCAGCGAAACGCCCCGCGTCATGGTGGTGGATGGTTCCAAGATGGTGCGCAAGCTCATCGCCGATGTGCTCAAGCGTGACCTGCCGCAGGTCGAAGTGGTCGGATGCGCCACGCTGGCCGAAGCGCGCAAGGTGCTGGCCGAAGGCCCGGTCGACCTGGTCACCACGGCGCTCTCGCTCAAGGTCGGCACCGGGCTGGAGGTGGCACGCGCGGTGCGCGAGTCGGCCGGCCAGGCCTATGTGCCGGTGATCGTGGTGTCCGGCGAGGCCCAGGCGCACCTGGAAGCGCGTCGCTTCACCGAGTTTGTCACCGACTATTTCGACAAGGCGTTGGGCCACGAAGCACTGGCTGCCTTCATCCACGGCTATGTGCGGCCCGAGCCCATTGCCGGCGCGACCGTGCTGTATGTGGAAGACAGCCGGGTGGTGGCCGAGACTACCAAGCGCATGCTCGAACGCCACGACCTGAAAGTGGTGCACGTGCTGCGTGCCGAAGACGCGTTTGCCCTGCTGACGGCCGAATCGCTGGGCATGTCCACGCATCGGTTCGATGTGGTCCTGACCGACGTGACCCTCAAGGGCGAGCTGAGCGGTGTGGACATCGTCCAGCGCGTGCGCGTGGATTTTGCCTACGGCAAGCGCCGCCTGCCGATCCTGGTGATGACCGGCGACAGCAACCGCGACAACCAGGCCGAGCTGCTGCAGCGTGGCGCCAACGACCTGGTGCTCAAACCGGTCGAGGAGCGCCTGCTGGTGACCAAGGTGCTGTTCCAGTTGCGCCTGGCCCGCATGGCCGGCCCTCGGCAGGACGACTAGGAGCGCCCATGGACGATCTGATCTTCATCGACGGCCTGCAGGTGCAGGCGTTGATCGGTGTCTATGACTTCGAACGCGAAGCGACCCAGCCGCTGGTGTTGGACGTGGAGATGACCGTCGACACGCGCAGCGCCGGTGGCAGCGATGCGTTGGCCGACACGGTGGACTACGCCGTGGTGGCGCAGGCGATCGAGACGGTCTGCGCGCAGTCGGGCTTCGCCCTGGTCGAAGCGCTGGCCGAAACCATCGCGGTACAGCTGCTGCGCGATTTCCCGATCCAGCAGGTGGTGTTGCGGGTGACCAAGCCGCAGGCCGTCCCCGCCGCGCGCGGCGTGGGCGTGCGCATCGTCCGCCAGCGGAGCACGCCATGAAGACCCGTCGCTACGTGTTGCTGCTGGGCACCACCCTGGCCTCGCCGCAGGTGTTGCGGCTGGCGGCCGAGCTGCTGTCCGCCCACGGCCTGGTCGAAGCCACTTCGCCCGTCGAGCAAGCCCCCAGCGTCACCCCCGGTGATGGCCGTCGCTTCCACAACCAGGCACTGGTGCTGGCCACCGACCTGGCCAACGACGCGCTGGTGCCGGCCCTGAAGCAGCTCGAAACCGAACTGGGCCGCGTGCCCGGGGATCCGCAGTGCGTGATCGACATCGACCTGGCCTGCGAATGCGATGCGCACGGCATCGTGCTGTGGCGCGACGACGCCAAGCTGGGCCATCCGTTGTTCGTGGGCCTGATGCAGGACGTGTTGAACCAGTTGCGCGGGCCAACGCTGGCCTAGCAGGCCTCGCGTACGTCGATCAGCCTTGTGGGAACCGCTTCGGCGGCGAGCTAGCGTCATCGGTTGAGCGCAACGCCGCTGGAGCTTGTCCCACAGCGGAGATTTAGATGAAGACCGAACGCCCACCGTCGATGGCGATGATCTGGCCGTTGACGTAACCGTTGCCATCCAGAAGCCAGCGCACGGCCGAGACGATGTCCTCCGGCGATCCCTGGCGTTGCAATGGCACGCGGTCCTGCAGCACCTGCTCTGTTTCGGCCTTGACCGGGTTTTCCGACCACAGGATGTTGCCCGGCGCGACTGCGTTGACGCGCACATGCGGTCCCAGTTCGCGCGCAAGCGACTGGGTCATCATCACCAGCGCCGCCTTGGCCATGCAGTAGACGGTGTGCTCGGGCAGCGGACGCTGCGCATAGACATCGGCGATGCTGACGATCGCGCCGCCGCTGTCCTTCAGATGCGGCGCGGCGGCCTGCGCCAGGAAGAACGGCGCGCGCGCATTGGAGGCGAACAGCTCATCCCACTGCGTCGGGGTGGCCGTGCCCACCGGCGTGGCGTAGTAGGCCGAGGCGTTGTTGATCAGGGCATCGAGCCGGCCGAAGTGGTCGACCGTACGCTGCACCAACACCGGTAGTTGTTCGACATCGGCCAGCTCGGCCTGCAGCACCAGCGTGCTGCCAGGGCGCGCGCTTTCGAGTTCGGCGGCCAAGGCCTGCATCTGGCTGGCCGAACCACGATAGTGCAAGGCAAGTGCATAGCCGTCGGCGTGCAGGGCGCGGGCGATGGCCGCGCCGATCCGCTTGGCTGCACCGGTAATGAGCGCGACGCGGGGAAGATCGGACATGGAAGCAGCTGTGGCGAGGATGGATGGCGCGATTGTGGCATCCCTGCCCACGAGGGCATGCACCGCGTTCGGCGTCGATCACGCATCACATGGCGCGCATTGCTTGACGCACATCATGGTTTGCGGGCATGTTGCCTGACATCCCCTTTCGCACCGCTTTCCGCTGGCTGCAAGGGCAGACGGACGGAGCGAATGGACTGGGAGAAGTACCGGAGTTCCACGTTTGACGAGCTGATCCAGTCAGACGGCCAAGCGCGACCCGCCGCGCGTCGCCTGGTCGAATATCTCGGCGGCCTGTCCGGCCGCGAGATCGCCGAGCGCCAGGTCGCCGCCGATGTCGTGGCCCGGGTCATGGGCATCACCTTCACCGTGTATTCGGACGGTCGCAACGTCGACCGCACGCTGCCGTTCGATCTGATTCCGCGCGTGATCCCGCGCAAGGAGTGGGAAGTCACCGAGGCCGGCCTCAAGCAGCGCATGCGGGCGCTTAACCTGTTCATCGGCGACATCTACGGCAAGCAGCAGATCGTCAAGGACAAGGTGTTTCCGGCGATGCTGCTGAAGGATTCGGTCAACTTCCGGCCGCAGTGCGTGGGCATCACCCCGCCGTTGGGCGTGTGGGCGCACATCTGCGGCTCGGACCTGGTCCGCGACGGCGACGGCACGCTGTACGCCTTGGAAGACAACCTGCGCATTCCTTCCGGCGTGAGCTACATGCTGGAAAACCGCATGGTCGCCAAGCGCGTGTTCCCGGAACTGTTCGAGACCAGCTCGATCCTGCCTGTGGACGAATATCCCAGCCAGCTCTACGACACCCTGGCCGCGCTGTCGCCGCGTCCGGGCGATGCGCCGGTGATCGCGCTGCTGACGCCGGGCGTGTTCAACAGCGCCTACTTCGAGCACGCCTACCTGGCCCAGTCGATGGGCATCGAGTTGGTCGAAGGCTCGGACCTGTTCGTGGCCGACGATGACTGCACCTACATGCGCACCGTCTACGGCCCGCAGCGCGTGGACGTGATCTATCGGCGCGTGGATGACCTGTTCATCGATCCGGAAGTCTTCCATCCCGATTCGATGCTGGGCGTGCCGGGCCTGATCCGCAGCTGGCGCGCCGGCAAGGTCGCGCTGGCCAACGCGCCGGGCGCGGGCGTGGCCGACGACAAGGTCGTCTTTGCCTACGTTCCCAAGATGATCAAGTACTACCTGGGCGAGGACGCGATCCTGCCCAACGTGCCCAGCTACCTGTGCCACGACGACAAGGACCTCAAGTACGTGCTGGCCAACCTGGACAAGCTGGTGGTCAAGCCGGCCAACGAATCGGGCGGCTACGGCATGCTGATCGGCCCGCGCGCGAGCGAGGAAGAGCGAGATAAATTCCGCGGCCTGATCCAGGCCGACCCGCGCAACTACATGGCCCAGCCGACGCTGAACCTGTCGACCGCGCCGATCGTCACCGACGAAGGTCCTTCGCCGCGCCACCTGGACCTGCGGCCCTTCATCCTTTCGCGCGAGGACACCTACGTCACCACCGGCGGCCTGACCCGGGTGGCGATGACGGCCGGCTCGCTGGTGGTGAACTCCTCGCAGGGCGGTGGCGCCAAGGACACCTGGGTCGTGGACACCGACGAGGATGGCCACTGATGCTTTCGCGCGTCGCAGACAATCTCTATTGGTTCAGCCGCTACATCCGCCGCGCTGAAAACACCGCGCGCCTGGTGGGTGTGGGCAGCATGCTGCAGCTGGACCTGCCGCGCTCGGTGCGCTTCACCTGGCGGCCGATGATCGACACCGTCGGCTCCGGCGAGGTGTTCACCACGCTGCATCCCGATGCCGGCACCGATGTGGCCGACGCCGAGGTCGTGCGCTTCCTGCTGCTGGACGAGAACAATCCGTCCTCGCTCACCGTATCGATCACCGGCGCGCGCGAGATCCTGCGCGGCATCCGCGATGCGCTGCCGCAGGACGTGTGGGAAGCGGTCAACGACCTGCACCTGTATGTCAGCGCCAGTGGCGAACGCGCGTTGCAGCGGCGCTACCGGCTGGAGTTCATCACCCGCATCGTCGATGGCTGCCTGAAGGTGTCCGGCCTGCTGTCGGCCAACGTCAGTCGCGACATCGGCTATCAGTTCCTGCGCCTGGGCACGGGCATCGAACAGGCCGACATGACCACGCGCATCATCGATGCCGGCGCCTCGGGCCTGATCACGCCACGCAGCGAGGAAGACCGCGAGGCCTTCCGCAACATGCAGTGGATGGCGGTCCTGCGCTCGCTGGCCGCCTACCAGATGTACCGGCGCCACATCCGGCAGCGCGTCACCGGCGAACATGCGTTGCGCTTCCTGCTGCAGAACACCGAGTTCCCGCGCAGTGTGCAGTTCTGCCTGACCCGTGCCAGCCACGTGCTGCCGACGATGCCGCCGCGTCCGGGCGTGGACCGTCATCTCAATCGCGTGGTCGGCATGATCCGCAACGCCGATCCGGTGTGGCTGGCGGCGCAGAACCCGGCCTCGTTCATGGACGAGATCCAGGTCCACCTGAGCAGCCTCCACAACGCGGTTGTCGAAGGGTATTTCTACAACTGAAGCCGCGCGTTGCGTTGCGTTTTTTTGTAGAGCGGAGCTTGCTCCGCTAGGGCCTTCGCGGGGGTCGGAAAGAAAGGCAGAGAGCTTGCTCCGCCAGGGCCTTCGCCGGTCTCGGACACAAAGCGGTGGCGTCATAACCGAAGGCAGCCGAGCAAGCTCGGCGCTGCACAGGCATGGGCGAGATGTGGGGAAAACGAAAGCGCCGGGTCTCCCCGGCGCTTTCGTTGGATCGATCGCGTGCGCCAGACCGCGCTATTGCTGCCCGGCGTCGTCGCCCGGATCCTGGCGCGAGGCGATGCGGCGCGGCGGCGCGATCACCTGGGGGGCCGGGCGATCTTCCTGCTCCTCGCCTTCGCGCGCCGGCTCCCACGGGAAGCGGGGAAGGGTGCGCACGGCGTTTTCCAGCTTGCGCGACCAAGTGTCGTGGATCTCGGCGTACAGCGGCGTGTCGCCTTCCAGGCGCAGCTGCTGGGTCACCTTGAGGTCGCCGGCGCGGATCAGCGCCATGTCCAGCGGCATGCCCACCGACAGATTGGAACGGATGGTCGAATCCAGCGACACCAGTGCCACGCGCGCGGCGTCCTCCAGCGTGGTGCCCGGGCGCAGGATCCGGTCCAGGATCGGCTTGCCGTACTTGGATTCGCCGATCTGCAGATACGGCGTTTCAGGCGAGGTCGCGATGCAGTTGCCCAGCGGATAGACCATGTACAGGCCGGGCCGCTCGCCGGCGATCTGGCCGCCTAGCACCAGCGTGGACTGCACGCTCACGCCGCTCTGCTGGGCCTGGTCGTTGACCGCCCACTGGCTGGCCACCAGCACCTCGCCGATGTACTCGGCCACCTCGAACAGATGCTTGAACGTCCGCAGGCTGCGCGTGCAGGACGGGTCGTCCGCATCGCGCTTGAGGCGCGAAATGGTCAGCTGGGTCGTGGCCAGATTGCCCGCGGACAGGATCACGAAGACCCGGTCGCCCGGATATTCGAAGATGTGCATCTTGCGATAGACCCGCACGTCGTCGAACGAGGCGCTGGTCCGGGTATCCGCGGCGAAGACCAGGCCTTCGTCCACTTCGATGCCGACGCAGTAAGTCATGTCACAACCGGGGAAGAGTGCAACACGATCATAGGGGCACCCCCCGGTGCTGGCTAGGGCCGCAGTGACCGGAATTCATCTCCTCGGCGGCGACGCGGTCACGGAGCGCCGCGTAACATGGGCTTTCTTGACCGCCACACGCACGCCACGCATGAATGATCTCCCGCTTCCCGATGCCGATGCCCTGGCCCACAGCGACCGCCTGAGCGGCATGATCCGGGGCGAAATCGCCGCTTCCGGCGGCTCGGTGCCGTTTTCGCGCTTCATGGAGCGCTGCCTCTACACGCCGGGCCTGGGGTATTACAGCGCCGGCGCGACCAAGTTTGGCCAGGCCGGCGATTTCGTCACCGCGCCGGAGATCGGCCCCCTGTTTGCCAGCGCGGTGTCCGAGGCGGTGGCCCCGGTGTTGCAGCAACTGGGGCCTGACGCCTGCTTCCTCGAGATTGGCGGCGGCAGTGGTGCGTTTGCCGAAGTGATGCTCAAGCGCCTGCTGGCGCTGGATGCGATGCCGGCCAGGTATTGGATCCTGGAACCCAGCGCGGACCTGCGCGAGCGCCAGCGCGAACGCCTGGGCCGTCGCCTGATCCCGCCGGTGTTTGATTGCGTGGAATGGCTGGATACGCCGCCTGCCGAGACCTGGAACGGGGTGGTGTTCGCCAACGAGGTGATCGACGCGCTGCCCACGCCGCGCTTCACCCTGCGCGAGGGCGAGGTATTCGAGGAACACGTGGCGCTGGATGGCGAAGGGCGTTTTGTGGCCACCGACCGTCCGGCCGACCCGCTGCTGGCCGCGGCGGTGCGCCATGTCGAGCGTTCGCGCGATGTGCTGTTCGAAGATGGTTACCGCTCCGAGCTGCTGCCGCAGTTGCCGTACTGGGTGCAGGCGGTGATCGGCAAGCTCGACGCCGGCGCGCTGCTGTTCTGCGACTACGGTTATCCGCGCAAGGAGTACTACCTGGAGCAGCGCGACGGCGGCACCACGCGCGCTTTCTACCGGCACCGCATGCACAACGACGTCTATCGCTGGCCGGGCCTGCAGGACATCACCGCGTCGGTGGATTTCACCGCGCTGGCCGAAGCCGGCACCTCGGCTGGCTTCGCCTTGTCCGGTTATGCGACGCAGGCGGGATTCCTGATCGGTAACGGTTTGATGGACCGCCTTGGCGAAGCCGAAGCGCGCGCGCCCGACGATGCGACGGTGATGCGCCTGCGTAACGAGTTCAAGAAGCTGACCCTGCCCAATGAGATGGGCGAACGTTTCCAGTTCATGGGCTTTGCGCGCGATTGCAATTTCGGCGCGGCGTTCCTGTCCGGCGACCTGACATGGCGGCTGTGAGTGCTGCCGTGCTCAAGCCCATCCGCTGGCCGGCGTTCTGGGTCGGCCTGTGGGTGCTGGCGATGGCGGTGGTGGTGACCACCTGCCTGCTGCCGGGCGATGACATTCCCAAGGTCTGGCCGGGCGTGGACAAGATCGAGCACGCCGCGGCGTTCTTCGTGCTGTCGGTGTGCGCGGTACAGCTGTTCGCCACCCGGCGCGGCCTGTTGCGTGCTGCGGCCTGGCTGGTGGTACTGGGCGTGCTGATCGAGTTCGCCCAAGGCGAATTCACCGCCGATCGCGCCGCCGATCCGCTGGACGCACTGGCCGATGCGACCGGCGTGTTGCTGGGGCTGTTGGTCGCCAGGACGCCGGCGCGCGATCTGTTGATGCGGATGTTTCCGCGGCACGCGCTGCGCTGACGCAGCCGTTCCGCGCATCCACGCGCGAGCCCGCAGCGGTTCGTCGAGCGGAGCTCGTGGCAATCCCCCTTTGGGGACTGCGCTGTTCTTCAAACAGTCCTTGGAGAACCCCGCTCTACAGAAGCGATGCGTGCCGATGATCTGGCGGCGGTTACTGGCCCGCCGCCGGCACCAGGGTCATCCGGTCCAGCACCCACATGTTCGGGCGCGTGTCGCCGGTGAAGAACGCGCACAGGCTGGACTGGCTCGGCGCGCCCTTGAGCGGGATGTCCAGCGTCTGGAACCCATCGGCACCGGGGTCCTTGGGCAGCGGCACGCTGCCCAGCAGCGCGCCGTCACAGCCGTCGTGCAGCTCCAGCTCGCCGTAGGGCGACCTGGCTTTTTTGAAGGTGCGCAGGTGCTCGTCGTGGGCCAGCTCGAAGAAGTACGGCATGCGCCCGGCGCGGACCTGCACCGAGGCGATGTTGGCGAGCGGTGCGGCCTTCCATTCCCAGCATGGATTGAAGATGTCCACGTCGTAGACCGCGCGCGGACCGGTGCGCGGACCGTCGTCCTCCAGGCGCAGCATCAGCGCGCCGGTGCACATGGCCAGCTGCTCATCGCTGCGCGTGCGCAGGGCATCGGCCGTCAGGCCCAGCACCGTGGGCGGCGCCAGCGGCTTGTCGTTGAAGAACACCGCCGCCTGCAGCGTGGTCGGCACGGTCAGCGTCAGCGGCGCGCTGTAGCGCGGCGAATCGACCTTCGGTGCGCTGCCGTCGGTGGTGTATCGGATGTCGGCATAGTGCAGCGGATCGCTCAAGGTCACGGTGGCCTGGCGGCCTTCGGCCGAGGCCGTGGTGTCGAACAACACCTGGAACGGCGTGCGCGCATAGCGGATGTGCAGGGCGCGGTAGTGTGCCAGCAGGCTGGGCAGGCGCATCTTGAAGCCGTCGAAGTCCCGGCTGGCCTGCGGCGACCACGCCACTTCGGCCAGCGCTGCGATGCGCGGGAACACGTTGTGCTCCACGCGCTCGAAGGTGTGCATGTGCTCGGTGAATACATTGGCCTGCACGCCGATGATGTGCCGGCGCTGGGCGGCATCCAGCACCTCGGGCACCGGCTCGAAGCCGTAGACCTTCTCCAGCGGAATCAGGCTGGGCCGCCCCGGCGGCTCTGCCGGCGAAGCGGTCTGCAGGTAGTCGAAGTACAGATGCGACACCGGCGTCATCACCACGTCGTGGCCCTTGCGCGCCGCCTCGATGCCGCCTTCGGTGCCGCGCCAGGACATCACCGCCGCATCTGCCGGCAGCGCGCCGCCCTGGAGGATTTCGTCCCAGCCGATGATGCGCTTGCCGTGCTGGGCCAGGTAGGTGCCCAGGCGATTGACCATCCAGCCCTGTAGCGCCTCCTCGTCCTTCAGGCCGAGCTGCTTGATGCGCGCCTGCATGTGCCTGGAGGCTTTCCAGCGGTCCTTGACCGCCTCGTCGCCGCCGATGTCGAAGAAGGTCCCCGGGAACAGCGGCACCACCTCGCCCAGCACGTTCTCCAGGAAGGTCATCGTCGATTCGTCGGCGTTGAACAGGTTGGGATAGATGCCCGCGCCGTTGGCGACCTGCAGTTGCGGACGATCCACACCCAGTTCCGGATAGGCCGCGATCGCCGCAGTGGCATGGCCCGGGATGTCGATCTCCGGTACCACGGTGATGTGGCGCTCGGCGGCGTAGCGCACCACCGTGCGGATCTGGTCCTTGGTATAGAAGGCGCACTCCTGGATCGGCTGGCCATCCTCGCCGACGCCGCCATCGCCCATCGGCACGCGGCAGCCGCCGACTTCGGTCAGCAGCGGGTACTGGTCGATCTGGATGCGCCAGCCCTGGTCGTCGGCCAGGTGCCAGTGGAAGACATTGAGCTTGTGCACGGCCATCGCATCGAGCAGGCGCTCGACCTCTTCCACGCTCTGGAAGTGACGCACCGAATCGAGCATCAGCCCGCGCCAGGCCAGGCGCGGACCGTCGCTGATCGACACCGCATCGAGCTGCGCACCGTTCTGCGCGCTGCCCGTCGGAATGAGTTGCCACAGGCTCGTGGCGCCATAGAACAGCCCGGCCGATGCGGTCGCGCTGACCTGGATGCGTGAGGGCGTGATCTTCAGCGCGTAGGTCTCCGGACCGCCCGTGCCGGATGCGACGACGAACTGGATCGGCGCGTCCTTGGCGGCTTGGTCCTCTGCCAGTACCAAGGCCGGGCCGCCACTGTCCTGCAGCAGGTCGATGAACTGCTCGGCCGTCTTGCGCGCGCCTTCGCCCTGGGCACCGATGGTCATGCCAGGCTGCAGGCTGAAACGGCCCTCGCCCGGGGTGGCCGACTGCGGCGCGGGAATCAGCGGGAGCACCGACGCCAGTGTCGGCATCGACAGCAGGGCGAGGGCGGCCAAGGTGGCATGCAGGGCAGGGCGAAAGCAGCGGGACAAGGACATCGGACACCTCTGGCAGAAGGAGCGCACCCGACCCGGCGCGCCCGGTCCAAACAAAGGCGGGCCCGGACATGTCCGGGCCCGCCAGGGGTCAAGCATGCAGCATGTTGCGCCAGATCAGAACTTCGCGCGCAGGTTCAGGTAGTACTGGCGACCGTTGGAATACACCGCATAAGGCAGGAAGCCGACGACCGAGTCGGTGTAGTACTTGGACTTGGGGTTGTTGAGGTTCAGGCCATCCAGGCTGACCGACAGGTGGTCGTTGATCTTGTATCCAAGCGACGCCGAAATCGTGCCGAAATCGTCCTGGTAGAACGGCGTGGCGCGGCTTGCACCTGCGTAGAAGCTGTCGCGATAGCTGTAGGACACGCGGGCGCTGAAGACGTCGTTCTCGAAGAAGCCCGCCACGTTGTAGGTGTTCTTCGAAGTGCCGAACATCGGCGTGCCAGTATCGGTCTCGCCATCGGTGTAGGTGTAGTTGACGCTGGTGCCGAAGTGCTCGCCGATAGGCTGCTGGTAGGTCAGCTCCACGCCCTTGACCTTGGCGTTGGTGTTGACCGGCACGGTGACCTGGTAGTCGGCGTAGACATCAACACCCTGATCGAAGCTGGCCTGCTGATCCTTGTACTGGATGATCTGCGAGCCGCCCACGTCGATGTAGTCCTTCATCTTCATGTAGAAGGCGCTGGCCGCCAGAAGTGCGCGCGGGGCGAAGTACCATTCCATCGAGGCGTCGAAGTTGGTGGACACCAGCGGCTTGAGGAAGGGATTGCCGCCACTGCCGGTGTGGGTCAGGTCGTCCAGCGACAACGAGCCAGCCAGCGCGGAGTAGTCCGGACGGGTCAGTGTCTTGGAGGCGGACAGGCGGCCAACCAGCTCGTCGGTGAAGTCGAACTTGAAGTTCGCGCTGGGCAGTAGCTTGTTGTAGTCGTTCTTGACCTGGATCGGCAGGTAGGCGCCGAAAGCCGAGCCGGTGATCGCGCCGGGAATGGTGGCGCCCACGCCCTGGTTGTAGTTGATCGTGGTGGAGGTGTTGACGTAGCGCACGCCGACGTTGCCGCTCCAGCGATCGCCCTGGAAGTTGGCCTGCAGGTAGACCGCGCCGCTGTCTTCCTTCACGCCGTAGACGTTCTGCCAGTTGAAGCGGGTGATCGGATCGCGGTTCGCGTAGGCAGCATCAATCGCAGCCAGCTGGCCCGGCGTGTAATACCAGATGCCGGTCGGCAGGCTGCCGCCGATCCCATTGCCGAAGTCGCTCGGATAGCTGCCGCCGGTGGTGGGCAGTGCCGACAGCGGCGGCATGCCGTTGAGCGGTCCCTGGCCAATATCGAAATCGTTATGGCGCTCGTGCTCGGTATAGCGCAGGCCGAAGTCCAGCGAGCTGAACACGCCATCGGCGTTGGTCCAGCTGCTGTCGGCGGCGAACCAGTTTTCCTTGTCCTTCACCTCGATGCCCTGGTCGCCGAAGATCCAGCCGGCCGACGGGACCTGGGTGCTTGGCGTATTGCCGGTACCCAGCGAGGCGTCGATGACATGGCCAATGCCGTTCATCTGCCAGCCCACGGTGCCCCCGGTGGGGGAGAGGCCGGTTTCCAGCACGTCCTGATGCGGGCTCTTGCCCACGCCATGGCTGCTGCCGGCTTCGAACTTCACCGCGACGGTGTCGTTGACGTGCCAGTCGGCGTTCAGCGCGACGTAGTTGGTCGAGGACTCGGCGCCCGGTCGCGAGATCATGTCGTACACACCGTACGGAGTCGTGCCGTTGGGGGTGTAACTGGCGCTGGTCAGCACGCCATTGTTGACGGTATAGCTGTCCGGCGTCTGGGCACCGACGAACTGGCTACCCCAGATCATGAAGTTGCGGTTGTAGTTGTCCGCCTTCATCTTCGAGTAGAAGCCGTTGAGGTCGAAGGTCAGACTGTCGGAGGCCTTGAACTGCACATCGACGGTACCGCCGGAGCGCTCGCGCTCCTGGGTGAACAGCGTGGCGCCGATCAGGTTGGGATACAGCACGCTTTGGCCACCGACGGTCGCAGTGCCGTAGCCGCCGACGACTTCCTGGCCATCGCGGCGCAGGCTGCGCTTTTCGAAGAACGGCTGGATGAGGAAGCCGAAGGTGTCGGCGTCGTTCTTCCAGTTGAGCAGACCGCTGAACTGCGGCTTGGTGTCGCCAGGCAAGTCGGAATAGACCGCGCCGAACGAGCCTTCCAGGGTCAGCGGCTTGTCGAAGTTCAGCGGCTTGCGGGTGATGATATCGACCGAGCCGGCGGCGCCGCCTTCGACCAGTTTGGCTTCAGAAGCCTTGTGCACCACGACCTGGTCGACGATTTCCGACGGCAGCAGCGAGTAGCTGACGCTGCGGCCGACGGTCTGCACCTGTGAAAGCACGAACCAGTCACCGGTCGCGATGCCGTGGCCGTTGAGGGTGGTCTGGGTCAGGCTGGGGCTGGTGCCACGCAGGGATACGCGGTCGGCTTCGTCGAACGCGCCTTCGCTGGCGGAAGAAGAGGCGATGTTGACACCCGGCAGTTCGCGCAGGGTGTCGGCAACGTTCTTGGCCGGCAGCTTGCCGATGTCCTCGGCGCTGACTGCCTCGATGTGCGAACTGGCATCGCGCTTGGTGTTGAGCGACTTCTCAAGGCTGCCGCGGATGCCCACGACGGTGATGGTGTCCAGGTCGGTCGCGTTGCTGGAGGACTGGCTGCTGTCTGCCTGCTGCGCCTGGGCGGCGAAACTCAGGCTGGTCAGGATGGCCACGGTAAGAAGGGACTTCTTGCAGTTCATGATGCTTCCCCGAAGAGTGTGTTGGGTGTTGGCAGTGGGCTGCCAGGCCTGTGCGTCGTTGCGGTCGTGCAATGTCGAAACAAACTTCTGTCCTGCGGTGCCGAATGTCCCGACCAGCAAAAGCCGCGGGCGGCCTCGTGGTGCCTTCAGTGCGGTGCGGCGGTCTGGCCCAGATACCAGTTGGCGGCGCCCAGGACGCCCAACTGCCCGTGCTCGACCAGTCGCACGGGAATGCGCTCCAGCGCAGCTCGCATCGGCCCCTTGTTGAGGAAGCGTTCGACGAAGCTGCTCTGCAGCAGGAACTCGCGGATGCGCGGCAGGATGCCGCCAGCCAGATAGACGCTGCCGGTGATGCCGTACAGCAGGGCCATGTCGCCCACGGTGCTGCCCAGCAGCCCGCAGAACACCTCCAGTGCTTCGCGCGCCAGCGGGTCATCGCCTGCGGTGGCGCCTGCGGTGATCGCATCGGGCGCGGTGTGCACCGGCGTGACGCCGCGCACCTCGCACAAGGCGGTATAGAGGTTGAGCAGGCCAGGGCCGGACAGGGCGTGTTCGACCGGCACGTGCGAGCGTTTCTTGAGCATCTGGGCCAGCAGCGCCAGCTCCAGTTCGGTGCCGACGCTCAGCGCGGCCTGGCCGGCTTCGGTGGCCAGGACGGTGGCGCTACGGCCGGTCGGGATCCACACCGCGCCGCCCAAGCCGGTGCCCGGGCCCAGGACCAGGGTTGGGCCGCGCTCGGAGACATGCTCCGGGCCGGTCAGGCGCAGGACTTCCTGGTCGCCCACCAGCGCGGCGGCATAGGCCACGGCTTCGAAATCGTTGACCAGACGCAGGTCGTCCAGGCCGAGTTCGCCCTGAATCTCGCGGGGCGACAGGCGCCAGGGCAGGTTGGCGGTGATGACCGTGCCGTCTTCCAGCGGGAAGCCGGCGCTGGCGATCACACCGCGCCGCACGCGGGCGCCATCCAGTCCACCGATGAAGTCGCCAATGATCTGGGCCAGGCCCGGGAAAGCAGCACAGGCATATTTCCGGTAGCTGAGGATCTCCACGGGCTGCTCGTCATGCCCGGTCGGGCGTACCAGCCCCAGGCGGACATGGGTGCCACCCACGTCGGCCGCGATGAAGGGCGCTGGATCGCTCATTGGAATTCCTGCTGACGGTATGGCTTGGGCGAGCACGTCTTTCCCCGGACTGATACGGCGCCAGAAGCGTCTTCACGCTCCGTTGAGGATTGAGTCTCGGATGCGCCTGACAACGTTGTCAACACCCTGTCATCAAATTTGTATTGGGAAGATTCGTGCATGGGGTGCGGGTGGCTCCTGGTGTTTTCGAGGGAGGAAGGGGCGCTCATCTGGTCCAACTCTTTGATAAGTAAAGTTTTCATGAAAGGCGTTCGATCTTGGTGGAATGAGGAAAGAGACCGCGGTGCCGGCCCGCACCATCGGAAAAGTCGACCAACGGTTGCCACTGAAAATGGTTTCATAGTGGTTCCATGACAACGTTCAACCTGGCGGTGTCCGATCGCAGGACAAGAAGCGCCCACGGTTTGCGCGCATGAGAATTTATTTCCATAAAAATCATTGAGATATAACGTTGTCATCGCCGCCCAATAGACGCGGCAGTGCGCGCGGCTTCTTTGATTGACTGGATTTTTGTAGGTCGTTGACAAAACATTTTTAATACCATATCAATGCGTTAACGCGATTGGTATGCAAACCAATGCCGCGTTGCAGCAGGGGTTTTACAGAGGTCCGGGCGTCCCTGGGGAGGGTGGGCGCGGACATGGGTTCGTCCAACGACGGGCCGGTGCGAAGTCGAGCCAATGGATTGAGCAGTCGCTGGACCTGTGAATCGGTCGGTCAGCGCGCTGCGCCCCTGATGCGGTCGTCCGTCGTCAACGCCATCCACCCGAGGACCAGCCCGTGCGCCGTTACCCGTCTCCCTTCGCGATTTCCCTGTTGGCTGCCGCAATCGGCACCAGCCTGTTCCAGCCGTCGGCCCACGCGCAGCAGGCGCAGCCCCCTGCGGCCGATGCTTCGGTTGACGAGACCCCCAAGACCCTGGATTCGATCCAGGTGACCTCCAGCTTCCAGAAGAGCCTGGACACTGCGCTGGACAAGAAGCGCGACGACACCCGCATGACCGACGGCATCTCGTCCGAGGACATCGGCAAGTTCCCCTCGGAGAACATCGCCGAGGCGATCCAGCGCATTCCCGGCGTGCAGATCTCGAGCATCAACGGCCGTGGTTCAACCATCAGCATCCGCGGGCTTGGCCCGCAGTACGCGCTGACCACCATCAACGGCCAGACCTTCAAGAGCGCCGACTTCACCGATGGCTTCCGCTTCGACATCATCCAGCCGGAAATGGCCGCCGCAGTCGATGTGATCAAGTCGCCGACCGCGGACATGGATGCCGGTGGGCTGTCGGGCACGGTCAACATCGAAACGGTCAAGCCGCTGGACTACAAGGAGCCCAAGCTGATCGTCTCGGCCACCGGCCAGTATTCCGACTCGGTGGGGGGGGCGCCGACCACCAAGTTCGTCGGCACCTACATCGACAAGTTCAAGGTGGGCGATGGCGAGCTGGGCGTGTTCCTCAACGCCGGTTACCAGAAGCTCAAGGACCGCGCCGACTATTTCTGGATCGACCGCTGGGGCACCAAGACCTATGAAGGCGCCTCGGTGGTCACGCCCACCCGGACCCGCTATCGGCGGATCGACCGAGAGACCGAGCGCAAGATGCTCAATGGCGCGCTGCAGTGGAAGCCGAGCGACGACTTCGAGACCGGCCTGACCTGGATCTATTCCAAGGACAAGACCGAGAACGACATCAAGCAGCAGGTGTTCCTGCTGAGCTCGGGCACCGAGACCGTGCTGGAAGCGGCCAACGGTTACGCCACCCGCGTCCAGGCCGACAACTACACCCTGGAGAACAACCGCCAGCTGGAAGAACACAACTGGCTCTCGGAAATGGCGACCTGGGACTTCAAGTGGACCCCGGGCGACTGGACCGTCACCGGCGCGGCCAACCATGCGCTGGGCAAGACCCATGAAAGCGAAGCGGCGGTCATCGTCGGCGTGCCGGTCGGCCAGAGCATCCTGGACATCACCAATTCCTCCAGCCCGTCCTTCAGCAGTTCCAACGACCTGACCGACGGCGGCCTGTATGACGCCGCCACGCTGGCCGGTGGCCGCAACCAGTATCCCAATGGCGCGATCAAGCGCCTGCGCAACCAGGAGGATTCACTCCAGTTGGACGGCCTGCGCTACCTGGGCTGGGGCTGGCTGGATTCGGTCAAGGTCGGCGCCAAGTACCGCCGCGAGACCCTGTACCGCGATATCTGGCGTCACGACCGCCTGACCGATGCGGACATCTCGGTACTGCCGACCATGTCCAGCAGCGGCCAGCTGGCCTCGGGCTTCCTGGATGGTGAGTACGACATCCAGCACGCTTTCGTCATCCCCAACCTGAGTGCGTACGCCGCCGCGCTTGCGGCCGAAGGCGAGGTGGTGCCGAACCTGTTCGTGCCGCAGAGCAGCTACTACATCACCAACAAGATCAAGTCGGCCTACGCGATGGCCAACATCGATACCGACCTGGGTTCGATGCGCCTGCGTGGCAACTTCGGCATGCGCTACGAGGACACCAGCCGTGAGACCAGGACCTACCTTACCTCCGAGTCGGACCTGGACGAGGGCGAGGTCTACAACATCGAAGGCACCAGCCAGTCCACCTACGACTACCGCAACTGGCTGCCCAGCCTGAACATGGTGCTGGAACTGCGTCCGGACCTGCTGCTGCGCGCGTCGGCGGCCAAGGTGCTGGTGCGCCCGATCCTGACCAGCAGCACGGCGGTGGCGACCACCGAAGCGATCGCCCAGGGCGCCGGCGGCGTGGTGACCCATGAGATTTCGCTGGGGCAGA
>JBIIHJ010000028.1:0-20088 GCA_044235875.1 Pseudoxanthomonas sp.
CGGGCTGCGTGCCTTCACGCCCATGGTCACCGCCTGCCCCGGCTGTGGCCGCACCACCTCCGAGTTTTTCCAGGAGCTGGCCAAGGTCGTGCAGGAACACGTGCGCGGCAAGATGCCCGAGTGGAAGATCACCCGTCCGGGCGCCGAGCACATGACCCTGGCGGTGATGGGCTGCGTGGTCAACGGACCAGGCGAATCGCGCCACGCCAACATCGGCATCTCGCTGCCGGGCACGGGCGAGGCGCCGTCGGCACCGGTGTTCATCGATGGCGAAAAGAGCGTCACCTTGCGTGGCGAGAACATCGCCTATGAGTTCGTCGCGCTGATCGACGAATACGTCGATAAGCACTATTCGCGCAATGCGGCCTGAATCCGTCGGTAGCGGCGCCGGGGTGATCGGCCGCGTGCTGCGGCGGATCAGCTGGCGGACGGGCCTGTTGTTCGCGGCGATCCTGCTGCCGCTGTGGGGATTTGCCGAGCTGGGCGAGGACGTGCACCAAGCCGAGAGCTTCGTGTTTGACGAACCGCTGCTGCTGCGTGCCAAGGCTGCCTCCGGGCCGTGGCTGGACCAGGCCTTCCTGGCGATCAGCTGGGCCGGCTACCAGGGCGTGATCATTGTCGATGTGGTGTTGATCGGGGTGCTGCTGGCGCTGCGACGTTGGCGCGAGGTGACCTTCGCCGGCGTCGCGTTGCTGGGTTCGGCGTTATTGAATCTGGGCACCAAGCAGCTGTTCGCGCGTGCGCGACCGACGCTGTGGGAATCGATCTCGCCGCAGGACACCTTCAGTTTTCCCAGCGGGCACGCCATGGGCTCGATGACGTTGGTGATGGTGCTGATCCTGCTGGCCTGGGACACGCCTTGGCGCTGGACGGTGCTGGTGATTTCGTCGCTGTTCGGCGTGGCCGTGGGCGTCTCGCGGATCTATCTGGGCGTGCATTACCCCTCGGACATCCTCGGCGGCTGGGCCGCGGCGATCGCCTGGGTCGTGGGCATCTACGCGGCGGTGTTCTATGGCGCGCGCCGGCCTTGGAAACCTGCACTGGCGACGCGTTGATCACCACATGCGGCCGTTGGCCTTGGCTCGATCAAAGGCAGCGTGTCCGAGTCGGGTCCGGGGGCTTAGGCCGAGATCGGGGCTGTTGCCTTCTGCATTCGTCCTTCAGATTTCGTCGACGTCATGCGTGCGGCCGGAACAAGTGATCAATTCTGTTCGAAGCGAACCTTCGTGATCTGCGAAGGCAGCGTAGCGAACTCGAAACGCGAGTCGTATTCGCAGAGGCAGGCCGCGACTTCGCCGCTCGCGGGCATGCGGATCGAGTAGGAGCGCGTGAGCGTGTCGTCCGAAAGGGCATAGCGTGGATCGAGGACCTCCATGCCACACGTCACCGGATCCTGGACCAAGTAAGAGGGATGCGCTGTAGGCTCCTTGCTGACGATGGCCTCGATGGGCAGGTTGTCCGGCCAATCGCCGCGGCAATCGAGCAATTCGAACTGCATGCCATAGGGATCTTCCGCGCCCGGGCGGTTTGGCTGCTCGCAACCGACAAGCGCCAGCAGCAGAAGCTGAAGGAGAGCAAAGAGGAAATTGCGCACAAGACATCCGTGTCCGGTGAAGGTTTGATTCACGCTGGCTCGATCAGCCGCCGAGCGAGCGCAACGCGGCCGCACGCGCATGCAGCGCGGTGGTGTCAAACAGCGGCACGCTGGCGTCGGATTGATCGACCAGCAGCGAAATCTCGGTGCAGCCCAGGATGATGCCTTCGGCACCGGCGTCGACCAGCGCGGCCATGATCCGGCGGTAGATGGCGCGCGAGTCGTCGCGGATCGCGCCCTGGCAGAGCTCGTCGTAGATGATGCGGTGCACGTGACCGCGATCCTCCGTATCGGGCACGATGACTTCAAACCCGCGCGCCAGGAGCCGCTGGCGATAGAAATCCTGCTCCATCGTGAAGCGCGTGCCGAGCAGGCCGACGCGGGTGATGCCGACGGCGGCCAGCGCATCGGCGGTGCCATCGGCGATGTGCAACAGCGGCAGCGGCGTGGCCGCGGTGATCGCCTCGGCGACCTTGTGCATGGTGTTGGTGCACAGGACGATGAAGTCGGCGCCGCCGGCATGCAGCGAGCGCGCCGCGGCGGCCATCGCCTCACCGGCCGTGTCCCAGTCGCCGGCGTGCTGCAGGGCTTCGATCTCGTGGAAGTCCACGCTGTGCAGCAACACCTTGGCCGAGTGCAGGCCGCCAAGCGTGTCGCGGATGGTTTCGTTGAGGATGCGGTAGTAGGGCAGGGTCGATTCCCAGCTCATGCCGCCGATCAGGCCGATGGTCTGCATCGCGTGTCCTTTGGGGTCATTCGCCGGGCTTGGCGCCTTCGACGGGCGCATGGGTGGCCGCGCGCCGGGCCAGGGTGGCTTCGCGATGGGCGATGTAGCCGGTCGAGCCCAGGATGATGCCGGCGCCCAGCGCGGTCCAGCCGTCCAGGCGTTCGTCGAACAACCACCAGCCCAGCACGATCACCAGCGGCAGCTGGGTGAAACTGATCGGTTGCAGCGCCGAGACTTCGCCCAGCTTGAGCGCACGCGTCCACAGCAACTGACCGCCGGTGCCGAACACGCCGGTGCCCGCCAGCCACAGCCAGGTGATGCCCTGCGGCCAATGCCACTGGAACAGTGCCGGCACCAGCGACATCGGCACCCAGAACAGATAGGTGTAGAACACCACCGTGTTGGGCATGTCCAGGCGCGAGAGCTGCTTGATCTGGATCGCCACGATGGCGCTGATCACTGCGGCGGCCACCGCCACCAGCAGGCCAGGTGCAAATGCCTGCGAGCCAGGCCGCAGGATGATCAGCACGCCGATGAAGCCGGCCGCCACGGCCAGCCAGCGACGCACGTGGACCTTTTCGCCCAGCCAGAACACCGCCGCGATGGTCACGAACAGCGGCGTGGAGTAGGAGAGCGAGATCGCCTGCGACAGCGGCAAATGGCCGATCGCCCAGAAGCCGCACAGCATCGACACCAGTCCGATCACCGTGCGCACCAGGTAGCGCGGCAGGTGGCGGGTGCGCGGCAGCGGCTGGCCCGGGCGCAGCACGATCGGCAGCAGCGCGAGCAGGCCGAAGGCGTTGCGGAAAAACGCCACCTCGGTGGTTGCCAGCGACTGCGAAGCCAGCCGGATATTGATGGCCATCAGGCCGAAGGACACGGTGCTGGCCAGCATCAGCAGGGCCGCACGCAGGGGTGCAACCGGCGCAGGCCTCACCAGTGGCCTCCGACGATGCGCGGCTCCGGTTCGATGGCCACGCCGAAGCGTTCGTGCACCGAGGCGGCGATCCGCCGCGCCAGCGCCAGCACCTGCGCACCGCTGGCCTGGCCGTAATTGACCAGCACCAGCGCGTGGTCCGGCGACACGCCGGCATCGCCTTCGCGATGGCCTTTCCAGCCCGCGCGTTCGATCAGCCACGCCGCCGACAGCTTGCGGGTGTCGGCGGCGTGTCCACTGAATACAGGCAGGCCAGGGAATTCCGACTCCAGCTGGTCGGCCAGGCGCGCGGTCACGATCGGATTCTTGAAGAAGCTGCCGGCGTTGCCCACGACCGCTGGGTCGGGCAGCTTGCGGCTGCGCACGCGGATCACCGCATCGGCCACGTCGCGCGCGCCAGGATGTTCGATGCCCATCTCGGCCAGCTCATGACGCAGGCCAGCGTAGTCGATCCGCAACTGCGGGGTGCGGGTCAGGGCGAAGGTTACCGCGGTGATGATCCAGCGTCCGGGTTGCTGCTTGAACACGCTGTCGCGATAGCCGAACGCGCAGGCGTTGCGATCCAGTCGGACCGGCGTGCCGGTGTGCGTATCGAAGGCCTCGACGCTGTCGATCCGCTCGCCCACTTCCACGCCATAGGCGCCGATGTTCTGGATCGGACAGGCGCCGGCGGTGCCGGGAATCAGGGCCAGGTTCTCCAGGCCGCACAGGCCCTGGTCGAGGGTCCACAACACCAAGGCGTGCCAGGGCAGGCCGGCTTCGGCACGCACCTGCACGTGCGCGCCGTCGTCGCAGACGATGGCGACCTCGCGTGATTCGAACGACAGCGCCACGCCGTCCAGATCTCCGGCCAGCAGCAGGTTGCTGCCGGCGCCCAGCGGCAGCCACGGCAGCGACTTCAGCTGCGGCAGGGCGAGCGCGTCGGGCAGCGCGGCGACGTCGGTCAGCTCCAGCAGCCAGCGTGCGGACGCCGTGACCCCAAGGGTGTTGCGGGTGCGGAGCGGGGCGTGTTCCGTCAGGCGCCAGGCGGCGTTCATACCGGGGCGACCGCGCCGCGGCTGGGCTGCTCGCGGCGGCGGCGGATGGCTTCCACGCAGTCGTACACCAGTGACGGACCCTGGTAGATCAGGCCGGAATAGACCTGGGTCAGCGCCGCGCCGGCCGACATCTTGGCCACCGCGTCGGCGCCGGAGGTGATGCCGCCCACGCCGATGATCGGGATGCCGTCGGGCAGGCGCGCGCGCATCCGGCGCAGCACCAGGGTGGACTGCGCCAGCAGCGGCGCCCCGGACAGGCCGCCGGCCTGGCCGGCATGGCGATGGCTGTGGACCAGGCTGCGATCGACCGTGGTGTTGGTGGCGATCACGCCATCGACCGACAAATCGCTCAGCACGCGGCAGACCGCGTCGATGTCTTCGTCGGACAGGTCGGGCGCGACCTTGACCAGCATCGGCACGCGCTTGCCGTGCTGGGCGCCGAACTTTTCCTGCGCCTCGCGCAATGTCCCGATCAGCTGGCGCAGTGCCTGTTCCTCCTGCAGCTCGCGCAGGCCGGCGGTGTTGGGCGAAGAGATGTTGACGGTGATGTAGTCGGCCAGCGGATACACGCGTTCCATACAGAACAGGTAATCGTCGGCCGCCGATGCGTTGGGCGTGTCCTTGTTCTTGCCGATGTTGATGCCGAGCAGGCCGCCCTTGCGGCGTGCGCGCTGCACGTTGCGCACCAGCGCATCGACGCCCAGGTTGTTGAAGCCCAGGCGGTTGATCACCGCCTTGTGCTGGGGCAGGCGGAACATGCGCGGCTGCGGATTGCCGGCCTGCGGGCGCGGGGTGATCGTGCCGATTTCGACAAAGCCGAAACCCAGCGCCAGCAGCGCGTCGATATGCGCGCCGTTCTTGTCCAGGCCGGCGGCCAGGCCGACCGGATTGGGGAATTCCAGGCCGAAGACCCTGGTCGGCATCGGCTTGGGGCGGCGCGTCAGCAAGCCTGAGGTGCCGGTGCGGTAAGCCGCTTCCAGCGCACGCAGGCCGGCGCGGTGGGCGCGTTCGGCATCCAGGGTGAACAGGAAGGGGCGGGCGAGTCCGTACATCGCGTCAGTGGCTCAGGGCGGCGATGGCGGCGATGCCACCGAAGAACAGCAGGAAGGCGGCGATGCCGGCGATGGTCAGGCCGACCGCCAGCCAGCCCAGGACCAGGCCCGCCACGGCCATGCCGTCGCCTTCGAGCTGGCCCGCGCTGCGGCGGATCTCGGCGCGCGCCATGTGGCCGGTGATGATCGCCACGATGGCACCGATGCCCGGCAGCAGGGTCCAGCCCAGGATGCCGAACACCAGGGCCACGATCGACAGGCTGCTGTTGGGACGTGCGATGGCGTTCATGCGTGCGTTCCTTTGGAATCCCCGGACCCAAGGGTACCGGCAAAGGCGCGGGTGTCGTAGTCGAAGTCCACGGCGCCATCGACTGCGGTGGCATCGAACAGCGCCTGTAGCGCGGCCAGCATCGGCGCGTGCCGGGGATGCCCGGCCTGCGGAGCGTAGGACGAAGACAGCAGCCGGCCGCGCAGCGCGTCGAAGTCCAGGCGCTGGCCGTGGTCGAGCCGGGCCATGCCACGCAGGCCGCCGTCGAACCAGGCGTCCATCGAGGCGTCATCGTTGTAACGCTCCGAGACGCTGGAATAGTCCAGGCCGTAATCCAGCAGCAACCGCTCGTAGCCTTCCAGGAACGGCGTGCCGGTCAGCCGACGCGAGTTCCAGAACACCACGGCCAGCCCGCCAGGCCTGAGGATACGGCGCCATTCCGGCTTCACCGCGTCCTGGTCGAACCAGTGGAAGGCCTGCGCGCAGGTCACCAGGTCCACGCTGGCGTCGGCCAGGTGGGTGGCCTCGGCGGTGCCTTGGACCGCGGCAAAGCGCGGATCGGCGCCCAGCCATTGGACCGAGGCGGCGCGCATCGCGGCGTTGGGTTCGACCGCGGTGACCGGGTGGCCCGCGTCCAGGAACAGCTTGCAGGAGATGCCGGTGCCTGCGCCGATATCGGCCACCTGCGCGCCGACCGGCACCTGCAGCTCGCGGTGCAACCAGGCCACCAGTGCGGTCGGGTAGTCGGGGCGATAGCGCACGTAGTCGGCCACGCGCGTGGTGAAACGTTCGGTGGCATTGAGCGCCATGTCCTGCTCCTTCGCAGCTGTCCCGCGGAACGCCGGCCTGGGGCGGTGGGCGCGCGCAGGTGGAAGGCATTCCGGGATGCCGCAGACGGGGGACGCGGCATGGCCGACGATTTTAACAGGCGCAGCCTGCCTGCCGTTGCCGCATGGTCTGTGTTCCGTGCATCGCGCTGCGGACGGCGTGGACCGGCAATGCACGTGTTCCTGCGATGCGCCAACGTTCTGTAGAGCCGAGCTCGTTCCGCTGCGACCCTCCCACAATCCGGCTTCCCGTAGAGCGGAGCTTGCTCGGCTGGAGCCTTCCCACAGGCCGGACGACGTGCAGCGGAGCAAGCTCCGCTCTACAACAGGTTGGGGTGTGCTTCGTCTCGCGGCGGTAATGGCAGCGGCCGCCCGACGTGCCCTGGAGCGGAGCTCGCTCCGCTGGGGCGCTTCCCGCAATCCGGTTTTCTGTAGAGCGGAGCTTGCTCCGCTGGAGCCTTCCCACAGTCCGGACGAAGTGCAGCGGAGCAAGCTCCGCTCTACAACAGGTTGGGGTGTGCTTCGCCTTGCGGCGGTGATGGCAGCGGCCGCCCGACGTGCCCTGGAGCGGAGCTCGCTCCGCTGGAGCCTTCCCACAGTCCGGACGACGTGCAGCGGAGCAAGCTCCGCTCTACAACAGGTTGGGGTGTGCTTCGCCTTGCGGTGATACGGGTACCGGCTGCCCGGCGCGCCAGCCGGCCTGGACCATCTGGTCCAGCAGCGCGACCACGCGTTCACGCGCCTCCAGGTCGTGCACAGGCAGGACCAGCAGGTCGCCTTCGCGCGCCCAGGTCAGCGGCGCGCGCGCGGCTTCGACTTCGTCCATGCGCAAGGCGATCGTGGCCGGGGCGATGCCGTCGGCCAGCAACTGGTCGCCCATGAGCCCGGCCACCTCGCCGGGCACGCGGCCGCGTGCATAGCCCGGCAGGTCCTTGAGGACCAGCAGCTCGGGTCGGTAGGCCGCGGCGACGCTGGCCACCGCGCGCAGATCGGCATCCTCGCGGTTGCCGGCGCCGCCCAGGACGATCGCCAGGCGGCCGTCGCGTTGGCCGGCGCCGACCGCATCGAGCAGGCCGCGCAGGCCGTCGGGGTTGTGGGCGTAGTCCAGGTACACGTGCACATTGCCGAAGGCCCAATGCTGGAGCCGCCCGGGATTGTCCTGGGGATCGTTGCCGAAGCGCGCCAGTACCCCGGCGATGGTGTCCGCGGCGATGCCCAGCGCACTGGCAGCCAGCGCGGCGCCGGACAGGTTTTCGATGTTGTAGCCGGCGCGATCGCCCAGGCTCAACGGCATGGCGGCGGTGGGGCCGAGGTCGTGGTCGATGCCCGCCAGCGACAGCCACAGGCGACCGTCGCGCACGCCGCAGGCGGGCTGGCCGGCAGCGCGCTGGGCGACCAGCAGCGGATGGGCGAAATCCCGCGAATGCCAGGCCAGCGGACACGACAACGCACTGGCCTGCGCGCGCAGCAACGCATCATCGGCATTGAGCACCAGGCGCCCGCCGACGCCGATCGCGCGGGCCACGGTGAGTTTCACCGCGGCCAGATCGTCCAGGCCATGCACGCCGTATTCGCCGAAGTGATCGGCCGCCACGTTGGTCACCACCGCCACGTTGGCCCGGCAGGTTGCCAGGCCGCGACGCAGCATGCCCCCGCGCGCGGTCTCCAGCACGGCCGCCTGCGCCTGGCCCTGGCGCAACGCGGTGCGCGCGCCACCGGGGCCGGAGAAGTCGCCGGTTTCCAGTACGGCATCATCGAACCGCACCCCGTCGGTCGAGCTGTAGGCGGTGTGCCAGCCATGTGCCCGGCACAGCGCGGCCAGCAGGCGCACGGTGGTGGTCTTGCCGTTGGAGCCGGTGACCAAAGTGGTGGGAATGCCATGTAGGCGCGCCCAGGGCACTGCATCGACGTCGGGGAGCTCATCGAGGAACCAGCTGCGCGAGCCGGTGCCGCTGCCCAGGGTCAGCTCGTCCTCATCCAGCAGGAAGGGCAGGTCGTGCGCGTCGGCTTCGGCCTGCAGCCTGGCCAGTTGCGGCACGGCTTCGGCGGCAGCCAGCGCGCGCAGCGTGCGCAGCGCCGATCCGGCATCCCACACCGCGGCATGGCCGGGCGCGTGGAAGGCCTGCGCGTCGCTGCCCGAGGCCTGCCACCAGGCCCATTCGTTGATCTCGGTGGCGGTGTAGAGCTGGTCCAGCGGCGCCTCGAACGCCAGGGTCACGCCACTGGCGTGCACGCGCTGGTGCACGGCGTCGTCCGGCCAACCGAGTGCGCGTCGCATCTGCCGCACCAGCCCCCGCCAGCGCTTGGGCGCAATGGCATCAACGTCCAGTCCGTGGGCCGATTCGAGCGCCGCGCCGGTGCCGGCGAAATAGACGTTGCAGCCGGTCAGCCGGCGCGAATCCCGGAACGGCTCCGGGCGCATGGCGTGGGCTTGAGTGTTCAATCGCTCTGCTCGTCCACGCGCTCGAAGACCAGCCCGCGCTCGTCGCGGACCATGCCTTCGAGCATGGCGGCCAGGGCTTCGTCCGGCGCCTCGTCCTGGATCACCGGCATGTCGAGCGTCGGCGTGGCCGGGCGTGCGGGTTCGCCGGCGGGTCTGAACTTGGTGATCTGCTTCCAGGTGCGCGCCAGTGCGTCGGCGAAGATCAGCAGCAGGTCGCCGGGCTGGCCCAGGCGCAGTGCGGCATCGACGGCCCGCTGCTCGTCGGGAATGACGGTGATCGCTTCACCGCCGACGCCGGCCGCGCGCAGCGCGTTGGCGATGATGCGCGGCACTTCGTCGCCGTCGCGGCCGCGCAGCGAATCATCGCGACGCACCACGTAGTGATCGAAGCGGCCGGCCACTGCGTGGGCGATCTCCACCAGGTCCTCATCGCGACGATCGCCCGGGCCGGTCAACACCACGATGCGCCGTCCCGGCACGTCCATGCGCTGGGCCAGGTCGGCCATCACGCCCACCGCGTGCGCGTTGTGGCCGTAGTCCATCAGCACCTTGAAAGGATGCTCGGCAAACAGATTCATCCGCCCCGGCGCCTGGTAGAACGTGGTGTCGAAGGTGCGCAGGCCCTGGCGGATGGCTTCCAGCTTCAGGCCCAGCGAAAACGCCATGGACGCGGCGAACATCGCGTTCTGCACGTTGTGCAGCGCACGGCCTTCCAGCGTGGCCGGGATCAGGTGGGTCCACATCAGCGGGATGTGGCTGCCCTTGTCGTAGAGCGTGACCATCTGGCCGTTGACGCCGCCTTCCAGCGCGCAGGCGCGCCCGCCCGCGCGGATGTGTTCGCGGACCAGCGGGTGCGAGGGATTGGTGGTGACGTAGCAGATCGTGCGCGCATCGGTGTAGGCCGACATCTTGATCACGTTGGGGTCGTCGGCGTTGAGCACCGCGCAGTCGCGCGCCACTTCCACCACGATGCGCTTGACCTCGGCCAGTTGCTCCAGCGTGTCGATGCCCTTCAATCCCAGGTGGTCCGAAGCGACATTGAGCACCGCGCCGACGTTGACCTCCGGCACGCCCATGCCGGCGCGCAGCAGGCCGCCGCGCGCGGTCTCCAGGATGGCGATGTCGATCTGCGGGTCGCCCAGCACCATGCGTGCGGAGACCGGGCCGGTCATGTCGCCTTCCACCGTGCGCTGGCCATCGATGTAGACGCCGTCGGTGGTGGTCAGGCCCGGCGTGTAGCCGGCCATCTTGGTGATGTGCGCCAGCATGCGCGAGGTGGTGGTCTTGCCGTTGGTGCCGGTGATCGCGGCGATCGGCACGCGTGCCGGTGTGCCCGGCGGGAACAGCATGTCGATCACTGGGCCGGCGGCATCGCGCGGGGTGCCTTCGCTGGGCGCTACGTGCATGCGGAAGCCGGGCGCCGCGTTGACCTCGCAGATCGCCCCGCCAATGGTCTTGTAGCTTTCGGCGATGTTGGGGCTGATGAAGTCCACGCCGCCCACGTCCAGGCCGATCGCGCGCACCGCGCGCACGGCCATGTCGCGGTTGTCCGGATGGATGATGTCGGTGACATCGGTCGCGGTGCCCCCGGTGGAGAGATTGGCGGTGGAGCGCAGGAACACGATCTCGCCCTGCGCAGGCACCGAGAAATGGTCGTAGCCGACGCGACCGAGCATCAGGTCGGCCTGGTCGTCCAGCTCCAGCTGGGTCAGCACCTTCTCGTGGCCGATGCCGCGGCGCGGATCGGCGTTGACCCGGTCGACCAGTTCGGCGATGTCGGCTGTGCCGTCACCGACCACGTGGCCGGGCGTGCGCCGGGTGGCGGCGATGAGTTCGCCGTTGACCACCAGCAGACGATGGTCGTCGCCGGCGATATAGGTCTCCACGATCACCGAGCGCGAGTGCTCGGCGGCGGATTCAAAGCCGCCGCGGACTTCATCGTCGGTGGAGATGTTGATGGTGATGCCGCGGCCGTGGTTGCCATTGTACGGCTTGGTCACCACGGTGCCGCCCAGGCGCTTGGCCGCACGCACCGCGCCGCTGGCATCGCTGACCAGCATCTGGCGCGGCACCGGCAGGCCGAGCCCGCCGAGGATGTTGTTGGTTTCTTCCTTGTCGCTGGCCAGTTCCACGGCGATGTGCGGCGTCTTGCCGGTCACCGTGGCCTGGATGCGCTGCTGGTACTTGCCGTGGCCGAACTGCACCAGCGACTGGTTGTTGAGGCGGAACCACGGAATCCCGCGGTCCTCGGCCGCCTTCACCAGCGAGGCGGTGGACGGGCCAAGCGCACGCCGCTGCGCATAGCGGATGAACTCCACCCGCGCGGTGTCCCAGTCCCAGTCTTCGGAAAGCTTTTCGCTGCCGCGCAGCTCGGCCGGCACCAGCGAGGTCAGCAGCTTGACCGCCAGTTCTCCGGCGGCGATGCCTTCCTCGCGCTGGGCGTACTCGTAGACCACGTTGTACACGCCGGGCCGCGTGTCGCCCACGCTGCGGGTCTTGCCGAAGGTGACGTCCTCACCGGCGATGTTCTGCAGCTCGATGGCCACGTGTTCCAGCACATGGCCCAGCCAGGTGCCGTCGCCTTCGCGCATGCGGCGGATGAAGCCGCCAGGCTGCCGGTACGAACAGCCATGCTCGGCCAGGCCGGGCAGGGCGGCGACCAGGCCATCGACAAATGCGCTCCCCAGCTTTCCGGTCGGCCAGTCTTCCAGCGCCTCCAGGTCCAACTCGAGCTTGATGACCGGGAAGTGCGCGTACAGCGAAGGACCGACGTAAACCGAACGCTCAAGGATGCGCATGCATTACCTCATGTCTTGGAAGGAGCAAGTGTGCCGGCCGACGCCTTGCGCGTGGCCAGGTTGAAGGTGGCGCCGGCCAGCAGGATGTGCATCGTCAGGCCCAGCATGCACACCGGCTGGTTCTCGCTGGCATCGGCCATCGAGGAAAAACTCAGGTCGCCGGCATCGACCACGGTGACCGATCCGGAGCCTTCCACTTCCAGCGTGTTGTCCGGGCCGATGAAGGCCGCGGTGTCCTCGTCCAGGCCGATGCCGATGGCGAACGGGTTGTAGGCCAGCGCCGCGATCAGGCGGCCCAGGCGATCGCGCTGGCGGAAATGCTGGTCGATCACGAAGCGGTTGGTCAGGCCCAGACCGGGCGCCAGGCGCACCGAGTCGGCCTGCGGGGCCGAGCCTTCCTTGCCGAAGGCGATCATGTGCTCGGACAGGATGCTGGCGCCGGCGCTGGTGCCGCCCACGGTCACGCCGGCGGCATTGCGGGCGCGGATCATCTGCGCGGCCGGGGTGCCGCCCAGGATGGTGGACAGGCGTAGCTGGTTGCCGCCGGTGAAGAAGATGGCGGTGGCGCGTTCGATGCGGTCCAGGCGGCTGGCTTCCTGGCAGTCACGGCGCGTGTCGAAATCCAGCACGTCGACCCGGCGCGCGCCCAGGTCACTGAACAGGCTTGCGTAACGCGGTCCGGTATCGCGCAGCTGGCTGGCGGTGGGAATGACGACGATCTGCGCATCGCTGCCGCCGCCGACGGACAGGAAACGCTTGAGGATGCGCGGGCTCTCGCCCTTGTTTTCGGCGCCACCGATCGGGACGATCCAGCCTCTTTCGCCGCCTTCGGCGACTTTGCTCGGACACATGACTGCTTTCTGACTCCTGCGGGAAACGGTTGAGATGACGCGGAAACCTCCGCCGCGACGCGGTCATCGGGCAGGTGGCCCGGTGCCGCGATTTCCCCCCGATCCAACCCCCGATGCCGGGCCCAGACCCGACGTCGGCCACGGTAACACGCGTGCTGTAGCAGGGCGTCCCCTTGGGAGGGGGACGCTGCGGGCGCCTGTGATAAGCACAGAGATTGGTGCGCGCCTACTCGGACGCGCGGCGCGGCGGGTGCCCTGGACCCAACGCAGCCGCTACAATCGTCTCCTGCATGGCCCCGTAGCTCAGCTGGATAGAGCGTCCCCCTCCTAAGGGGAAGGTCGCCCGTTCGAATCGGGCCGGGGTCACCATCGGGCATTTGCACGCGCGCTGCGTGCGCTGCCTGGATCTTTCCCTTCGTTTTTTTTTGTCTGGCGTCCATCCAGTCGCGACGCCTCGGCGCTGCGGCGCGCGTGGTTTTCATCGCCCGCTGAAGTTGCTCGTGAAACGATCAAGTGCCTGATTTCACAGCGCTTGACAGGGATTCACGCATGGGTTTCATTAGCCGCCCATGTCGCACCTGCCCACCACTGCCAACGCCCTGACCGCATCCCTCGCGGCGCCCGGCGCGGGCGTGTCCGGCACCACGACCATTACCACCATCACCCGGGGCTTCCGGGTGTGGACGGCCGTGCAAGCGTAAGTTTTTCGCTACCACCGCCCCGCACCCGGATCAGGATGCGGGAGCCCCACATCCTGATGCGCGCGCGAGGCCTCCTTCAAACCCGAGGTTTCCATGTCGTCGCCCGCAGTACCTGCCGCTTCCTCCCCAACGCTGAAAACCGTCGCGCACAAGTTCGGCGGCACCTCCGTGGCCGATGCCACCCGTTACCGCCACGTGGCCGATCTGCTGCTGGCTCGCGACGAGGACGAGCAGGTCACCGTGGTCTCGGCGATGAAGGGCGTGACCGACGCGCTGATCGACCTGGCCGGACGCGCGGCCACCCATCCATCCGACTGGCGCGATGGCTGGCACGAGCTGCGCGCGCGCCATCGCGGCGCCGCCGTGTCGCTGCTGGCAGAAGACGCTGGCCCGACGGTGGACTGGCTGGACGCGCAGTTCGACACCCTGGCGGAAGTGCTGCAGGCGCTGTCGGTGATCGGCGGCCTGCCGCGCGAAGTGCTCGAGCGCGTGCAGGGGCTGGGCGAGGTCTATTCGGCCAAGCTGCTGGGCGACCACCTGCGCAGCCGCGGCGAAGACTGCGCGGTGCTCGACGCGCGCGAGGTGCTGGTGGTGGACCGGGGCGAACTAGGCGTGGACGTCGACTGGGCGGTCAGCGCGCAGCGCCTGGCGCAGTGGCGCGCAGTCAATCCCGCTAGGCGCGTGGTGGTCACCGGCTTCGTCGCCCGCGACCGCGCCGACCGCATCACCACCCTGGGCCGCAACGGCAGCGACTACTCCGGCGCGATCTTCGCCGCGCTGTTCGATGCGGTGGAACTGCACATCTGGACCGACGTGGACGGTGTGCTCTCGGCCGATCCGCGCGTGGTGCCCGAGGCGGTGCAGCTGGAATCGCTCAGCTACGACGAAGCCTGCGAGCTGGCTTACTTCGGCGCCAAGGTCGTGCATCCGCAGACCATGTCGCCGGCGATCGAACGCGGCCTGCCGATCATCATCCGCAACACCTTCCAGCCCGAGCATCCGGGAACGCGCATCACCGCGCGCAAGGACGCGGCCGGTCCGGTCAAGGGCCTGACCCTGTCGCCGGACCTGGCGGTGATCAACCTGGAGGGCACGGGCCTGATCGGCGTACCCGGCACCGCCGAACGCGTGTTCTCAGCGCTGCGTGCCGAGCGGGTATCGGTGGTGATGATCTCGCAGGGCTCGTCGGAGCATTCGATCTGCTGCGTGGTCAAGTCGATCGATGCGGTGCGCGCCCGCACCGCGCTGCTGACGGCCTTCGCGCACGAACTGGCGATCGGCCAGATCCAGCGCGTGCAGCTCACCGATGGGGTCAGCGTGCTGGCCGCCGTCGGCGACGGCATGGCGGGCATGCCCGGCGTGGCGGCGCGTCTGTTCGAATCGCTGGGACGCGCGCGGGTGAACATCCTGGCCATCGCGCAGGGCTCGTCCGAGCGCAACATTTCGGTGGCCATCTCCAGCGTCGATGCGACCAAGGCGCTGCGCGCCGCGCACGCCGGCTTCTGGCTGTCGCCGCAGACCTTCGCGGTCGGTGTGATCGGGCCGGGCAATGTCGGCCGCGCGCTGCTGGAGCAATTGCACGCGGCCCAACCGCAGTTGCTGGGCAAGGCCAATGTCGACCTGCGCCTGCGTGCGATCGCCTCGTCCAGCCGCATGCTGCTGGCCCAGCGCAGCATCGAGGGCGACTGGAAGTCGCAGCTGGAGCAGGCCCGCGACGCGCTCGACCTGGATCGTTTCACCGAGCATCTGCTCGCCTCGCACCTGCCGCACACGGTGATCGTCGACTGCTCGGCCAGCCCGGTCGTGGCCGATCGCTACGCGCAATGGCTGGCCGCCGGCATCCACGTGGTCACGCCGAACAAGCAGGCCGGCGCCGGTTCGCTGCAACGCTATGAAGCCATCGCCGAAGCGGCGGCTGGCAGCGGTGCGCGTTTCCGCTACGAGGCCACCGTTGGCGCGGGCCTGCCGGTGATCACCACGCTGCGCGACCTGGTCGATACCGGCGATGTGGTGACCAGCATCGAGGGCATCTTCTCGGGCACGCTGGCCTGGCTGTTCAACAAGTTCGACGGCAGCGTGCCATTCTCCGAACTGGTCATCCAGGCGCGCGGCATGGGATACACCGAGCCCGATCCGCGCGATGACCTCTCCGGCACCGACGTGGCGCGCAAGCTGGTGATCCTGGCGCGCGAAACCGGCAAGGCCATCTCGCTGGAGGACGTGCAGGTCGAAAGCCTGGTACCCGAAGGCCTGCGCCAGGCCAGCGTCGAGGATTTCATGGGCCGCCTGGGCGAAGTCGATGCGGTATTCGCACAGCGCCTGGCCGATGCCAAGGCTTCGGGCAATGTGTTGCGCTATGTCGCGCGCCTGCATGAAGGCGGCGCCAGCGTTGGGCTGGTTGAACTGCCGGCCGACCACGCCTTCGCCAACCTGCGCCTGACCGACAACATCGTGCAGTTCAACACCCGTCGCTACTCGGCCAATCCGCTGATCGTGCAGGGCCCGGGCGCCGGTCCGGAAGTCACCGCCGCCGGTGTGTTCGCCGATCTGTTGCGCGTGGCCGCCAGCCAGGGGGCACGCCTGTGAGGCAGCAGGCGCGTGCGTTTTCGCCGGCCTCGGTCGGCAACGTCGGCGTGGGCTTCGACATCCTGGGGCATGTCATTGAAGGTGCGGGCGATACCGTCACCGTGCGTCGCATCGATGCACCGACGGTGCGCATCGTCGCGATTCGCGGCACCACGGTCGACCTGCCGCTGGATGCGCCGTCCAACACGGCCGGTGCGGCGCTGATCGCCATGCGCGAGGCGCTGGCGCTGCCGTTCGGATTCGAGGTGGAGATCGACAAGGGCATTCCGCTGGGGTCGGGCATGGGCGGCTCGGCCGCTTCGTGCGTGGCGGCGCTGGTGGCCGCCAATGCCTTGCTGGATGCGCCGCTGACGCGTGAAGCCCTGTATCCGTTCTCGCTGGTTGGCGAAGCCGTCGCCAGCGGCGGCAAGCACGGAGACAACCTCGGGCCCATGCTGCTCGGCGGCCTGGTCCTGGCCACGGCCGAGCATCTGGTCAGCGTACCGGTGCCCGACGGCTGGCACAGCCTGCTGGTGCATCCCGAGGCGATCCTGGAAACCCGCCGCGCGCGTGCCGCTTTGCAGGGCGCCTACGCGCTGAAGGAGTTCGTCCACCAGAGCGCCAATCTCGCGCTGGTGCTGGCGGGCTGCTATGCCGGTGATGCGACGCTGGTGCGCGCGGGCCTGGACGATGTGCTGGTCGAGCCGCGGCGTTCACCGCTGATCGTCGGTTTCGATGGCGCCAAGGCGGCGATGCTGGCCGGCGGGGCGATGGGGGCGAGCATCTCCGGCGCCGGCCCGAGCATCTTCGGCTGGTTCGAGGAACGTGCGTCGGCCCAAGCCGCCGCGGCGGCCGTGCAGGTGGCGTTCGCCGATGCCGGCTTTGAATCGCAGGCCTGGGTGTCGCGGATCAATGCGCCGGGCGCGCACCTGCTGTGATGCGCGGGTCGGCCCGCTTTCATGTAGAGCGGAGCTTGCTCCGCAGCTCTCCATCCAGATCGCGGGGAAGTCCCCAGCGGAGCGGGCTCCGCTCTACGATTGCTTCTGGTCCGGATCGCTTTGATGTAGAGCGGAGCCTGCTCCGCTGCCCTTCATCCAGATCGCGGGGAAGTCCCCAGCGGAGCGAGCTCGGCTCTACGATTGCCTTTTGTCCGGATCGCTTTGATGTAGAGCGGAGCCTGCTCCGCTGCCCTTCATCCAGATCGCGGGGAAGTCCCCAGCGGAGCGGGCTCGGCTCTACGATTGCCTTTGGTCCGGATCGCTTTCATGTAGAGCGGAGCTTGCTCCGCTGCCCTTAATCTAGATCGCGGGGGAAGTCCCCAGCGGAGCGAGCTCGGCTCTACGATTGCCTTTTGTTCCCGTCCTCGCCAGAAGCCCCAGCGGAGCAAGCTCCGCGCGATGGGCGCTGCGCGCGACTGATTGACCTTGGAATCCATCCATGAACTTCATCTCCACCCGTAATGCTTCGCCCGCCGCTTCGCTCAGCGATGCCATCGCCGCTGGCCTGGCGCCCGACGGCGGTCTGTACGTACCGCAGGCGATGCCGACCGCGCGCGACCTGCAACCCGGCGATACGCTGGCGCACACGGCCGCCGCGCTGTTGCAGCCGTTCTTCGCCGGCGACGGCCTGGAAGGCCAGCTCGCGTCGATCTGCCAGACCGCGTTCGACTTCCCCTCGCCGCTGCTGCCGCTTGCAACGCCACGCGACCACGTGCTGGAGCTGTTCCATGGGCCCACCGCGGCCTTCAAGGACTTCGGCGCACGCTTCCTGGCCCAGTGCCTGACGCGTCTGCGCGGCGACGATGCCAAGCCGCTGACGATCCTGGTGGCGACCTCCGGCGATACCGGCGCTGCGGTGGCCGCGGCATTCCACCAGCAGCCGAATCTGCGCGTGGTGGTGCTGTATCCCGATGGCCGCGTCTCGCCGCGCCAGGCGCATCAGCTGGGCTGTTTCGGCGACAACATCACCGCGCTGCGCGTGGCCGGTTCGTTCGACGACTGCCAGGCGCTGGTCAAGCGCGCGCTATCCGATACGGCGCTGCAGGCGCGCGCGCCGTTGAGTTCGGCCAACAGCATCAGCCTGGGCAGGCTGCTGCCGCAGATGAGCTATTACGCGCACGCCGCGCTGCGCCATCGCGCCGAAACCGGCAACGCGCTGAACTTCGTCATCCCCACCGGCAACCTGGGCAACGCGATGGCCGCGATCCTGGCGCGCGCGCTGGGCGTGCCGGTCGGCCGCATCGTGCTGGCCACCAACGCCAACCGCGTGCTGCCGGATTACTTCGCCGGCCACGACTACGCGCCGCAGGCCAGCGTCGCCACGATCGCCAACGCGATGGACGTGGGCGCGCCCAGCAACTTCGAGCGCCTGCGCTGGCTCTACCAGGGCAACGATGCGGCCCTGCGCGAGGCCTTCACTTCGGCGAGCGTCGATGACGATGCGATCCGCCTGCTGATCGCGCGCCGGTATCGTCATTTCGGCGAGGTGTTCTGCCCGCACACGGCCACCGCGCTCAAGGTGCTGGAAGACCTGCGCAACCAGGGCGTGGACGGCGACTGGGCCGTGGCAGCAACCGCGCATCCGGCCAAGTTCGAAAGCGTAGTCGAGCCGCTGGTGGGTGCCGTGACCGTGCCGCCGGCCCTGAACGACCTGCTGCAGCGGCCGGCCCATGCCGAGTCGATCGCACCCGAGTACGACGCACTGGTGGCGCATATCGCCCAGGCGGGCTGAGCGGGCCGCACCGGCGCCACGCGCGGGCGCCTTGAATAGGTCCGGAACCGGGCCTGCACTATCATCGCGGCCGGCGCGAACCCCGCGTCCTGGTCGTGAAATTGTCGTGCCCTCGAATGTCCGCCTGTTCGCCGGTCTCCGGCCTGTCCTGTTCGCCCTGTTGCTGACCCTGCAGCTGGGCGCCTTCGCCATGGCGCAGACGCCACCGCCAGAGCCGGGTTCAGATGCGGCCATCGATCAGATCGACGATGCGCTGACCAAGCTGCAGCGCCAGGCCGGCGACGAGGAGACGACGGTCGAAACGCTGCGCAAACTGGGCGACCAGGCCGCCGATGCGCAGCGCCAGGCCGAGGCCCAGGCGGTCGCGCTGCAACCGCAACTGCTGCAGATCGACGAACGCCTGAAGCAGCTGGGGACGGTGGCGCCCGGTACCAAAGACCCGCCGGATATCGCGGCCGAGCGCAGGCAGCTGCAGGCCAGCCATGACAAGCTCGATGGGGCGATCAAGCGCGCGCGCCTGCTGTCGGTGGAAGCACAGCAGCTGGGGGCTTCGATCGAGAAGACCCGCAGTCGGTTGCAGGCCGAGGAGCTGTTCCAGCGGGCCGAATCGCCGCTGTCGATCAGCCTGTGGCGCCAACTCGATCAGGTGTTGCCGACCGACCTGGCCCGGGTGCGGGTGCTGTGGGACCAGGCGCGCGCCGGCTTCGATGCGGGCGTGGCCGAACACGGCTGGGCCGCGCCTGTCTCCGGTGTGGGCATCGCCTGCTTCCTGTTGCTGCCCGCGGCGCTGCTGCTGCGCTGGTTCGGCCAGCGTTACGTGATCCAGCGGGCGCCGGGCAGCCGCCTGCGCCGCTCCAGCCTGGCGGTGTGGATCCTGATGGTCGGGACGGCGATGCCGACGCTGGCGGCCTGGGTGCTGGTCGAGTCGCTGCGCGTCATCGACGCGGTGCCGCCGGCCCTGGATGTCCTGGCCACCGCCTTCGTCGCCGCCACGCTGGTCTCGGCCTTCATCGGCGCGGTCAGCTCGGCGCTGCTGCTGCCCAGCCAGCCCTCTTGGCGCCTGCTCTCGTTCGACGACCTGACCGCGATCAAGCTGGCGCGCTATGCCTGGCTGACCTCGGTGCTGTCCTGGATCAGCCTGATGATGGCCGCGATCAACACGGCCGCGCGCACCGAAGGCATCACCACGGTGGCGCTCAACGGGCTGATCGCATTGGTCTTCGTGGCCCTGATCATCGCCATGCTGGTCAGCCTGATGCGCATCCACCGCGGCCCGGTGGAAGGCCAGGAGGCCGCGGACGGCGCCGATCCGTCGGCGCCGGTGGTCGAGGCGCCGCGCCGTTCGGGCGTGGTGGTGCTGATCTCGCTGCTGGCCCAGCTGGTGATTGCCGCGGCACTGGTGGCCGCGTTGCTGGGCTACGTCAAGTTTGCACAGTTCGCGACGGGCCAGATCATCTGGGCGGTGGTCATCTGCGGCGCCGGTGGCCTGCTGATGATGTTCGTCGACGACGTGTCGCATTGGCTGTTCAAGCCGGACAGCCGCTTCGGCAAGGCGGCC
>JBIIHJ010000245.1:0-6106 GCA_044235875.1 Pseudoxanthomonas sp.
GGCCAGGGTCAGCGAGAACAGCTCGCCGGTGCCGCCGGCGGCGAACAGACCCGAGGCCGGGTAGCCGGACAGCCACTGCAGGTTGCTGCGGTAGGCCGCTTCGTCAAAGGCGTGGTCGTCGGCCTTGAAGTGCGTGACCGGGAACGACAGCAGGCCGGCGCCCAGCGCCTTGGCCACTTCCTGCGGGGTGTATTTGCTCATGGGATCTGGGGAGGGCTCGGTGGAGTTCGGCGCCGATCCTAGGAGCCGGATCCATTCCCGTCCAAGCCAAATCCAGCATGGAATGATGCCGATTCTGTATTGTTTAGACTTTGGTCTGACGCGCTCACTCCGCCGAAAAGGGCAAATCTCGCCAACCCAAATCATTGATTTAAAAAAGATAGTCGCCTGGCATTGCGTCAAAGCGCCGGCTTCTGCATTCGATCCGCCGACGCGAAGCCCCCGTCGGAGAAATCGCCCAGCAGGCTTGCCGCCACGATGCGCCAGGCCCACGATTCGCGCAGTGCACCATCCAGGAGCGGTATCAATGTTCGACCTCAACCAGCTCCGCTGCTTCGTCACCGTCGCCGAGGAGCTGCACTTCAGCCGTGCCGCTGCGCGCCTGCACATGACCCAGCCGCCGCTGAGCCGGCAGATCCAGCTGCTGGAGCACAGCATCGGCACGACGTTGTTCACCCGCAGCAACCGCGTGGTGCGGCTGACGCCCGCCGGCCGCACCCTGCTGCCCGAGGCGCGCACAATCCTGCGCCTGGCCGAAAGCGCCAGCCTGTCGGCACGGCGCGTGGGCCTGGGCGAAGCCGGCAGCGCCAGCATCGGCTTTACCGCCGCGGCCGGTTACCACTTCCTGCCCGAGGCCATCGCGCACCTGCGCACCGAATTGCCTGACATCGACCTGCAGCTCAAGGAGATGGTCAGCCACTCGCAGCTGGAAGCCCTGGACAACGGCCGCCTGGACCTGGGCCTGCTGCGTCCGCCGATCACCCGCGACGGCATGCGCAGCCGCTGCGTGGTGCGCGAGACACTGATCGCCGCCCTGCCGCAGGACCATCCGCTGGCGCAGCAGCCGACGCTGAAGCTGCGCGATTTCGATCGCCAGCCGCTGGTGATGTATTCGCCCGACGAGGCGCGCTATTTCTACGAGCTGGTCGGCCGCATCTTCAGCCGTCTCGGCGTGGCGCCGCATTACGAGCAGCACGTCAGCCAGGTGCACTCGGTGCTGTCGCTGGTGCGCGCCGGCCTGGGCGTGGCCCTGGTGCCCGAAGCGGCCAGCAGCCTGCGCTACGAAGGCATCGTCTATCGCAACGTCACCGGACTGGCGCCGGCGCGCCCGGTGGAATTGCACCTGGTGTGGAAGGACGGCAACGACAATCCCGCGCTGCCGCAGCTACTGGAAAAGATCGGCGCACCGCTGCCGGCGCCTGAAGACCGGGAGTAAGCATTGAAGCCGCAAGCAGGCATCGCCTTCGTGCGGCTTCAGCACGACACGTCCATCGATCAGCTGGTCACGCAGCCCACTGGCCGTTTGCCTGCCAGGCCGTCGGCCAGGCTGGCCAGAACCATCTCGCCCATGCGGGTGCGCGTCTGCACGGTTGCGCTGGCGCGGTGCGGCTGCAGGACGACATCCTCCCGATCAAACAGCGCTTCGGGCACGCGGGGTTCATCGGCGAAGACATCCAGCCCGGCGCCGGCGATGGTGCCGGCTTCCAGCGCGGTCAGCAGGTCGGGCTCGTTGACCAGGCTGCCCCGTGCCACGTTGATCAGGTAGCCCTGCTCGCCCAAGGCTTCGAGCACGGCGCGATTGATGATGCCCGCGGCCTTGTCGGCCGCGGCGGCGACGATCAACGCATCACTCTGCCGGGCCAGTTCGATCAGCTCCGGCACGAAGGTATAGGGCACATCGTCCATGGCCTGCAGATCGGTATAACTGATCGGACAGCCGAAGGCCGCCGCACGCGTGGCCACCGCGCGACCGACCCGACCCAGGCCGACGATCCCGATGCGCATCCCGCTGAACTGGCGCGCCAGCGGGAACGGCGCCAGCGGCGTCGGACTCCTGCTCCAGTGTCCAGCGCGAATGAAGCGATCGCCCGTACAGATGCCACGGCAGGCCGCCATCAGCAGCCCGATGGCCAGGTCGGCCACGTCTTCGGTCAACGCGCCGATGGTGGCCGACACTTGAATCCCGCGCTCGCGGGCGTACGCCAGATCGACCGCGTCGGTGCCCACGCCATTGATGGCCACGATCTCCAGCTTGGGCAGCTGGGCCATGAGTTCGCGCGTGATGCCGGTGTGCCCGCCGGTCACCACACCGCGGATGCTGGCGCCATGCTCGCGCAGGAAGGCCGGCTTGTCGGCCTGCTCGAAGTAGCGATACACGGTGTACTGCGCTTCCAGCCGCGCGAGGATGTCTGGAATCAAAATGGGGTTCAGCTGAAGCACGACAGGTTTCATGGGGTCATCTCATTCTTGATCGGCAGTGTTCAGCCGCGGCCTACGAACGGCATGTTGGTCGCCATCACGGTCATGTTCAGCACGTTGGCCGATAGCGGCAACGACGCGACATACCGCACGGCATCGGCAACGTGCTGGACATCGACCATCGGCTCGACGGCGATCGTGCCATTGGCCTGACGCACGCCCTTGGTCATGCGCACCGACAAATCCGTCAGTGCGTTACCGATGTCGATCTGGCTGCAGGCAATGCTGTATTCGCGGCCGTCCAGCGCCAGGCTCTTGGTGATGCCCGCCACCGCGTGCTTGCTGGCGGTGTACGGCGCAGTGAACGGGCGCGGCGTGTGTGCGGAGATCGAGCCGTTGTTGATGATGCGTCCGCCCTGCGGCACCTGCCTGCGCATCAGCCCAAACGCGGCCCGCGCGCAGAGGAACACACCGGTGACATTGGTGTTGATGACGTTCATCCAGTGGCTCAGATCCAGCTCGTCCACCGGCACGGCCGGCGCATTGATGCCGGCATTGTTGAAGACCAGGTCGATTCGACCGTAGGTCGCTTCGATGGTGGCAAACAACTTGTCCACGCTGGCCGGGTCGGTGACATCGGTCGAAACGGCCAGGGCCTGCTGGCCCTTGGCCTTGGCTTCGTCGGCCAACGCCTGCAACGGTTCCAGCCGACGACCTGCCAGCACGACCGTGAAACCGTCGGCCAGCAAGCTGTTGGCGACCGCGCGGCCAATGCCGCTACCTGCGCCAGTGACCAGCGCGACCCTGAGGGAGTCGGGGGTTGTCATGGGTGTTGCTCCTTATCTGTGGGGAGGATCAGGCGCGTGCGCCGACCCGCACTTCGATCTCGCCGATGCCTTCGATGGCCGCGGTGATCAGGTCGCCCGGCTGCAGGGCATCAACGCCGGGCGGGGTGCCGGTCATGATCAGATCGCCAGGGCACAGGGTGATGTACTCGGACACGAGCGCAACGACTTCGGCCGCCGACCAGATCTGCTGGCCAAGGTCAGAACGCTGACGTTCGACCCCATTGACGCTCAACCAGATCGCGCCCTGCTCGGCATGCCCGAAGGGCTCGACCGGGACGATGGGCGTCATCGGCGCCGCACCGTCGAAGGCCTTGGCCGCCTCCCAGGGTTGGCCGATCGCCTTGGCCGCCTTTTGCAGGTCGCGTCGGGTGAGGTCCAGGCCTGCGGCGTAGCCCCAGACGTGGCTTAAGGCCTGCTCAGGCGCGATGTTCGCACCGCCGTTGCCGATGGCGATCACCAGTTCGATCTCGTGGCAGAACTCGTCGGTCATCGGCGGGAACGCGATCTCACCCAGCGCGTCGATCACCGCGCTGGCCGGCTTCATGAAATACAGCGGCTTCTCGCGCACGGCATCCGGGGTGCCCCAGTGATAGTTGCGCCCCAGGCAGAACACGCGCCCGACGGGAAAGCGCTGGTCGCTGCCCTTGATCGGCAGCGTGGTGTCTTGCGGTGCGTGCGGTACGGACATCGTCATCTCTTCCTGATTGAGTCAAGCGTGGGGGTGTTTCCGCGCGGGCGCCGCGCCTTTGCTGTCAATCGCGCAGGCCGGCGTCGACGGCCTTACGGCGTCGTCAATTCGATCCGGTGCAGGCGACCGAGCAGGAACGAGTACGACAGCGTCCCCATCAGCGCCAGGCAGCCGATGAACCAGAAGGCATAGGCGAAGTTATGCGTGGACTGGACGATGGCGCCGATCACGAGCGGGGTCACGATGCCGCCGATGTTCGCCGCCAGGCTGGTCACCGAACCAGTAAGGCCGAGCAGCTGGCGCGGCGCCACTTCGGAGACCGCGGCCCACGATGCCGAGGCAATGCCCTGGGCGAAGAACGCGCACGTCAGGATCGCGATGCACAGCACGTTGGAGTCGGTGAAGTTGACCAGCACGATCGACATGCCCAAGGCCGAGCCCACTACCAGCGGCAGCTTGCGCGCGAAGGAGAGCGAGGTGCCGCGACGAATCAACAGATCGGAGATAAAGCCGGCCAACAGGATGCCCACGGTCGCGCCGATGAACGGCATGACCGCGAAGATGCCCACCTTGACCGTGCTCATCTTCCGCTCCTCCATCAGGTAGGTGGGGAACCAGGTCAGGAAGAAGTACAGCACCGAGGTATTGGCGAACTTGCCGATGCAGATCGACCAGACCTGCCGATAGCGCAGCAGCGTGAACACCTGTCGCCAGTTGAATGGCGTCAGCTGCTTTCCGGCCTTGATCAGGCCGCCGCCTTCTTCGATGTAATCCAGTTCTTCCTTGCTGACTTTCTTGCACGACATCGGATCGCGGTAGGCCATCATCCAGACGATGCCGAACACGATGCCGACCGCGCCTGTCGCATAGAACACATGGCGCCAGCCGAACGTGGTGGCCATCCACAGCAGCAGGCCGGTGAACAGCGCAGTGCCCAGATACTGGCCGCAGACGTAGACGCTGCTGGCAAATCCACGTTCGCGTGCCGGGAACCACGCCGTCACGGCGCGCATGTTGGAAGGGAAGGCCGGCGTCTCCGCCGCGCCCACTACCAGGCGCAAGCCAAACAGCGAGGCGAAGCCGGTGGCCAGGCCCTGGAAGACCGTGGCGATGGACCAGGTGATGAGCGACACGCCATAGGTCATGCGCGAACCGAAGCGATCTGCGATGAAGCCTGCGGGAATCAGCGCGATGGCGTACGTCCAGGCGAACGCCGAAAAGATCATCCCCATGTGGATCTTGTCCAGGCCGAGATCCTTGGCCATGAAGGGCGCGATGATGGAGATGTTGACCCGGTCGACGTAGTTGATGACCGTGGCGATCAACAACAGGACCAGCATGAACCAGCGGCGCCGGGTCGGTAAGCCGCGCGCGGTGGCCGCCGCGCTGATCGGTGCGGTCTGGCTATCGGGAGTGAGCGACATGGGAAGCCTCGTTGAGTACTGAAAGTGATGGAGCGAACCGCCGCACGCAGTGGCTGCGTCGCCGCGTGACCGGCCCAGCGCGGGCCGTCTTTCAGTCGTCGTGATGAGGTCGATGTCGTGGCAGGTGTGAGGCGCCGAGGCCACGGCCGCGCGCACGTGTGCTGCCTGCGCAGTCCGCGGCGTTGAGGCCGTTGCGTGCCTGCCATGCGCCGAGCATCGGCCGTGTGGCCTGCTTGATGGTGTGGCAACGCCGGGGCGCGCCCTGAGTCGGATGCATCATTCCCTCTCCTGATGATGGGGTGCCGCGAGATCGATGGAGCTGCGGCGGTGTTGACGTGGTGTGTTGGCTGCATGCCCTGCCCTCCCACGCCGCATGCAAACGATCTGCTTATGCGCTGTCCCTTTCCTGGCCAGCACGGGGCGGGCGGCTCGCGCGCGAGGCCTTCGACTCCGCCAGCCTCGTTGCGACGAAGACGCCCATTACCTGCGGTCTCCGATCAGCTTCTTGAGGACTTCCAGCTCTTCACCGGTCAGGTCGGCCAGTGGCGTGCGCACCGGGCCGGCGCTGCGGCCGACCGCGGTCATGCCGGCCTTGACGATCGACACGGCGTAGCCGGCGCGGCGGTTGCGCAGCTCGGTATAAGGCAGGACGAAGTCGTTGAGTTCGCGGTACACATGCGCCACGTCACGGGCACGCACGGCCTTGTAGAACTCCAGCGCCCACGCGG
>JBIIHJ010000246.1:0-6100 GCA_044235875.1 Pseudoxanthomonas sp.
GGTTTCCTCTCCGACCAGCTTGACCGCGGTGCCGTCCGCGAACAGGCCGACATCGGTCAGGGCCACGCGCTTGCGCGCGGCGATCGACTGCACCATCGCGTCCGAATCGGCCATCTGCACGCCGATCACCTTGATCTCCGGGCGCACGGCCTTGATGTAGTTGGCCACGCCCGAGATCAACCCGCCGCCGCCGACCGCGACGAACACCGCGTCCAGCCGTCCCTGGTGCTGGCGCAGGATCTCCATGGCGATCGTGCCCTGCCCGGCGATCACGTACGGATCGTCGAAGGGGTGGACGAAGGTGAGCTTGTGCTTCTTCTCCAGCGCCACGGCGTGCTCGTAGGCATCGGAATAGCTGTCGCCATGCAGCACCACGTCGCCGCCAAGCGCTTTGACCGCGTCGATCTTGAGCTGCGGCGTGGTCACCGGCATGACGATCACCGCACGCGTGCCCAGCCGGCCCGCGCCCAGCGCCACGCCCTGCGCGTGGTTGCCGGCCGAGGCACAGATCACCCCGCGCTTGAGCTGGGCCGGCGTGAGGTGCGCCATCTTGTTGTACGCGCCGCGCAGCTTGAAGCTGAAGACCGACTGCTGGTCCTCGCGCTTGAGCAGCACGTGGTTGCCCAGGCGCTGGCTCAGGTTGCGCGCAGGATCCAGCGACGACTCCACCGCCACGTCGTAGACGCGCGCGGTGAGGATCTTCTTGAGGTAATCGGCAGGCTTGAGGGGCTTGGTCATAGGCCGGGCATGCTACAGCCAGGCGAGGCCTTTTCGCGCACCGGTGCGTGCGTCGAGGCGCTGGAAATCGCCTGAAAATAGTTGCGAAAGAATGCATCCGGATGCGGCCCACACCCGGAACGCGACCTGGCGATCGCGCATGCCCTTTGCTTGGACCAGATCCCGGCTGCGCCCAGTGGTCAGGGTGACTTCCTGCACCTGAAGCCTGCCGGCTTTCGCACTAGCGTTGATCCGCACGCACCATCGGGCTACAGGGAATGAAGCTACATCCGAAACCGCGCACATCCAGCTGGCGCACGCTGCGCCGTGTCGTTGCCACCGTCGCGTTGCTCGCTGTCGTGTTGCTGCTGGTTGCGCTATCGCGCGCCGAAGTGGAGAGCAGCGCCAGCGGTGTCCATCAACGCTTGCTGTTTCCGCTAGGCCAGAAAGCCATCGGCATCCAGAGCTACGCGGGCACGGGCGACCGGGTCTTCATCGCGGGCCACCTCGATGGACCCATCGTCCGCATGACGGGGCGTGACACGTGGAGGGCGACCTGGTTCTGCCAGGATCGCGCCCAGCACGCCTCAGGCCGCGGCGCCACGCTGACGCTCGCCTGTGGCGGTGTGCGCCACACGTTCGCGCTTGGTGCTGCCGCCATCCCGCCCGCCATCGCGCCCATGCCAGGTCGGCTGGTCGTGCTGAGCGATATCGAAGGCAATCGCGCCTTCATGGAAGGCGCGCTGCGCAGGCTTGGCGTGGTGGATGCGGCAGGCAACTGGGCCTACGCACAAGGGCGTCTGGTGATCCTGGGCGATGCGATGGACCGCGGCCGCGATGTGTTTGCAGTGCTGTGGCGCCTGCATGCGCTGTCACTGCAGGCACAGGCCGCAGGCGGCGCCGTGCATGTGGTGCTGGGTAACCATGAGCAGTACGCGCTGCAGGGCAACGTCAGCCGCGCCAATGCGGAGCACCGCTATGCACTCAACGCGATGGGCGGCTATGCCGCGGCATTCGGCGCGGATACCGTCATCGGCCACTGGCTGCGCGAGCAGCCCGTCGCCCTGCGTCTGGGGCGTGTGTTGTTCGTCCACGGCGGGATCTCGCCAGACCTGTTGGCGTCCGGCCTGGATGTTGATGGGTTAAACCGCGCGATGCGCGATTACTGGCGCCTCGGCAACGGCGCTTCGCTTGCACCGGCAAAGCACGATGCATTGTTCGGGCTCTCCGGCATCACGCGCTATCGCGGCTATTTCCAGCCATTGGATGGGCATTACCCGGTGGCGACCCGGGCCGATGTCGAACGCGCTCTGGACCACTTTGCGGCGGATCAGATCGTGGTGGCGCACACGCTGGTCGACCGGCTGACGCCGCGCTACGACGGCCGGGTCATGGCAATCGATGTCAACGACAATCAGGCGCTCCCCGAGGTGCTGGTTTATCACGATGGCGTTCCGGACGTGGTGGACATCGGCATCGCCAGAGGACTGCCTGATCGTGACACATCACGATCGAAACGGCGCTTCCAGCTGCTGCGCCAAGACGACTGGCGCCTGCTGATCGACATGGGCCGCGCTTTCTGGGCACTGTCCCGCATTCCCGCGGCTGACTGACGCCAGCCGCGCGTTCGATCGGCCGCCCGGGCATCACCGCCAGTTGGCGTTGCGCTCCCAGAAGGCGACGCTGCGCTGGTAGGCGGCGCGGTCCAGCGGTACGCCGGAGCCGCCCTCTTCCACGCCCAGCGCGTTGCGCAGCATGGTGATCGGCGCCATCGGCACTTCTTCCGGATCGGCGGTATAGATGCAGCCGACGATGCCCCAGTCGGCGTCGATGGGGGAGCCTTCCCTGGCCAGCTGCTCGCGGCTGTAGAGAATCACCACCAAGTACGCCGCGACCGGCGGTTCGAGGCCTTCGAACCAGCGCACCAGCACCGGCAGCTCGGCCGTGTTGCGCGCCTCGTAGCCCGAGCGCAGCAGGTGCCGGTTGTCGTCGGTGATCGGCACGGTCAGGCAGCGGGTGGAGGTCCAGTTGCGGTGCACGTGCAACTTGCAGAACGGCGCGTAGCCCTCCAGCACCTTGAGCGGTGCTTGGGCATTGAGCCGGTCCTGGAACTGTTGCGCCGTGCAGTCCTGAATGGTGTTGCGGCGCCGGGTGCGCGGGAACAGACGGGGACGGGCGAATTCGGTCAGGACAATGGACATGGGACGTGCAGACAGATCGGCTCCATAGCCTAACGGCCCATGGCCCCTCGTGTAGCGCCGAGCCTGCTCGGCTGAGGCCCTGCCGGAATGCCATGTAGAGCCGAGCTCGCTCGACTGGAGCTCTCCCTGGAAACCTGGCGTAGCGCCGAGCTCGTCCGGCTGGGTCTCTACCCGGTAAGGCCCCGGCCGAGCAAGCTCGGCGCTACATGACACGCGCGGTGCGGAGGCAACCAGCGCACCCATTCCATGCATCCATCGCGATGAAGCGATATTATTCCGCATCCCTTCACCGACGCGACCTGCGATGATCCCCGTCAGCTTCGAGTTCTATCCGCCCAAGACCGACGACCAGCGCGCCCAGCTGGACCGCACCGCTGACAAGCTGCGCAAGTACGCGCCGGACTATGTGTCGTGCACGTTCGGCGCGGGCGGCTCGACGCTGAGCTACACCTCCGAGACCGTGCGCCACCTCAAGCAGCACCATCGCTTCGATGCCGCGCCGCACCTGTCGTGCGTGGGCGGCAATCGCGAAGAGATCCGCGAGCTGCTCAAGCTCTACCGTGCGATCGGCTGCAAGCGCATCGTGGCGCTGCGCGGCGACCTGCCTTCGGGCATGGGCCACGCCGGCGACCTGCGCTACGCCTCGGACCTGATCGCCTTCATCCGCGCCGAGCACGGCGATGCGTTCCATCTGGAAGTCGGTGCCTATCCGGAAACCCATCCGCAGGCCAATGACGCGCTGAGCGACCTGAAGCACTTCAAGACCAAGGTCGATGCCGGCGCCGATGCGGCCATCACGCAGTACTTCTACAACGCCGATGCGTACTTCAGCTTCGTCGAGGCCGTGCGCAAGCTGGGCGTGGAGATCCCGATCATTCCCGGGATCATGCCGATCTCCAACTTCAGCCAGCTGCGCCGGTTTTCCGAGCAGTGCGGTGCGGAGATCCCGCGCTGGATCGGCAAGCGCATGGCCGCGTTCGGCGACGATGCCGAGTCGGTCCGCGACTTCGGCGCCGACGTGGTCGCCCAGCTGTGCGAGCGCCTGATCGAAGGCGGCGTGCCGGGACTGCACTTCTACACGCTCAACCTGGCCAAGCCGAGCCAACTGGTGCTCAAACGCCTGGGCCGCGGCTGACGCGCTCTTGATATCGGCAGCGATCCGTCGCTCAGCCGCCGTCGGTTAGGCTGCGCGTTGCGATGCGCACACCTGCCCTGCTCCCTCTGCTGTTGATGGCCGCCACCGCGGTGCTGGCCGCGCCGGCCGGGGTGCGCCCGGCGCTGGCCCAGGGCGTCCATCGCTGCACCGACGCAAGCGGCGTGAGCGTCTTCACCGACCGTCGCTGCGAAGATGTGGCCGCAACCAGCCGCGTGATCCGGCCGCGCATCACCGCGCAGGGTCGACCCGCCGCGCCGCTGCGCCTGGGTTGCCCGCGCAGGTTGAGCGACCTGGTCCAGCAGATCGCAGGCGCCATCGATGCCAACGACGCCAACCGGCTTGCCGCGCTCTACCAGTGGAACGGGATCTCCGATGCATCGGCCAACCGTTTGATGGACCAGATGGAAGCGATCGTGCGCCGGCCACTGGTGGACATCGCGCCGATCTTCCCAGCGGTCGATCCGGTGCCCGTGCTGGACGCCAATGGGGCAGTGATCGATGCCAACGCCGATGGCTACTACCCGCAGCCGGCCCAGCCGCAGAAGCGCCGTCCGGTCGGCCTGCGCCTGCAGCAGGCGCTGGCCAATACCAGTACGCCCAGCAGTACGGTGCTGGGCATCCGCCGCAGCTACGACTGCTTCTGGATCACGCTGTAGCGCGCGCCCGGCTCAGTCGGCCGGGCGGAACCGCAGGGTCGCCACGACGCCGCGTTCAACGCCCGGTCGCACGTTGACCTGCCAGCCATAGAGCTCGCACAGGCGGCTGACGATCGACAGGCCAATGCCACCGCCCTGCGAGTGTCCGGCGTGGGTGCCGCGGTAGCCGCGGTTGAACAGCTTGGCCGCGTCTTCCTCGCTCAGGCCCGGGCCGGAGTCGATGACTTCCACCGCATCGGCCAGCACGCGCACGACCACCGTGCCTTCCTGGGTGTACTTAACCGCGTTGCCGACCAGGTTGCCCAACGCAACCGACAATGCCGCGTCGGGCGCGTCGATCACAAGGTCCTGGTTGCCTTCCTGCACCAGCGCCAGGGACTTGCCACCGATCTGCGCGCGGTGCGCATCGAGCAGCTGGTCGGCTACCCGCGCCACGTTGCAGCTGCCCTGGCCGCGCTCGTTGCGCGACAGCAGCAGCAGCGAGCCGATCAGATCGGTGCAGGCTGCCTCGGCGCGCTGGATGCGCAGCAGACGTGCCTGGATCTTGGGCTCCAGGTTGGGCCGGCCCAGCAACAGCTCGGTAGCGCCGCGGATCACCGCCAGCGGCGTGCGCAGCTCGTGGCTGACGTCGGCGTTGAACTCGCGGTCGCGCTGGACCACCTCGGTCAGGCGGTGCGAATAATCGTCCAGCGCACGCGCCAGTTCGCCCACCTCGTCCTCGGGGAACAAAGGCCCCAGCTGGGTCGGATTGCTGCTGCCGCGATACGCGCGCAAGCGCGTGGCCAGCTCTGACACCGGGCTCATCACCCGCGAGGCCGACCACCAGCCGATGAGCAGCGACAACAGCGTGAACAGCGCCACCGTGCCCCACAACGTGCGCTTGAACTGCACCTCGCCCAGCGCGACCTGGCCCATGTCGTAGGTGAGGTAAAACCAGGCGTTGGGCGTCTTGCGCACGCCGACACGGTAGGAAAACGGCACGCCCTTGGCATCGGTGCCGGACATGGGGTGGATGCCGTCGCTGAGGTTTTCCCATTCCGGGAAATCGCGGCGCAGGCCATCCAGCTTGTCCGGACGGTAGATGAAGCCCTTCATCTGCTGCACCGGCGTGCCGGCGTTGGTGCCGCCACTGCTGACGAACTGCCGCCAGGTCTCCTCCAGGTTGCGGTTCATCACGTCTTCGACCAGCTGGTTTTCCACGCGCTGGCGGGCCAGGATCGAGGCGTAGGCAAACAGCACCGTCAGGCAGAAGCCCAACAGGACGAAGGACCAGACAATGCGGGTTCGCAGGCGCCGGCGGAACTTGCGCGCTCGCCTGGCCCCGGGCCGCGCGAGGCTGCCGGACTCAGGCTTCGGGGGCGGCGATGCGG
>JBIIHJ010000247.1:0-5000 GCA_044235875.1 Pseudoxanthomonas sp.
GGCCGATGAAGACGAAGCCCGACTGCTCGACGCGTTCGGCAAAGTCCGCGTTCTCGGACAGGAAGCCGTAGCCCGGATGGATGGCCTGGGCGTCGGTGACTTCCGCCGCGGCGATCAGCGCGGGCACGTTGAGATAGCTCTCCGACGCCGGGGCCGGGCCGATGCAGACCGACTCGTCGGCCATGGCCACGTGCTTGAGGTTGCGGTCGACGGTGGAATGCACCGCGACCGTGCGGATGCCGAGCGTGTGGCACGCGCGCAGGATGCGCAGCGCGATTTCACCCCGGTTGGCAATGACGACTTTATCAAGCATGAAATTCTTCCAATGCGCCGTGTTCTGTTAGTTCACTCCGGTCAACCGGCGGGACCGGCTGGCGTTGGCAGGCTCGCGGCTGACGCCGCTCCAAAGCCCTGCTCACCCAATCACGAACAGCGGCTGGTCGAATTCGACCGGCTGGCCGGCCTCGCCCAGGATCGCCACCACCGTGCCCGAAGCATCGGCTTCGATCGGGTTGAACATCTTCATCGCTTCGATGATTGCCAGGGTGTCCCCGGCCTTGACCTGCTGTCCGACGCTCACGTACGCCGGCTTGTCCGGTGCGGAGGAGGCATAGAAGGTGCCGACCATCGGCGAGCGGACCACGTGGCCTTCCGGCAGGGCGTTGCCCGGCTTGACGCTGCCGCCGGTGGAGGCTTCGGTCGGGGAGCTCATCGGCATGGGGCGGGCTTCGGCTGGCGCGGGCGCCGCGGCCGGGGCGGCGTAGGAAAGCGGTGGGGCGTAGCTGCCCTTTGGCGTACGGGCCAGACGGACCGATTCCTCGCCTTCCTTGATCTCGATTTCGGCGAGATTGGATTCTTCCAGCAGGTCGATGAGCTTCTTGATCTTGCGCAGGTCCATGGAGGCCTCTGTGGTTGTGCGGTTGGTACGAAGGGAGGGTGGCGAACGGACGTGGCCGTGTCGCGGCAGATCGGGGTCGGGCCGGATCAGCCCTGGCGCGCGTGGGCCGTGGGGCGATACGGACCCGGTGGGACGCGGGTCCAAAGGCGTTGGCGATGCAGCAAGTTGACCATCGGGCGCTCCACGACGAAGGCGGCAGTCTGGAGGAAGCGGGCAATGCTGTCCAGTTCGCCGAACTTGGCGGCGATTTAATCGCGCGTTTGAATTTTGCCGTCGCTTGCGGCCAGTGCTGAAGTCCAGCGATCGATGTCGCCGTGGGCAAACGGGCCGACCTGCTGCTTGAGCACGCGTCCGTCCGCGCCGATCAGCACGCTGTAGGGCAACACGCCGGCGCGGTTGCCCAGCCAGACGCTGGCATCGGCCGGGCCCGGCGTGTCCAGCACCAACGGATAACGCACGTGAACCTGCTCCAGGAAGGCGCGCACGCCCTCGGGCGTATCCAGCGCCAGGCCCACGACCTGCACGCCATGCGTGCCCTGGGCGGCGGCAAACCGGTCCAGCTCGGGCATCTCCTGGACACAGGGACCGCACCAGCTGGCCCAGACATTCACCAGCAGTGGGCGGCCCTTGGCCAGATCCGCGAGATCGATGAGGTTGCCGTCCAGGTCGGGCAGGCGGATGGTCGGCATGGGCTCACCGGGGATGGCCGGCGTGACTCCTGCCGGCGGAGCCGGTGCATTGGCGGTGAGCGCCAGCTGCAGCGCCTGCTGGCCGGCGTCGGTGCGGCGCCAACCGCCTTGCGACCACAGGCCGGCACCGACGCCCAGCACGCCGGCCGCCAGGGCGACCAGCAGCAGCCGGGTGGTCGCGGAAGTCACTGCGCGGCGGCGCGCTGCAGGGCGTCGCGGACCAGCTGCGGGGTCAGCACCGTGGGCAGCACTTCGCCATCGCCGCCGCTCCTGGGAAATACCACGTACAGCGGTACGCCGACGGCCTTGTACTGGGTCAGGAATGCGGTGATCGTCGGATCGACATTGGTCCAGTCGCCGCGCATCAGCACCGCGTTGGTGCTGCGCAGGGCCGCACGGAAATCATCGCGGTCCAGCACGGCTTTTTCGTTGGCCTTGCACGACACGCACCAGTCCGCGCCCATGTCCACAAACACCACCTGGCCCTGCCTGCGCAACTCCGCCAGGCGCTGGGGCGAATAGGGTTCGCTGCCATCGGCCGAGGCCGTCCTGTTTGCCGCACTCGGTGGCGGCAGGTGATGCAGCAGCGCCAGCGGCACCACCGACACCAGCAGGACCACCACCGCCAGCGTGCGGCGCAGCGGCGCGGTCTTGAAGCGCACGCGCTGGAACGCCCACAGGCCCAGTGCCAGCAGCACCAGCCCGATCAATGCCAGGGCCACCGCGTCGATGCCGCGCTGCTTGCCCAGCACCCACAGCATCCACACCGCGGTCAGATACATCGGGAAGGCCAGTACCTGCTTGAGCGTGTCCATCCACGCGCCAGGTCGCGGCAGACGGCTGGCCAGCGCCGGGACCAGTCCGATCAGCAGGAACGGCAGCGCCATGCCCACGCCCAGCAGGGCGAACACCGCCAGCGCGACCGGCAGCGGGGCGGCGAAGGCAAATGCCAGCGCCGTGCCCATGAAGGGCGCCGTGCACGGGCTGGCCACCACCACGGCCAGCACGCCCGTGAAGAAATCGCCGCCCAGGCCGCCGCGCTCGGTCAGGCCACGGCCGGCGCCGGCCAGGCCATAGCCCACCGCAAACACGCCCGACAGGCTCAGCCCCACCGCGAACATCACGTATACCAGCGCACCGATCACCAGCGGCTGCTGCAACTGAAAGCCCCAGCCCAGCGCTTGGCCGGTGGCGCGCAGGCCCAGCGCGATGCCGCCGATCACCAGGAAGCTCAGCATCACCCCGGCCGCATAGGACAACGCACTGGCGCGTGCGTGGCCGGCGCCGCGGCCGCCTTCGGCCAGCGACAGTGCCTTGAGCGACAGCACCGGCAGCACGCACGGCATCACATTGAGGATCAGGCCGCCCAACAGCGCGCCCAGCATTGCCAGCGCCCACGTCGTGGCGCCTCCGCCCTGATTGCGGGCCAGGACTTCCGGCGGCGGCGTGGAGCGCGGCACCTCGGCAGGGGCGGCCGGTGCGGAGACGGCGCGGTCGCCTTCCAGCGGGATCGGAGTGACCGGCGTGCGTTCGGCTTCTGGTGTCACGGTGCCCGCCGGGAGTTCCAGCCCCACCTCGCGGGTCATCGGCGGGTAGCAGATGCCGTCGGTCTGGCAGCCCTGGAAGGTGACCTGCAGGGTCGCCTTGGCCGCGTCGGCGCGCGCGCGCTGGACCGGTACCGGTACTTCGACCTGATCGAAGTAAACGGTGACCTCGCCAAAATGCGCGTCATGGTGCGCGCTGCCCTGCGGCCAGTCTGGATTGCCCAACGACAGGCCATCTGCACCGACCAGGGTCATGTGGGTGCGATCGCGATAGAGGTAATACCCCTTGGCCGGGGTAAAGCGCAGCAGCAGGCGGTTGCCACCGTCGGCAATCGCCTCCAGGCGGAAGGCCTCTTCCTGCGGCAGCGGCGCCTGGTCGGTCGCGCCTGCCCCGGCCTTGCCAAACAGCGGCAGGCCACCTGCAGCGGCGGGAAGTCCCAATCCACCGCTGGGCGCGCTCGAGGCCGGTGTGCCGGCAGTGGTCGGCTTGACCGCCACCTGCAGCGTCCGACTCTGCGGTGGATAGCAGACCCCGGCGTCTGCACAGCCTTGGTAGCGCACCTTCAGGGTGAGGTTGCCGGCGCTGGCACTTTGCCCAGGCAACAGCGCATCGAGGCGGCCGCGGTAGGTCTCCACCGGCCCGAAATATTCATCGGTGTGCTTGTCCCCGTCGGGCATCTGCAGCGTGCCGGCCTGGAAACCCGCGCCTTCAGCGGTGACCGCGGTCCGATGCCGGTACAGGTAATAGCCGTCGGCGATCTTCCAGTGCAGGGCGATGCCCTGGTCGGTGGCCTCCGCCGACAGGACGAACGCCTGATCGACAGGCAGCAGGCTGGATTCATCGGCCGCTGCGGCAGGCAGGGCGAGGGCGGACAGGGCCAGCAGGGTGGCCAGACGACGGTACAGGGACATGCTGCAAAGCTTAACGAAAGCGGCAGGGCATCATCGTGTCTGGCCGGATGCGTTCGCGTCCACCGCCGGTCCGGCAGACGTCAGCCGCGTGTTTCGGGCGTCCGCACCGTGGCCCGCGGGCGGGTACGCCCGGTGCGCTGAGAAGCCAGCGTCTCCATGACTTCCAGCAGCGACAGGCGTGCCTTCAGCGGCGCTTCGCGAAACGCGCGCACCAGGCGGAACTCCAGCGGGTCTTCGACCAGGATCGCCTCGGCGGTGGCGATCGAATCCAGTTCCACATCGCGCGACAGGGTCATCGCGCCGCGTCCGGTGGCCAGCCATTCGAACTGGGTCCCGGTCGCCAGGGCGACCTCACGCAGGTGCGAAACGCTCGGGCTTTTCCCTTTCGGCGACTCCCAGTGGCTGACAGCGCTGCGCTGCACGCCTACTGCTTCTGCCAACTGACTCTGCGAAAGACCCGCAAGGCGCCGCGCCATGCGGACTCGCTCGGGTGCATCCATCAAACCTCTCCGTGGCGATCGCCATCCAGAAACTTTTGTGACCATAGCCAAACGTTCCACGGAGCGGAATGGAAAGTGACAACGATACTAACCTGTTGACCAAAAATAGGCATACGTTGTTCGCTAATGGTAACTGCTATTCAAGGAAGCCCAGTGGTGGAAAGGGCTCCAGTGAATTCCAGCCCCGTCAGGTCACCTGCGGATATGGATTTTGGGGAGGTTCAGGCTTTGCGTCGCCCGGCATAGATTGGTATTCCTATCTCCGTCGGCAAGGATGGCGACACAGACAGGACGTCGGCGGGGGGAGTTGGCGCAAGTCAAGGCAGAACGGAAACGGATTCCATCACCATTCCCTAGAAGGGCACGCATGCCGCACATGCGTGCCCTTCTTTATTTCCGGGCGTGCCGCCCGCGCAGATCGCGCCAGGCCGAAGAATTTTTGCCCGCGGCCTTGAAA
>JBIIHJ010000248.1:0-6083 GCA_044235875.1 Pseudoxanthomonas sp.
CGTGGCGATGCGCGTCCTGGTCGCCGCCAGCGCCGAGGCCGACAGGCCGGCCACGGCCAGTTCGGCGCACGGCGTCGGCACCGGATACGGCGCCTGGCAGGCACGCAGCACCGCGACCAGGCGCGGCTCGGCGATCACCACGCCGATCCGCGCCGCGGCCAGGGCATGGGCCTTGGACAGCGTGCGCAACACCGCCACTTCCGGGTAGCGCGCGCGCAGCGTCAGCGCCGACGGCACCGCGGAGAACTCCCCGTAGGCCTCGTCCACCACCACCAATGCGCGACCCTGCAATGTGTCCAGCAGCGCTTCGATCTGCGCCAGCGGAATCGACGCGCCCGTCGGGTTGGCCGGCGAACACAGGAACACGATCTTGGCGCCCTGCTCCAGCACGGCCCTGGCGACCGCATCGAAATCCGGTGCGAAGCCGTCCGGCCCATCGATCAGTGGCGCGGCGATCAGGCTGGCGTCCTGCAGGCGCGCGCTGACCGCGTACATGCCGAACACCGGCGGCGTGGCGACGACGGCATCCTGCCCGGCCACGCACAGCGTGCGCACCAGCAGGTCGATGGCCTCGTCGCTGCCGCGCCCGATCAGCAGCTCATCCGGTGCGCAGCCGTAGAGATCGGACAGCGCGGCCTTCAGCGCCACCGGCTGCGGATCGGGATAGCGGCGCGACGTCGCGTTGGCATCGGCCGGGTTGCTCCAGGCGCTCTCGTTGGCGTTGAGCCAGACATCGCCGCGCAGGTCCTCGGTCCGCGCGGACTTGTAGCCGCTGAAAGTCCGCAGATCCGGGCGCACCAGGTCGAGCAGATCACGCGTGCTCATCGCGCGGCCTCCTGCAGGCGCAGACGGACGGCGTTGGCATGCGCCTCGAGGCTCTCGGCCTCGGCCAGCGTCACCGCCGACGGGCCGATGGCCGCGATGCCGGCCGCACTGGCCGACTGCACGCTGACGAAGTTCTGGAAGCTGGCCACCGACACCCCGCTGTAGGCGCGCGCCGCGCCGCTGGTGGGCAGCACGTGATTGGTGCCGCTGCAGTAATCGCCCAGCGCCTCGGGCGTGTAGTCGCCCAGGAACACCGAGCCGGCGGCCTCGACCTTGTCCAGCCATGCGCGCGGGTCGCGCAGGGCCAGGATCAGGTGCTCGGGCGCGTAGGTGTTGCTGATGGCAAAGGCCTGGTCCAGCGTATCGACCTTGACCAGGCGCGAGGCGGCCAGCGCCTTGCGCGCGATGTCGGCACGCGGCAGCACGGCCAGCTGCGCGTCGAGCGCGGTTTCCACGCGGTCCAGCAGTCCGGCATCGTCGGACAGCAGCAGCACCTGCGAATCCGGGCCGTGCTCGGCCTGCGACAGCAGATCGGCAGCGACGAAATCGGCGTTGGCGCCGGCATCGGCAATCACCAGCACTTCCGACGGACCGGCCGGCATGTCGATCGCCGCCGCGCCGCGCTGCGCGACCTGCTGCTTGGCTTCGGTCACATAGGCATTGCCCGGACCGAACAGCTTGTCGCACGCCGGCACCGGGCCGGCGCCATAGGCCATCGCGGCGATCGCCTGGGCGCCGCCCAGCACGAACACACGGCTGACGCCGGTCAGGCGCGCGGCCACCAGCACCGATGGATCGGCCGTACCGTCCTTGCGCGGCGGCGTGCACAGCACGATCTGGCGGCAGCCAGCCAAGCCCGCCGGCACGCCCAGCATCAACGCGGTGGAGGGCAAGGGTGCACTGCCGGCCGGTACGTACAGGCCAACCCGGCCGATGGGACGGATGATGCGTTCGCAGATCACGCCCGGCGCGGTTTCCACCGCGTAGGGCTGGGCCATGCCGGCGGTGTGGAAAGCGGTGATGCGCGCGGCGGCTTCGGCCATGGCCTGCTTCAGCGCCGGGTCGATCGCGCTTTCCGCGGCGGCGAATTCTGCCTCGCTCACTTCAAAGGATTCGGGCGCAGCGCCGTCGAAGCGCTGGGTGATCGCGCGCAACGCGTCCAGGCCGCCACTGCGCACCTCGTCGATCAAGGCCGCGACCGTGCGCCGGGTTTCGCCGGCCACGGTCTGCGCCGGGCGCTCCAGCGTGCGCGCCTGCGCATCGGCATCCAGCGCATTCCAGACGATGCGCTGCACCGACAGGGACGTGTCTTCCAGGTTCGCGTTCATGCCAGCGAGCGCTCCACCGACAGCACCATCAGACCACGCGCGCCGGCGCGTTCGAGTTCCTCCAGCTGCTGCCAGCTGATGGCGGTGTGGCACATGGTCTGCAGCGAAATGCCCTCGGCGTGTTCGCCCGGCAACTGCACCAGCGGCTCGGCATCGGCCAGCAGGCGGGTCAGCGCCGGCACGGTTTCGGCCGCGGCACGGAACATCAGCAGCTTGCTGTCCTTGAGCTTGAGCACGCCGTCCATGCGACGCAGCAGCATCGCCGACAGGTCGGCGCGCGCATCGTCGAAGTGACGGGTAGGACCGGCCAGCACGGCCTGGCTGTCCAACAGCGTCTCCACCGGCTTGAGCTGGTTGGCGCGCAGCGTGGCGCCGCTGGAGACCAGGTCGCAGATCAGGTCGGCGGTATCGAGCTTGGGCGCGATCTCGACCGAACCGGACAGCTCGACCACGGCGGCCTCCACGCCACGCGCGGCCAGCCACTGGCGCAGGATCGCCGGATAGCTGGTGGCGATGCGCAGGTTCTGCAGCTGCTGGGCGCCCTGCCATTCCCAGGTCTCGGGAATGGCCAGCATCAGCCGGCAGCCGCCGAAGCCCAGCGATCGCACTTCGCGATACGACTGCGGCAGGCCGATCTCGGCGCGCGCGGCGGCCTGCTCGTCCAGCTCGTTGCGGCCGACGATGCCGTAGTCGCAGACCCCATCGGCGATCAGGCCCGGGATGTCGTCGTCGCGGACCAGCAACAGGTCCACCGGCAGCGATTCGCCGTAGCAGAACAGCTTGTCCCGGCTCTCGCGCCAGCTCAGGCCGCACGCGGCCAGCAGGCTGCGCGCGGGTTCGGCCAGGCGGCCGGATTTCTGGATGGCGATGCGCAGGCGGTCGCGCGTCGCGTTGGCAACAATGGGAGGCATGACGAAGGTCTTCGAGTTAGGTGGAGGCGCTGGTGCGCGACTGCTGGCGGCGCAGCGCGGCGGCATAGCCGCCGGTGCCGGTTTCCAGCGTGCGCGCCACGCGCCCGATGGTGGTGACGCTGACCTCGGTCAGCTCGTGGATTTCGCGGTAGGGGACGCCCTTGAGGATCAGCGGCACCACCCGCCAGCGGTCGGCCATGGCCTCCAGCTCGGCGGGCGTGCACAGATCCTGCAGAAACGCGCGGACTTCCTCCGGCTTGGACAGGGCACCCAGCGCCCGGGCCAATGATTGCAGCGCCAGGCTGGCGGTCTTCTCGTCGATGTCGGTGCGGCGCTTCATGGCATCTCAATGTATTAACGCGCTATCACATTAACACAGCCACATGACCTCGGACAACCCGCACGAGGCGCTGGGATGAACGGCACGCGCGTAAGCGCTAGGATCGCGGGACAGGAAGACGTGGCTTGAAGCCCGTCCATGACAAGGAATTTCAAAGATGCGTAGGTCTCATCGCCCCCGCCGCCCGTTGCTCGGTGCCGCACTGCTGACGGCAGCCCTGTTCAGTATCGACACTCCACCTTTGTTGGCGATGCCGCCACTGCTCCAGCCAGACACAGAAGGCCGCAAGGATGTACCCGCCTCCCCGCAGCCGCCGCTACGCACGAAAGCGGAACTGGATGCTTGGTTGAAAGCCAATGCCGGCAAGCGGACCCCGTTCGACGGGTTTTCTGCGGGCGGTCGGGCGCGCGCAATGGCGCAAGTGACATTCGGCGAGCGGGGCTTGCAGAGCCTGCCGTTCGAGGAAATCGCCTGGCAACTCGATGCCGCGCAGGCTGCCAATCTCCTCAAACTCCTGGGCGCCGAGGATTGGGCCAGCATGCTCGACCACTACCCCGCCGACGCACGCTGGAAAGGCAGCGCCACGAAGCCAAGTGCGATCGACCATCGCTACCTTGCATACGTGCAGGAGGAAGATGCTGCCTACGACAGCAACACGTTCCAATATGTGCGCAATATCAGCCAGCTGTATCGCAAGCATTTTCCAACGTCCCTCCTCGCGCAGTCCGCCGGCCTGAGCGATCCAGATCTGCTCCTGCTGGCACGCGCAGCGGCTTCGGTGGAAAAGTTCACGGCGGGTCAGCCGGAACTGCAGGATTTGCTCGCACTCCTCCCACAGCTACAAAAGCGCGGTCTGGATGTCACGCCGCTGGTCACGATCGCGCAGCGGGGCCTGATGCGTAACGGCCAGCTTACCCAGGCACGTGCATTGGCGACGGCCTATCCCGCCGTAACATTTGACCCGATCCCCGAGGTCACCATCTTGCCCGACCAGCTGCCGTCCGGGCCGAAATGGTGGACCCTATCGTCGGACGGTAAGCGAATGTCGGCAGAGTCGGCCGACCTGTCCGGCACGCACCTTTTCGTACTCGCTGGCTGCCATTTCTCGATCGAGGCAGCCGAAGACGCGCGCAACGATGCCGAGCTTGCAGGTGTATTCGCACGATATGCGCACTGGCTTGGCGAACCGCCCGGCAGCGAGAAGACCGATGCATGGGTGGAATGGAATGAGAAGTTCCCCGACACCCCGATCCACCTGATCACCTTGCGCGGCGATTGGACCGTCTTTCCGGAGTGGGCCATGCCCACCTATGCCGTGGTTCGGGACGGCAAGCTGATCGACAAGACCACCGGCTCATGGCGCCACCATCCTGAAAACCGCACCGCGCTCGTGGCCATGCTGCGCCGCCATGACCTGATGCCGCCCCAAGCCAAAAAGACGGCGTCGAGCGTGCGGGCTCAGCAAGCACACGCGCTTGCGACAGCCCTCGCCGATTGAGTCGCGCGCGGGAGCCGCTGTATAGCGAGGAATTCACCGGGAAAGCCACACCGCCACCACGGCGGCTCCCCCAGTATCCATCTAGCCCCGACGAGATGCGGCGGCACGCAGAGCACGCCGAGCCTCCGTATGAAACCTGAAAAACGAAGGGCGCCATCGGCGCCCTTCTCGATTCCGCAACTTCAAAACCAGCTCACCGCCCCGCCAGCGCGCTCACCTGAGCCAGCTCGACGCGCAGCGCCGTGGCCAGTTCATCGCGCGGCACTTCGAACTGTAGTTCGCGGACCAGGTCCTTGACGGTGACCACGCCGCGCGCCAGCTCATCTTCACCGGCCAGGGCGACGAAGCGGATGCCGGCACGCGAGGCGTACTGGAACTGCTTGCCGATCTTCTTCGGCTCCATCTGCACTTCGGTGTTGATGCCGCCGGCACGCAGGCGGCGCGCGATGTCCAGCGATTCGGGGAGCTGGGCCTCGTCCATCAAGGCGACCAGTGCCTGCACGCTGCTCACGTCGGCCTCGGCGACCAGGCCGGCCTCGCGCAGCTGCCAGAACAGGCGGGTCAGGCCGATCGAGATGCCCACGCCCGGCAGGCTGGACTTGCTGTAATGACTGGCGAGATTTTCGTAGCGGCCTCCCGAGCAGATCGAACCGATCTGCGGATACGCGTCCAGCTGCGTCTCATAGACCGTGCCGGTGTAGTAATCCAAGCCGCGCGCGATGGAGAAGTTCAAGCAGTACGCCTTCTCCGGCACGCCCAGTGCGTGGACCAGGGTCAGCACCTCGCGCAGTTCGGCGATGCCTTCGTTGAAGACCTCGCTGCCCTGCCCCAGCGCCTCCAGCCTGGCCAGCGCATCGGCATGGCCGGTGGACCGCACCGCGACGAACGCCAGGATCTGGTCCACGACCTCGGCCGACAGGCCGAAGCCTTCGCCGGTCAGTGTCTCGCGCACGTAGTCCGGACCGCGCTTGTCGAGCTTGTCGACCTCGCGCAGCACCAGCATCTGGGCCTGACCATCGGCCACGCCCAGGTTCTCGAAGAAGCCGCGCATCAGCTTGCGGTTGTTGAGCTGCACGGTGAAATCACCGATCTGCAGCTCGGAGAACACCGCATGGATGACCGCCAGGATCTCCGCGTCGAAGCGGATGCTCAGCGTGTCCTTGCCGATCACGTCGATGTCG
>JBIIHJ010000249.1:0-6063 GCA_044235875.1 Pseudoxanthomonas sp.
AGCTGATCAAGATCGACGACACCCACAGCCTGGTGGTGCGCGTGACCGATCACAGTCCGGCGGCCGATCAGGCGCTGGACAAGGTCAAGGAACAGGTCATCGCCGCGGTGCGCGCAGACCGCGCGACCAAGGCCGCCGAGACGCAGGCCGATGCGTTGCTGGCACGCGTCAACAAGGGTGAGGCGCTCAAGGCGATCGCCGATGCCGAGAAGTTCCAGTCCGGCCAGATCCCGGCCCTGCCGCGCGGCGCGCCGATTCCTTCGCAGAAGGGCAATGAGGCGCTGTTCGCCACGGCTGCGCCCGAGGCGGGCAAGGTCTCTGCGGGCAAGGTCAAGCTGGAAAACGGCAGCTTCGTGGTGTTTACCGTCGACAAGGTCAACCCGGGCGATGCCAGCAAGATGCCGGCGGCGCAGCGCGACCAGCTGCGCCAGCAGATCACCCAGCTCTACGCCGGCGCCGACGTACAGGATTTCGTCGCCGCCACGCGCAGGCAGTTCAAGATCGAAGTGCACGAAGACAGGCTCTGACGCCAGTGTGTTGCCACAAAAAAACCGCGTCTTCATCGGCGCGGTTTTTTTGTGGGCGACAGGGTGATGGGGCGGGTGAAGGAGGCCAGGCTCAGTCGCCGTCGATGCCGCTCATGCCCAGGATGTTGTAGCCGGCGTCGACGTAAGTGACCTCGCCCGTGATGCCTGCGGCGAGGTCCGAGCACAGGAATGCGGCCGTGTTACCGACATCCTCGATCGAGACATTGCGGCGCAGCGGCGCGTGTTCTTCGACATAGCTCAGGGTCTTGCGGAAGCCGGCGATGCCCGAGGCGGCCGGGGTCTTGATCGGCCCGGCGGAAATGGCGTTGACGCGCGTGCCTTCCGGGCCGAGGTTCAGGGCCAGATAGCGCACCGTGGCTTCCAGGCTGGCCTTGGCCACACCCATCACGTTGTAGTTGCGTAGGGCGCGGCTGGCGCCGAGGTAGCTCAGGGTGAGGATGGCGCCGTTCTGTTGCTGCATCAGCGGACGCGCGGCGTGGGCCAGCGCGGCCAGCGAATAGGCGGAAATGTCGTGTGCCTGGATGAAGTTCTCGCGGGTCAATCCGTCGAGGAATTCGCCGGCGATCGCTTCGCGCTGTGCGTAGGCGATGGCGTGCACCAGCACGTCCAAACCCTCCCAGTGCTCGCCCAGCGCATCGAAGCAGTCGGCGATCTGCGCATCCTCGGCTACGTCCAGCGGCAGCACGATCGTGCTGGCAAAACGCGCCGCGGCCTGCTCGACGCGTGGTTTGAACTTGTCGTTCTGATAGGTAAAGGCCAGTTCCGCGCCTTCGCGGTACATCGCTTCGGCAATGCCCCAGGCGATCGAACGGTCCGAGGCGATGCCGGTGATTAGCACACGCTTGCCTTGCAGGAAACCCATTGCGCCCACTCGTTGATCAATACAACGCCTAGTGTGCCATCCGCGTTCAGCGAGGAGGGGCGATGTCGTCTCGGCGTGCGGGATCGGCCAGCACCAGGACCATGCCGGGCTTGATCAGTGCGCGTGGCTTGAGCCTGTTCCACTGCAGCAGTTGCTGCGTGCGCACGCCATAGCGCTTGGCGATGGAAGACAGCGTGTCGCCGCGGACCACGGTGTGCGAATCGGGCGTGCTGTCCTGGTCCCTGCGCCGGGTGAGGAACGGCGCATCGGGATCGCCATTGCGCGCGCTGTCGCTGCCGCGGATCAGGTCGGCCGCGGAGATTGGCGGTGCAGCGCCATCGGGCGCCGGGGCCAGCACCCACAGCGGGCCGCCCGCGGGCGCCCCGCGCAGGCGCGACAGGGCCGGGTTCAAGCCGGCGAGCTGGTCGACATCGTGGCCTTCGCGCTGGGCCCAGGCCGAGAGCGTGCCGAAGTCCGACGGCAGTTCCAACGGCTGCAGGCGCGGCACCGGGCGCTGCAGCGCGGCCAGCCAGGCCGGGCGTTCGCCGGCCTGCTCGAGGGTGCAGGCCAGTGCGTGCAGTTTTTCCACGTATGCCACTGTGTTCCGGGACAGGCCAGGCAGCCTGGGCGGGCGCGCAGTGCCTGCGCTGACGCCGCCGCGCTTCGTGGCCTGCAGCACGCGGTTCTCGCCCGCGTTGTAGGCCATTACCGCCAGCCGCCAGTCCCCGCCGAACATGCCGTGCAGGGTCTTGAGGTAGCGCGCTGCCGCCAGCGTGGAATCCACGGGCGACAGGCGGCCGTCGTAGCCGCGGTGTATGCGCACGCCATGGTTGCGCGCGGTCAGCGAAACGAATTGCCACAGTCCGGCTGGCCCGGCGGTGCTGCTGGCGCCGGGGTGGTAGCCGCTTTCGACGAAGGGAATCAGCGCGAATTCGGTTGGCAGGCCTGCATCGCGCATGACACCCACCACGTAGCCGAACAGCGGCAGGATGTCGTCCTCGCGGTCCGCCAGCCGCTCTGGCGCATGGCTGAAATGCCGCTGCCACTGGGCATCGGTGGATTGTGGCTGGCAGTCGGGGGCGGCCAGTCCCTCACGGAACTGCCGGTAGATCCTGGTGCCATCGAGCATGTCCGGCGGTAGCACGGGCGCCAGCAGGCCATTGGGATCGACCACTGGCTTGGCCGGATCGGCCTGCGCCCATGCTGCCGGCGTGCCCGCGGCCAGGGCCAGCAGGCACAGCGCCCACGCCAGGCCCCTCATGCGCGGAAGCCGTCCTTCCACCGGCGCAGGCCGGCAAAGGTCTCCACCCGGTCGGCGGCGGCATCCAGCAGCCAGGCATCGACCGCCTCGGCGATCTCGGGCACGTCCACGCGCAGGAAAGGATTGGTGGCCCGTTCGACCGCCAGATTGACCGGCAGCGTGGGACGGCCTTGGGCCCGCAGCCCACGGACCTGCGTGGCGCGTTCCTGTAGCGCCGCGTTGCCCGGCTCCACGGCCAGGGCAAAGGCGGCGTTGGACTCGGTGTATTCGTGGCCGCAGCACACCAGAGTGTCGTCGGGCAGGGCGGCCAGCGTGTCCAGCGAGGCCAGCATCTGCGCCGGGGTGCCTTCGAACAGACGCCCACAGCCCAGGCTGAACAAGGTATCGCCGGAGAACAGCTCACCGCCCGGCGCCTGGCGGTGAAAGGCGACATGGGTGCGGGTGTGGCCGGGCACGAAGATCGCCTTGAACCGCATGCCCCCCGCTTCGAACAACTCGCCGTCGGCCACCTTGTGGGTCGCGGTGGTAATGCGTTCATCGCCTGCGGCGATCACGGGCAGGTCCGGCCACTGCGCGAGCAGGCCGGCGACGCCGCCGATGTGGTCGTCGTGATGGTGGGTCAGCAGCACCGCAGCGGGCTTGAGGCCTTGCTTGGCAGCGGCCAGGACCGGGGCGGCATCGCCTGGATCCACGATCACCGCGCCTCCATCGTCGCCGGTCAGCACCCAGATGTAGTTGTCGGCGAAGGCGGTCAGCGCGGAAAGGCTCGGCATAAGGTCGGTCGGCAGACGCGGGGGCGTCCTCTACAATCCCCGACCATGCCTGCCGCCGCCTCCCACCGTCAACCCGAGCCACTGGCGTGGTTCGGTACGCTCGAGGGCCAACGCCTGCTGGCGGCCGAGCAGCCGCACATCGCCACACTGCTGGCGGCCAAGGCCGCTTTGCCTACGCTGTGGCTGCATCCAGGCGGTGGTGCGGGCGTGTCGGTGGTGGCCGCGGGCCTGGCGCTGCGGGCAACGAGCGGTGGATTCGATGGGCCGCTGCGCTGCGGGTCGTCGTTGCCGCTGGCGTCGGAGAGCTTCAGCGCGGTGGTTCTGCAGCACGTGCCGGAAAACGGCAGTCGCGCGCTGCTGGCCGAATGCGCGCGCGTACTCGAACCCGGCGGCCGGCTCTGGCTGTTCACCCTCAACCCGGTCAGTCCCTATCGGTTGCGCTGGCGCCGGACCGGGCTGTCGATCCGGGGTCCGGGGCGCTGGCGCCGACACCTCCAGGCGGCGGGCCTGGACTGCAGCGCACATCCAGCGCAATGGTTGGGGCCGTCCTGGCGTGGCAACGGCCGGGCGCCGGACATGATGCGCGCGGTCTGCCTGCTGCAGGCCGACAAGCGCGGCCCCGATCTCATCCTGACCCCGACGCGTCCGCCCCGCTGGCAGGGCGGCGCGCTCCCTGCCTGACTTGAAGATCCCATGAAACAGATCACCATCAATGCCGACGGCTCCTGCTTGGGCAATCCCGGTCCCGGCGGCTGGGCGGCCCTGCTGCGCTTTGGCACGATCGAGCGCGAGCTCTCCGGCGGCGAGGCCCACACCACCAACAACCGCATGGAGCTGATGGCCGCGATCATGGCCCTGGAGGCGCTGACCGAGCCGTGCCAGGTCACCCTGGTGACCGATTCGCAGTACGTGCGCCAGGGCATCACCGAATGGATGCCCGGCTGGATCCGGAAAAACTGGAAAACCGCCGGCGGCGGCGCGGTCAAGAACCGCGAGCTGTGGGAACGGCTGCAGGCGGCCACGCTGCGCCACCAGATCGACTGGCGCTGGGTGAAGGGGCATTCGGGCGATCCGGACAACGAACGGGTGGACGTGTTGGCCCGCGACCAGGCCATCGCCGTGCGCGACGGCGCGCCCGCGCCGGTGGCATGAGCGATCCGCACGACGCCCTGGTCCTGCGCACACCGCGCCTGGAGCTGCACGTCCTCACCGACAGCGATCGCGATGCGGCGCTGATGCTGGCCGTGCTCAACGATCCGGACTTCGTCCATCACGTGCGCGACAGCGGCGTGCGCGATCTGGAACAGGCTCGCGCGGCCGTGCGCGCCGGGCCGATGCTGTATCGACAGCGCAATGGTCTGGGCATGTGCCGGGTGACCGAAACCAGCACTGGCCGCGATCTGGGCCAGATCGGCATCGTCACCCGCGATGGCTTGTCCGGGCCCGACCTGGGCTACGGCTTCCTGCCGGCCGCACGCGGGCAGGGCTTTGCGGTGGAGGCCGGCCGCGCGGTGCTGGCCCATGCGCGCGACGCGCTGGCGATGCCGCGGCTGCTGGCGATCGTGTCGCCGGCCAACGCGCCTTCGCTGGCGGTGCTGGGCAAGCTCGGCTTCGGGTTTGAGACAATGACGCGGCTGCCGGGTGCCGAAAAGGACCTGCGGCTGTTTTCCATCGATTTGCAGAAGGACACTTGAGGCCATGCGCCAGATCATCCTGGACACCGAAACCACCGGCCTGGAGTGGAAGAAGGGCAACCGCGTCGTCGAAATCGGCTGCGTCGAGCTGATCGAGCGCCGTCCCAGCGGACGCAATTTCCACAAGTACCTCAAGCCGGACTGCGCGTTCGAAGCCGGCGCGCAGGAAGTCACCGGGCTGACCCTGGAATTTCTGGCCGACAAGCCGGCGTTCGAGGAAGTGGTGGAGGAGTTCCTGGCTTACATCGACGGGGCCGAAGTGATCATCCACAACGCGGCGTTCGACGTGGGCTTCCTGGACAGCGAGCTGTCGCGTTTGGGCGACCGCTTCGGGCGCTTTGGCGATCACTGCACCGTGGTCGATACCCTGGCCATGGCGCGTGCGCGCTTCCCTGGGCAGCGCAATTCGCTGGACGCGCTATGCAAGCGACTGGGCGTGGACAACGCCCATCGCCACCTGCATGGCGGCCTGCTCGACGCGCAGATCCTGGCCGATGTCTACATCGCCCTGACCTCGGGGCAGGAAGAGATCGGCTTCGGCGCGGCGGATGACCAAGGCGGACGGGTCACCGCCGTGCGCCATGCCTTCGACGCCAGCAATGTCGGCCTGCGTGCGCGGGTCACCCCCACGCCGGGTGAGCTGGAGGCCCATGCCAAGCGCCTGGACAAGCTGCGCAGCAAGGGGGGCAGTTGCCTGTGGGATGTGATCGAGACGCCGCCGGCGCCGATGGAAAAAGTCGCCACCGCCTGAGGGACAGGGGGCGGCAAAGGTCAGCTGCAGCGGACCAGGATCGCGGTGACGTTGTCCGAGCCACCGCCATCCAGTGCGGCGGCGATCAGCGTGTCGACCAGCTCCTGCGCGCTGCAGTCGTCCTGGCGCAGCGCGTCGGCAATGCCGCGGTCGTCCACTTCCTCGGTCAGGCCG
>JBIIHJ010000029.1:0-19797 GCA_044235875.1 Pseudoxanthomonas sp.
CAGCGAGTGGTCGACGATCAACTGCACCGGCACCACCGGATTGACCTGCGCCGGATCGCCGCCCTGTTCGGCGATGGCATCGCGCAGGCCGGCCAGATCCACCAGCGCGGTCTGGCCCAGGATGTCGTGGCACACCACGCGCACCGGGAACCACGGGAAATCCAGATCGCGTCTGCGCTCGATCAGCTGGCCCAGGTAATCGGCCAGGCGCGCCGGCTCGGCGCAGCGCACCAGGTTTTCCGCGTGCACGCGTGCGGTGTAAGGCAATCCGGCCCAGGCGCCCGGCCTGAGCGCCTCCACCGCCGCGCGGGCATCGAAGTAATCCAGCGCGGTGCCGGGAAGCGTGGTGCGGTAGGCAGTGTTCATGGGGCAGCTTCGATCACGAAAGGGGCATGGCGTCTGGATTGCGGTCCGTATCGTCGGCCTGGCCGACGACACCGCATCTGGTACATCCACCTCGCAGGTCCTCAATCTGGCACCGGCAAACCCATTGATCAATCTTGATTTCGACAATCAATCTGTTTGCGCGCCTGCGCTTCACGTCTGGCTCGATCGCGGCAAACGGCGTGGATGCGCTGCTTGTCTTGACCCTGGATCTCCGCTGTCCGCACTGACCACGGCCTGAGGGTGGACATCAATGCGAGACCCAAGGACAGCGCCGGTTCGCGTGCTGGAGAACGCCTATGAAGGGCCGTCGCGTTGGTGGACCACACAGGCAGCTGCGGCTTGCCTGACCCTGGGCTCCGCGCCGGGAACAGGCTCCGGCCCATGTCTCAGGTCGGGTGGCGCGGGCGGAACGCCAGTGCCCCAGATAAATGCGAATGCTTCGCATTAGTCTAGAATGCTGCGCTGCCACAGACAGTCGCCGCCACACAGGTCTCTCACGTGCCCACCTCCTGGTTCGCAGCCCCGTCCGGACGTTGCTCCTGATGAAGAACGTGCTTTTCCAGCTGCACTGGCTGCTCGGCATCACCGCCGGCACCGTGCTGGCGATCATGGGCATCAGCGGAGCAACGCTGTCCTTCGAAGACGAGCTGGTGCAGTGGACCACGCCGGCCACCGACGCCATCGCTGCGCAGCATCGCGCCGGCCTGGCACCGCTGAGCATGGAACAGCTGGTCACGCAGCTGCGTCCCGCACCCGAGGCCGAGGTCACGCGTTTCACCCTGGATCCCACGGGCGCCCGGCTATCGAGCGTGCGGTTCAAGGGACTTGATGGCGGCGTGTACTTCGATCCGTACACCGGCAAGGCGTTGCCTGAGCCGACGTTGATGCCGGTGTTCCAGTTCATGGAAGACCTGCACCGGCGCCTGGTTGCCGGGGAGACCGGCAAGCAGGTCACCGGCGTGTGCGTGATCGTGCTGGTGTTCTTCTGCCTGTCCGGCCTGTACCTGCGCTGGCCGCGTCGCTGGTGGTCACTGCGCGAATGGTGGCAGGTGCAGTGGCAGCGCACCGGACGCAGCTTTTTGTGGAGCCTGCATTCGGTCATCGGCACCTGGTGCCTGTTGTTCTACCTGCTGATTGCGCTGACTGGCCTGTACTGGTCCTACGACTGGTACCGCAGCGGCTTTGTGGCGGTGCTCGGCGGCGAGCCGCGCGAGGAAGGCCGGTCCGCGGGCAAGCCTGACAAGACCGCCAGGCGGGTGGATCCGGCGGCGGTGCAGCGGGTCGTCGGGCGGATGCCGGAGCTTGCAGGCCTGCCCTACGAACTTCGTTTCCCCAACCGTCCCGGCGCGCCATTGACCCTGCGCATCCGCCAGGCCGATGCGCCGCATCCGCGCGCGTTGGACAGCGTGGAGATCGATGCGGCCACCGGCCAGGTCCTCAAGCGCACGCGCTACGCAGACCTGCCGCTGGGCCGACAGCTGATCACCAGTGTGTTCGCGCTGCACTCGGGCAGTTTCTTCGGGCTGCCAGGCCGCTTTGCGGTGATGCTCGCCAGCCTGTGCATGCCGTTGTTCTTCGTCACCGGCTGGATGCTGTACCTGGATCGCCGGCGCAAGAAGCGACAGGTGGCGACCAGCCGCGGTGCGCTGGCGCCGCTGGCGGCGGGCGATGGCACGCCGTGGCTGGTGGCCTTCGCCAGCCAGAGCGGGTTTGCCGAACAGCTGGCCTGGCGCGCGGCGGGCCAGCTGCAGGCGGCCGGCATGCCCGTGCAGGTGCAATCACTGGCGCAGCTGCAGCCGGCGAGCTTTGGCGATACGCGTCATGCACTGCTGGTCCTGAGCACCTTCGGTGATGGCGAACCACCGGATACGGCACGTGCCTTCGACAAGCGCATGCGCGAAGCCACCCATGGGTTGCAGGATCTTCGCTATGCGGTGCTGGCGCTGGGCGACCGGCAGTACGACCGCTTCTGCGGCTTTGCCCTGCAGGTCGAGCAGTGGCTGTCCAGGCAGGGCGCCTCGGCCCTGTTTCCCACCGTGCAGGTCGACAGCGCCGACGACCAGGCGCTGGCGCAGTGGCAGCGGCATCTGAGTGAGCTGACCGGTGTCGCGCAGTCGTTCGAGCCGCAGCATGATCCACTGCAGGCCTGGACGCTCGCCGAACGCACGCTGCTCAACGCCGGCAGCATCGGTGGCCCGCTGTGGCACCTGCGCCTGGCCCCGCAGACCGACGCGGCCTGGAAGGCCGGCGACGTGCTGCGGATCCAACCGCGCAACAGCCACGCCAGCGTCGTGCACGCCCTGCTGCGCGATGGCCTGTCGCCCGAGGCGACGGTGCATGAAGACCAGGTCGCCATGACCCTGGCCGAAGCCGCCGCGGGCCGTGCTCTGCCCGTACGCGCCCTGCCCGAGCAGACGCCGGCACAATGGCTTGCCCTTCTGCCGGTGCTGGCCGATCGCGAATATTCGATCGCTTCCGCGCCTGCCGATGGGCTGCTTGATCTGGTGGTGCGCCAGGTCAGTCATGACGACGGCACGCTGGGCATCGGCTCTGGCTGGCTGACCCAGCATCTGGCCGTGGGCGGGACCGTGCAGGCCCGCGTGCGCGCCAATCCCGGCTTCCAGCGCGTCGCGGACGGCGGGCCGATGATCCTGATCGGCAATGGCAGCGGCATCGCGGGACTGCGCAGCTTGCTGCGTGAGGCAGCCAATGCTGGTCATCACGGTCATTGGCTGCTGTTTGGCGAACGCCAAGCCGGACACGACCGGCTGTTTGGCGATGAGCTCGATGCCTGGCTGCGCGATGGTCATCTGGCCCAGCTCGACCTGGCGTATTCGCGCGATGCCGGCGGCATGCGCTACGTGCAGGATCTGCTCGTCGCCCAGCAGGAGGCACTCCTGCGCTTCATCGAGGCCGGCGCGGTCATCCACGTCTGCGGCAGCGCGGTCGGCATGGCCCAGGCCGTGGACCGCACGCTGCGCCAGCTGGCCGGCGAGAGCCGCGTGGACCACCTGCTGGCCGAGGGCCGTTACCGGCGCGACGTGTACTGATCGACAACCGGAAGCGGATCGCTTCGGGCGTCCCACTCGGTACGTGGTCGCGTGGCGCGTCCGGTCGCGCCTGACCCGTGCATCGCTCCGGCGGCACGTTGACGAATGCCTCGCGCATGCCCGGTTTCGGCGCATTGCACGATGGCCCGCCAATCGGGCCCACGCGTCGAAGCCCGTTCCGGGGGCGTGGCGCAGGTGCCCCAGCCGTGTCCCGTGCTGCGCCGGTGCGCGTTTGACAGGTGCGTGGATCGCGCAAGACACGTCTCAGCGACACACCTTGAAGACCTTCGCATCCCAGCGCGAGGCATCATCAAATGACCAGCGCACGCCACGGCGCGCATGGGCCGCGCCACGTGCTGCGCGGGCACGTTCGCAGTCACTGAGCCTGGGCCTCGCCACCCGAGCTGCATCGGTTGTCTTCAGACGGCGCGTGGCGCGCGGCACGCGCGGTGGCGTCGCGCTGGCCTGCCAGGCCTTGCGCGTGGCGGCGATGCGGCGCTCGGCTTCGGCGCGCGTGAGCACGCCACCCGGCACGGCGATCTCGTCGACGTGGCTCCATTGCTTCAGCGCCACACGACTGCACGGCGTGGATTGGTAGGCCACGCCTTGCTCACCACCGCATTTGTAGACGGCCTGCGCACTGGCCTGGCCCGCCATCAGCAACAGTCCCAATTTGAGGAATGTCTTCACACACCGGCCTTGCTTTGCACGAAGGGAAGGACGCCAGTTTCGATAGCGCTGTGGCGCTACGCCATCGGTCGCCAGCCCGAGGCGGGGTCAGACAACGTCCCGGGTGCATCCAAGTCGTCGCTGCCTGCGTAAGCCTGTCATCGCATGCACCGCAGGTGGCACATGTTCAAGCCCATCGTCCTTGCCTTGTCACTCGCTGCCGGGGCCGCTTCGGCCGCGCCGGGCATCACCCATTACGAGGGCGTGGCCTACGCGGCCTCCGGACGCGTGCTTTACAGGGAATCGCACTGGGTGGGCGCGGGCGGTCAGCGCACCGTGCTGTATCGCTGCCCCGGCGGGCAGCCGTTCGCGCGCAAACAGGTCTCCGATGGCAGCGCTGCGCCGGATTTCGAGTTGGTCGATGCCCGCGCCAGATACCGTGAAGGGGTTCGCGGCCAGGGCGGCACGCGCCAGGTGTTCAGCGCCAGCGACGGCAGCCAGGAAAAAACCAGGCCATTGCCACAGCAGCCAGGCCAGGTCATCGATGCCGGCTTCGACAGCTATGTGCGCAAGCATTGGGATGCGCTGCTGCAGAACCAGGACACGCAGATCGCCTTCCTGGTGCCGGCGCGCCAGGGCAACCTGGGTCTGCGCATCCAGCCGACCCCCGGCAAGGACCAGACCCATCAGTTCAAACTGGCGCTGGATGCCTGGTATGGCGCCATCGCGCCCAGCATCTCCGTTACCTACGACAATGCCAGCCGCCGCCTGATGCGGTTCGAAGGCGTGGGCAACATCCGCGATGCCAAAGGCGCTTATCCGAAGGTGCGGATCGAATTCCCCGCCGATGCCGTCAACAGCGCGACCCAGGCCCAACTGCAGGAGGCTGCCTCGGCTCCACTGGTGGACCGCTGTGCGGCGTAAGTCCGCGATCTTCGCCGGGTTCACCGTCGCTGCCCGACCGCTGGGGTATTACCGTCCTGCGCGATCCGCGCACCTGTCCTCATGGGAACCGTCATGGTCAATGCCTATCTGTGGTTCAACGCCCTGCTCTACATGGGCCTGGCCATCTGGTGCACGGTCGCGCCTGACGCCACCGCCCAGGCGGTCGGCTTCACCGCGCTCACGCCATCGGGCCAGACCGAGTTCCTGGCCGTCTACGGCGGCATGGAGTTCGGCATCGGCCTGCTCTTTGCTTACTTTGCCGTCAGCGGGCAGCCGCGCAACGGGCTGGTCCTGGGCGTGGCGTTCTATGGACCCATCGTGCTGTGGCGGGCTTTTGCGATCAGCCGCTACGGCCCGCTGGAATCCACGACCATCGGCCTGGCCGCTGCCGAATGGGTGCTCTTGCTGCTGGGCGTGGCGCTGTTCCTGCGGCAGCGCAGCAGGCGTCGCTGACATTGTCGAGACGCAATTGACGCCGGCTTCTGTAGCATCGTGGGACGCAACTGCCACCACGACCTTACAAGGCCAACATCGCATGGCGGATTCCACCGAGCGCAGCCTGCCTGCCGACGAAGCCGATCAGCTGCTGCTGGCCACGGCCAATGGCGATACGCGCGCCTTCGAGCAGTTGTACCGATCCACCTCGCCACGCCTGTTCGCCGTCTGCCTGCGCTTGCTGCACCAGCGAAGCGAGGCCGAGGACGTGCTGCAGGAGGTCTACAGCAATGTCTGGCGCAAGGCGTCGCAGTTCGATCCGGCCAAGGCCAGCGGCCTGACCTGGCTGTCGATGATGGCGCGCAACCGCGCGATCGATCACCTTCGCGCCTCGCGGGTCGAGCGCGCCTCGGTGCCGATCGACCTGGGTCCGGAACTGGTCGATACCGCGCCACGCGTGGAGCAGGTCGCCGAAGCGGCCATGCAGGCGCACGGGCTGGAAGTCTGCCTGGACGAACTGGAACCGCAGCGTCGAGGTCTAATCCGCACGGCCTTCTTTGAAGGCAGCACCTACGAAGAACTGGCCACGCGCAGCGGCACCCCGCTCGGCACGGTGAAAAGCTGGATCCGCCGCAGCCTGACCAAGCTCAAGGCATGCCTGGAACGATGAACACATCCGCCTCCCCTTTCCAAACCGACCCACCCGAACGCGACGTGCTCGCCGGCGAGTACGTGCTCGGCGTGCTGGATGCCGCCGGCCGCGAACGCGTGCGCAGCCTGATCGCCAGCGACCCGGTGTTTGCCGATGAAGTGCAGCGCTGGGAAGTCCACTTCGGCCCGCTGATCGACCAGGTCGCGCCGGTCGCCGTGCCCGAATACATCTGGGCGCGCATCGGCAACACGCTGGGGCTGGCGCCTGTGCCGCGGCAGACGCCGGTGGCGGCGATCGCATCCACGCGCGGTTTCTGGGACAACGTGGGATTGTGGCGCAGCGTCGGCATAGGCGGCTTTGCCACCGCCGCCGTGGCGGTCCTTGCGCTGGTCTCGGTACTGCGCACGGCACCGTCAGTGGCACCGACCCCACCGCCGGTGGTCGCCCAGCAGCCCGCCGCCGCGGCCATGCCGCAGATGGTGGCCTCGCTGGCCGGCGACGATGGGCAGACCGGTTATGTGGCCACCATGGACGCCCGCAGCGGCAAGATGATGATCATGCCGATGCATCCGACCCGTCAGGATGGCCGCGTGCCGGAGTTGTGGGTCATTCCCAAGGGCGGCGCGCCGGTGTCCATGGGCGTGCTCGATCCCGAGCATGTCGCCGAGCACACCCTGCCCGAGCGCCTGCGCACGCTGCTGAGTACCGATGCGCTGCTGGCGATCACGATGGAAGCCCCGGGCGGTTCACCGTCGGGCGCGCCGACCGGTTCGATCGTCGCCAAGGGTGGCATCACGGCCCTGCTCGCGCCTTGAACCTGCGTGCATCCAAACGGATGCGCGCGCCGTATCAGCTGGGGACATGACGTTTCAGGAAGCCCGCGTGCAAGAGCCGTCTCTCACCACCGCGCATGTGCCATCAGCGTCGGATCCGGCGCCGTCGTCGCGCCGGCGCTGGTGGCAGACCGTGCTGCGCTGGTTCGACACCGGTACCCAGGCGCCGCTGGACCCGGCCCGCGCCGACCGCATCGACTGGTTGCGCGCGGTGCCGTTCGTGGTACTGCACCTGATGTGCCTTGGGGTGATCTGGGTGGGCTGGTCGTGGTTCGCCGTCGGCGTGGCCGCGGCGCTGTACGTGCTGCGCATGTTCGCCATCACCGCGTTCTATCACCGCTATTTTTCGCACAAGACGTTCAAGGCCTCGCGCCCGGTGCAGTTCGTGTTTGCCGCCCTCGGTGCCAGCAGCGTGCAGCGCGGGCCCTTGTGGTGGGCCGCCCATCACCGCCATCACCACCGGGTGACCGATACGCCGGAAGATCCGCACTCGCCCAGCCAGCATGGCTTCTGGTGGAGCCACATGGGCTGGTTCCTGACCCCGCGCGGCTTCCGCACCAACTGGGACGCGATCCCGGACCTGAAGAAATTCCCCGAATTGCGCTTCCTCGACCGCTTCGACATCCTGATGCCGGTGCTGCTCGCCGGTGGCCTGTTCCTGCTGGGCGGCTGGCTTGAACACGCCGCACCGCAGCTGGGCACCAGCGCCGGACAGTTGCTGATCTGGGGATTCTTCGTGTCAACGGTCGTGCTGTTTCATGCCACGGTCACGATCAATTCGCTGTCGCACAAGTTCGGGTCGCGCCGGTTCGAGACGCGCGACGACAGCCGCAACAACTGGATGCTGGCCCTGCTGACCTTCGGCGAAGGCTGGCACAACAACCACCACTATTTCCCGGGGTCGGCGCGGCAGGGGTTTCGCTGGTGGGAGATCGACCTGACCTGGTACGGGCTGAAGATGATGTCGTGGGTCGGCCTGGTGCGCGATCTCAAACCCGTGCCGGCGGGACTGGTCAGGACCAAGCGGAGCGAGGCATGAGCCGCATCGCGGTGGTCGGCGGCGGCATCGCCGGCATGGGCGCGGCCTGGGCCCTGTCGCAGCGACATTCGGTCACCCTGTACGAGGCCGGTGACTATCTTGGCGGACACACCCATACCCACGACATCGACGTGGCCGGCCAGCGCTACGCGGTCGACACCGGCTTTATCGTCTTCAATCCCGACAACTATCCGCTGCTGACGCGGCTGTTGGAGACCTTGGGCGTGGCCTCGCAGCCGACCACAATGAGCTTTTCGGTCAGCGACCAGCGCACGGGCCTGGAATACAACGCGGGCAGCCTGTCCGGCCTGTTCTGCCAGAAGCGCAACCTGGTCAGCCCGACCTTCTGGAAGATGCTCGCCGACCTGCGCCGCTTTTACCGGCAATCACCGGCGGTGCTCGACCTGCCCGCACCCGGCCCGACCTTGGGCGATTATCTGCGTGACAACGGCTATTCGGCCACGTTTCGCGATGCGCATATCGTGCCGATGGCTTCAGCGCTGTGGTCTTCGCCATCCAGGACCATCCTCGATTTTCCCATGCAGCACTTGGTGCGCTTCATGGACAACCACCACATGCTGCAACTCACCGGTCGCCCGGCATGGCGCGTGGTCAGCGGCGGCTCCAACCGGTATGTGCAGGCGCTGCAGTCAGCCTGGAGCGTCCAGGTCAAGCTGCGGCGTCCGGTCCTGTCCGTGCGCCGCGTCGATGCGGGCGTTGAGCTGCAGACCGCCGAGTGCAGCGCGGTGTTCGACGAGGTCGTGCTGGCCTGCCACGCCGATGACGCGCTGCGCCTGCTCACCGATGCCGACGCGCAGGAACGGCAGATCCTCGGCGGGATCACCTATCAGTCCAACGACACGGTGCTGCACACCGATGCCAGCGTGTTGCCGCGCGATCGTCGCGCCTGGGCTGCGTGGAATGCGTACCTGCCGGCCGACGACGATGGCCAGTGCACGGTGAGCTATTGGATGAATGCCCTGCAGTCGATCGACGCGCCGGTGCCATTCATCGTCAGCCTCAACCAGAGCGGGCAGATCGACGAATCCAAGGTCCTGCGCCGCATGCAGTATCGACATCCGCACCAGACCCCGGATTCGGTCGCAGCGCAGCGCGCACTCCCGCAGATCCAGGGGCGCGGTCACGTCTGGCATGCCGGCGCCGGCTGGGGCTTCGGCTTTCATGAAGACGGCCTGCGCAGCGGCATCGAGGTCGCACGCGCCCTGGGCATTACATGGCCCTGAGCCAGGCCCGGGATCAGGCGTTGCGCACGACCGGGACAGCGCCGACGACGACTGCGCGCGCGTCGCCCGCGCAAGCGGATGCATCCTCGCAGCCAGCGCTGGCCAGCGCGATCTACTTCGGCCAGGTCCGTCACCGACGCCATGCGCCGAAGCCGCACGCTTTCACCTGGCCGTTGTTCATGGCCTATCTCGACCTGGACGAGCTGGAGCGCGTTTTTGCACACCGCTGGCTGTGGTCGGTGGGCCGCCGCAACCTGGTCCAGTTCCGGCGTTCGGATTTCCTGGGCGATGCGCAGGTGCCGCTGGACCAGGCGGTGCGCGACTGCGTGGAGGCAGAAACCGGCCATCGCCCCGCCGGCCCGGTGCGCATGCTCACGCACCTGCGCATGTTCGGCCACAACTTCAATCCGGTGACGTTCTATTACTGCTTCGCCGCCGATGGCCGCACGCTGGACACGCTGGTGGCCCAGATCACCAACACGCCATGGAAACAACGCCACGCTTACGTGCTACCGGTCGCCGACGCCGTGCGCGACAGTGACGTCTTTCAGTGGCAGTTCGACAAGCAGTTCCACGTGTCGCCGTTCATGGCGATGGAGCATGACTACGGCTGGCGTTTCCAGCTGCCGAGCGAGACCTTGCGCGTCCACATGGAGGTGCTGTGCCGGGCCGACGCCGCGGGCGACATCGCGCCCAGGCGTTTCGATGCCACGTTGTCGCTGCGTCGCCGCCCGATGCGTGCCGGGGCGATGGCCTGGGCGCTGCTGCGTTATCCCCTGATGACCGTGCAGGTCGTCGCTGCGATCCACTGGCATGCGCTGCGCCTGTGGCTGCGCGGCAATCCCGTCCACGATCACCCCGACCAGAGGGCAACCCCATGAGCCGCATCGACGCGTCGACCACGCCGAGCACGCAGGCGCCAGCCGAAACAGGCTCGCTGGCCGAGCGCATCCTGCGCCGCCGCCTGATCAACACCCTGGCGCAATTGCGCGGCTGCCGGCTGGTCCTTGAGGAAGGCGGACACATCCACGTACTGGGCCAGGTCGACGCGGCCGACCCCGCGCCGCTGCAGACGCGGATGCGCGTGCACGACACGGCGTTCTGGCGCATGGCCGCCCTCAACGGCAGCGTCGGTGCGGGCGAGGCGTTCATGGACGGGCTGTGGGACTGCGAGGACGTGGTCGTGCTGATGCGGATGCTGGTGCGCAACCGCGATCTGCTCGACCAACTGGACAGCGGTACGGCCAGACTGGGCGGCGCGTTGATGAAAGTGCTGCACGCGTTCTCGCGCAACACCCGCACCGGCAGTCGCCGCAACATCGCCGCGCACTACGATCTTGGCAATCCGCTGTTCTCGCTGTTCTTGGATGAGAACCTGATGTACTCATCGGCCATCTACGAGCGCGAAGACGAATCGCTGGAAGTAGCCGCCACCCGCAAGCTGGACCGCATCTGCCAGAAGCTGCAGCTCGCGCCCGGAGTCCGCGTGGTCGAGATCGGCACCGGGTGGGGCGGGTTTGCGCTGCACGCGGCAGGCCAGTACGGCTGCCATGTCACGACCACCACCATTTCGCGCGAGCAGCATGACCTGGCCGCACAGCGCATCGCCGCAGCCGGCCTGCAGGATCGCATTACCCTGCTGATGCAGGATTACCGCGACCTTGAAGGAACCTTTGATCGCGCGGTTTCGATCGAGATGATCGAAGCCATTGGCCATCAATATCTGGACACCTACTTCGCCAAGGTCGCCAGCCTGCTCGAGCCCGACGGCCAGGCGCTGATCCAGGCGATCACCATCGAGGATCATCGCTATCTGCAGGCGCGCGATTCGGTGGACTTCATCAAACGCCATATCTTTCCTGGCAGCTTCATTCCATCGGTGGCGGCGATGACCGGCGCGATCGCCAAGGCCAGCGATCTGCGGTTGTTCAACCTGGAAGACATTGGCCCAAGCTACGCGCTGACCCTGCGCGCCTGGCGCGAGCGCTTCATGGCCAGGCTGGATCAGGTGCGCGCGCTTGGCTACGACCCGCGTTTCATCCGCATGTGGGAGTTCTACCTGGCCTACTGCGAAGCGGGGTTCCTGGAGCGCTCCATCGGCGATGTCCACCTCTGGCTGACCAAGCCCGGGGCGCGTGCCATGCAATACCCGTACGCACTGCGAGGCGTCTGATCCGGATGTGGCCCAACCTGCGCAATTACCTGGCGCTGCAGCTGCTGTGGCTGGCAGCGGTGGCCGGTGCCGGCCGCGGCTGGTGGTGGGCAGGTCCGGTCGCGTTGATGCTGTTCGTTGCGCTGCACTTCGGCCTGCACGCGCAGGCGCGCGGTGACCCGCTGCTGATGCTGGGCGCACTCCTGCTGGGCTGCGTGGTGGATTCGATCCCAGCCGCCAGTGGCGTGGTGCATTACGCCGCGGCCTGGCCATCGGCCGCGCTGGCGCCGGTGTGGATCCTGTCGCTGTGGATGGGGCTGGGCCTGACCCTCAATCATTCCTTCAGCTGGCTCATGCGGCGGCCCTTGCTCGCGGTGCCGGTGATGGCCGTCGGTGGACCGCTTTCGTACTGGGGCGCGCAAGCGTCCTTCGGCGCGCTGAACTTCACCACGCCGGCCTTGGTGGGCCTGCTGCTGGTCGGCGCGTCGTGGGCGGTGGCCACCGGCGTGCTGGCCGCGCTCGTCATGCACATCAACCGCAACCCCATGGAGCGCACACGATGAACGGCTGGCCAATCCTTTGGGTATTCCTGGGCACGCTCGTGCTGATGCTGCTGGCCTGGCTGTGGCAACGCCACACGCGCAACGCCGGAGTGGTCGATGTGGTGTGGTCGGCGGGCATGGCCGGCAGCGCGGTGCTCTACGCGATCACGCTGCCCGGCGCTGCGCTGCCACGCCTGCTGGTAGCCGTGCTTGGCGGCTGCTGGGGACTGCGGCTGGCGTGGCACCTGGGCGTGCGCGTGTTCGGCCAATCCCGGGAAGACGGTCGCTACGCCTATCTGCGCGAACACTGGCAGGACGCGCAGGGCAAGTTCCTGTTGTTCTTCCTGGCCCAGGCGGTGATGGTGGTGCTGTTGTCCGTGCCGTTCTGGATCGTGGCGCACAACCCGGTCGCGACGTGGTCGCTGTGGACCACGCTCGGGGTGCTGGTGTGGTTGCTTGCGGTCGGGGGAGAAAGCCTGGCCGACCGCCAGCTGGCCGCCTGGAAGCGCGATCCGGCCAACAAGGGCCACACCTGCGACCGCGGCCTGTGGCGATACTCGCGCCATCCCAACTATTTCTTCGAATGGCTGCACTGGTTCGCCTATGTCCTGCTCGCCATCGGCCTGCCATTGGGCTGGGTGCTGGCCAGCCTGTGCGGCCCGGTGCTGATGTTCGCCTTCCTGTACCGTGTCACGGGGATCCCGTACACCGAAGCACAGTCGCTGCGCAGCCGCGGCGACGATTACGCGCGTTACCAGCGCACCACCAGCGCGTTTTTCCCGCTGCCGCCCAAACATTGATCGATCCTGGAGAACACGATGTCGGTTCCTGCCTCTGAAGCAACGGAAGTCCGCGAAAGTCTCGCCACGCGCCTGGCCGAATCCGGCCGCCTGCCCGATGCCCTGCTGCGCATGGGCATCCGGCGCATGTGCGCCCAGCGTTTGAAAGACGAGCGCAAGGGGGGCACCGGCGCGGTGTTCGAACGCCAGCAGGCCTGGCTGGACGGCCTGCGCGAGGACGCCATCGCGGTGGAAACCCAGGCGGCCAATCGCCAGCATTATGAACTGCCGCCGGAGTTCTTCCGCCTGTGCCTGGGCAAGAACCTCAAGTACAGCAGCTGCTTCTGGGACGAAAGCACCACCGACCTGACCCAGGCCGAGGAAAAAATGCTGCGCCTGTACTGCGAGCGCGCCGAGCTGGCCAACGCCAGCCGCATCCTCGAACTGGGCTGCGGCTGGGGCTCGCTGACCCTGTGGATGGCCGAGCGCTATCCCAAGGCCATGATCACGGCGGTATCCAACTCGCGCTTCCAGAAGGAATTCATCGAAGCGCGCTGCCGCGAGCGCGCGATCTTCAACGTCGAAGTCATCACCGCCGACGTCAACGCGCTGCAGCTGCCCGAGGAAATGTTCGACCGGGTGGTCTCGATCGAGATGTTCGAGCACATGCGCAACTACCAGGAACTGCTCGCGCGCGTGGCCAGCTGGCTCAAACCGGGCGGCAAGTTGTTCGTGCACATCTTCTGCCACCGCGAGCTGCTGTACCTGTTCGAGGCCGAAGGCAGCGACAACTGGATGGGCCGGCACTTCTTCACCGGCGGCCTGATGCCCGCGGCCGACACGCTGCTCAAGTTCCAGGAAAAGTTGACGATCGAAGAACGCTGGCTGCTCCCGGGTACCCACTACGAAAAAACCGCCAACGCCTGGCTGGAGAACCAGGACGCCCACCATGACCAGGTCATGGGCCTGATGCGCCAGACCTATGGCGTGGCCGATGCGTCACGCTGGTACCAGCGCTGGCGGATGTTCTGGATGGCGTGTGCGGAGTTGTTTGGCTACGCCAACGGGAATGAGTGGATGGTGGCGCATTATCGGTTCAAGCGCTGATCTGTTTTTTTAGTGGGCAGAAGCACGCGCTTTGGCGGCATTGCGCGTTGCGAGCGACTTTTTTTGTGCAGAGATGTCGGGCGAAGAAGCGCGTTTCAGGGGCTGAATTGTTTCATGACGCCGAATGCTTCATCGCAGCCGAAATGCTTCACGACGGCCAAGATGCTTCATCACATCCGAGTTGCTTCACAACAGTCGAAGTGCTTCACAACAGCCGAATGGCTGGTCATGGCTGATCACGGCGGTCCTGGCTGATCACGGCTGATGATGGCTGGTCAATACCACTAGCGGCGCGCGCGCAATGCGCGGGGTTGCTACGGGGCGAGGATTTCTTGAAGGAACATCCTTGTCCCTTCCAGGACGATGTGCCTCGCTGCACGTCGCGTTCGTATCGAGTCTGGGGCAGCTTCTGTCGGCATTACCTTCGTGATCCGCCGTGCCTCGAAACAATCTGTCGGCGAGAGCCAAAGCAGCGGAGCAAGCTCCGCTCTACAGATAGCGCGCCGGTAATGTAGCGCCGAGCTTGCTCGGCTGCTTTGGCTTTTTGCCGTTGCTCTTTGCATCAAGGGGTTCTGGCGGCGAAAAATCGCAGCAGCGGAGCAAGCTCCGCTCTACAAGAACAGCGTGCGATCAGGTGTCTTTGTGGAGCAGCGCTTGGGGCAGCACTTTATTGAAGGCTCGGCGCTTTCGCTTCCGGCTTTTTGCTTCCGACCTTCGCTTCCCGCTTTGGTTTCGGTTCCGGCGATTGCTATCGCTTCGCTCTTGATCCTGATCATCCTCAAAGGCATGCCGCGCGTCGCAGCTGGAACTGCCCCGGTGCCAAAACCTTCATGTGTAGAGGCGAGTGACATTGGACGTGGTCGAAGAATCGCAACAGCGGCGTCGGGTCGCAGCAGCGACCTCAAGGTGCAGACCGCACCAACCCCGCCATCCATGCCCCCACGAACACCAACACCAATCCACCCACCAGACTGATCCCCAGATTGGCCAGCATCGCCGCATGGCGCCCGGCGCGGAAAAAGATCAGGCTCTCCATCATCAGCGACGAGAACGTGGTCAGTCCGCCCAGAATGCCCACGATCACGAATGCGCGCAGGTACAGCGCCGGTTGCCCGCGATCCTCCAGCCAGACCACCAGGAAGCCGCCCACCAGCGAGCCGATGAAGTTCACCGCCAGCGTGCCGTACGGCAGGCCCGCACCAAACTGGCGCAGCATCAATCCGCCGATCCAGAACCGCAGCCCTGCACCCAGCGCACCGCCGGTCATCACCAAGGCCAGCTGTTGCCACCAGATCGCAGGATTCATGGCTTGCCCTTGTCTGCCCGCGCCTGCGCGCGCGCGGCGCGCAATGCATCGAGCTTTTGCTTGAGCTTGATTTCCAGGCCGCGTTCCACCGGCGCGTAATACACGCGCTCGCCCATCGCGTCGGGAAAGCCGGTCTGGTCCAGCGCGATGCCGCCTTCGGCGTCGTGGTCGTATTGATACCCGTCGCCATAGCCCAGGCCTTTCATCAGCTTGGTCGGCGCGTTGCGCAGGTGCATGGGCACTTCCTGGGTGCCGGTCTCGCGCACCTCGGCCTTGGCCAGGTTGAAGGCAGCGTAGCCGGCGTTCGACTTGGCGGTGGAAGCCAGGTACAGCACCAGCTGGGCCAGGGCGAGTTCGCCTTCGGGGCTGCCCAGGCGCTCGTAGATGTCCCAGGCTTCCAACGCCATCTGCTGCGCGCGTGGATCGGCCAGGCCGATGTCCTCGATGGCCATGCGCGTCAGTCGGCGCGCCAGGTAGGCGCGGTCGCAACCGCCGTCGAGCATGCGCGTGAGCCAGTACAGCGCCGAATCGGGATTGGAGCTGCGCACCGATTTGTGCAGGGCCGAGATCTGGTCGTAGAACTGCTCGCCGCCCTTGTCGAAGCGGCGCGTGCGGTCGGCCAGGACCTGGACCAGCGTCGCTTCGGTGATCTCGCCATCCTCGTCGGCGGCGAGTTCGGCCGCGATCTCCAGCAACGTCAGCGCGCGCCGCACATCGCCATCGGCGGCACCGGCGATCTGCAGCAGCGCTTCGTCGGACACCTTCAGGCCCTGCCCGCCCAGGCCGCGCTCACCATCGTCCAGCGCGTGATGCAGCGCCTGGGCGATGTCGGTCGGCGAGACCGCTTCCATCACATGCACGCGGCAGCGCGACAGCAGCGCAGAGTTCAGTTCGAACGACGGGTTCTCGGTGGTCGCGCCGACAAACAGGATCGTGCCGCGCTCGATATGCGGCAAGAACGCATCCTGCTGGCCCTTGTTGAAGCGGTGCACCTCGTCGACGAACAGCACCGTGCGTCGGCCTTCGGCGAAGCGATGCGCCGCCTCGGCCAGCACCTGGCGCACTTCCGGAAGCCCGGACAGCACCGCGGAAATCGCCTTGAACTCGGCATCGGCATAGCGCGCCAGCAGCAGCGCCAGCGTGGTCTTGCCGCATCCCGGCGGACCCCACAGGATCATCGAATGCACATGGCCCGATTCGACCGCGCGACGCAACGCGGTGCCCGGCGCCAGCAGCCGGCGCTGGCCCACCATGTCGTCCAGCGTGCGCGGCCGCATGCGCTCGGCCAGCGGCTGCATTGCGCTGCGGTCCACGCTCAGCAGGTCCGGCGTGTCGCTGGGAAAGGTCTTGGCTCTGGCCACGGCCCTATTCTATCGCGGCCCCACCGAAACGCCGGCGCGAGCCGCCTCGGCAGCCCTCAGCTTTCGCCGACCACGTCCACCCCGGCGGCCGGCTTGTAGCTGAAGGTGCCGGTGGTGAAGGACGGATTGCGCTTCCAGCCGGTGAAGTCCACCTCGGTGCGCTGGCCGACCGCGTCGGTCACGTCCATGCGCATCAGCTGACCATTGGAAAAACCCAGCCTGGCCACCTGGAAGCTGGTCGCCGAGTCATCGCGCTTGGGCGTCAGGGTCATCCACTGCAGGCCTTGTTCGAACGGGCCTTCGGACACGTCGAACTTGCTGTCCAGCTCCCTGGGCTTGAGCAGCGCGGCCAGCGGGCTGGTCTGGGCCTCGTTGCCCTGGTTGCGCACGGTCACCTGCAGCAGGTCGGGTTCGTACAGCCACACCTTCTTGCCGTCGGCCACGATCAGTTGCTCGTAGGGCTTGGCGTATTCCCAGCGGAACAGGTCAGGCGCCGACAGCGCCACCCGGCCGCTGGAGCGCTCCTTGAGGCTGCCATTGCCGTTGAAGGTCTTCTGGGTGAACTGTCCGTCGAGTCCCTTCAACCCGGTGGTAAAGGTGGTCAGCTCGTCGCGTGCGCCAGCCAGGGCGGTGCCGGCCAGCAGCGCCGTCCCCAGGACGGCCAATCGCAGCATGCGGATCATGGGAAAACCCCTGTTGTTTCGATATGCCAAGTTTGACGCGTCCGGTCTGAATCCGCATGCGATCGCGCAGGCCGGTCGGCAGTAGCCGTTCAGCGTGGCGCGCCGGTCCCACGCACGGTCTGCACCGTGGCCAGGTCGCCGTACAGGATCTGCCCGCGGAAGCCGCGACGCACGTCCTGGTACAGCGCGCGGAAAGCCGGGTAATCGGCCGGTTGGCAAAGCTGGTCGCTGCCATGGATGGCGTTGAGCTGCAGACGATGGGTGGCGGTGACCTGCTGGCCTTGGCGCGCCCAGCTGACCTCGTACCGGCCGGCGGCGTTTTCGAACTGCGCGCTGCGCGGGATCGCGATCACCGGCACGCTGGCGGGAAACCGCAGCACGTAGGTCTCCTCTCGCAGGGTCTGGTTGCACTGGAACGGGGTCAGGTTGGTTTCGGCCACGGCCTTGGCATAGAGCTCACGCATCGAATCGGCGCCGGGCATGTCCGGGAGCGTCATGCCGCCGACGCTGCTGAAATCCACATCGTCCTGCGCCCTGAAATCAAATGCGTAGCCGAACGGCTGGTCCAGATCCTCGGCCTGCCCCTGCAGGCGCAGATAGCCCTGCCCGTTGAGGCCGGACGAGGCCATGATCGAATCCTCGATGCGCTGGCGGTTCTGCGTGGTCAGCTGCGAGAAGGTGCCGCGCAGGCCAATCTCGCCGCTGGCGCCACTGTCGATCGCGGTGTGGCCGCTGACATTGCCCTGCGCGTCGAAATCGAAGGTGCTGGTCGCGCGATATGCGCTGCGCGAAGGGTCGTTGGCCGGCGTGCGGGCGACTACCCCATCGGCCGTGTGCACCACCGGCGCGCCCAGGTCCGAGGCCGGCAGCTGGCCAAAGCGCGCATACGGGCTGGTCGAATCCAGGTACAGGCCGAATTCGGGCACCCAGGTAATCGCATGGTTGAAGCGTCCCAGGACCACGCCCTTGGGCAGCGTCGGCCCGCCACCGGCGCCGATCAGCACCGGCGAACTGGCGATGCCCTTGGCCGCCAGCAGCGATTCCAGGATCACGGTGTGATCCTTGCAGTCGCCGTAGTGGTTGGCCAGGATCGACGCGGCCGGGTTCGGCTCCAGGCCGCCGTTGCCCAGGTAGACCGCCACGTAGCGGATGTTGGCGGCGACCCATTCGTAGATCGCCTGCGCCTGGGCGCGGCGGTCGTCGATGCCTGCCGTGATCGCGTCGGCCTGCCGCTGGATCTCCGGGGTGACCCTGGACGCCTGCCCGGCCGCCTGCTGGTAGGCGCGCCCCAGCCGACCATAGCTGTCGAAGGTGCTGGCCATGATCCCGGGGCTGAATTCCCAGGCCGACACGCTCCAGGCCTGGGGGTCCATCGGTGTGCGATTGCGGTAGGTCCATTCCCAGCGCGCCTGGCCATCGGCCACCTTGCGCTGGCCGCCCTGCATGCCGGTCGCCTCCAGGTGCATCGGCATGGACGCCGGCGCGGTCAGAGTGACCTTGGCCTGGTCGTACTGCTGCATCAGCGGGAAGGTCTCCCACAGATTGAAGTAGCCGGCGAAATACGGCTGGATCTGGTGCGTGCGATAGCGGTAGACCACCCGCGTGCCCGGCGCCAGGTTCGGGAACACGATGACCTTGACCTTGCGGTCGGCGTACATGGCCGCCGAGGCGCTGGAATAACTTTCCTGGGTGTAGATGCGGTCCGGCGCCACGTCATGGCGCTGGCCGTCGGCGGTGATCGTGTAGGCGGCCAGCACCTCAAGCCGCTCCATCTTCTCGCTGTAGCTGAGCCTGACCTGGCTCCAGGTATCGACACCCGCCTTGGTCCGCACCAGCACTTCGTATTCGTCGGTCTCGGTGCTGGTGTAGTCCGGCGCGACCACGTAATCGGCCAGGTAGCGGACAAAGCTGAAGTTGGTGCTGGCCTCGGCGCCCGTCGCCGCGCGCGTGCCGGACGCGGGTCTTGCGCTGGCGTCGGCCTGTGCCAAGGCGCAAGTGGGCAACAGGCAGGTACACAGCAGGAGCAGCAGACGCGACATCGAGGCATTCCGGATTGCGGGGTCGAGCTTGGAGTGTGACGCGCGCGGGAGGATTCCCGCGCGCCTGCTGACCAGCCTGTCGATCTGGCGTGGCTTCAGCGCGGCGGCGGCGGTGCCAGCACGCTGCGGTCGCCGTTGTGCTCGGGTGGCGAGACCACGCCGGCCGCCTCCATCGCCTCGACCAGGCGCGCGGCACGGTTGTAGCCGATCTTGAGGCGGCGCTGCACGCCGGAGATGGAGGCGCGGCGGGTCTCGGTGACGATCTTCACCGCCTCGTCGTAGAGCGGGTCGGATTCATCGCCACCGCTGCTGCTGGATTCGGGCAGACCGGTCGGCCCGACCATCACCCCGTCGCCCATCGACTGCATTTCTTCGAGGACCCCGTCCATGTAATTCACCGGTCCGCTGGCCTTGAGATGCTCGACCACGCGATGCACTTCCTCGTCGCTGACGAACGCGCCATGCACGCGGTCGGGCATCGCCGTGCCCGGCGGCAGGTACAGCATGTCGCCGTGGCCCAGCAGGGTCTCGGCGCCGGACTGGTCCAGGATGGTGCGCGAGTCGATCTTGGAGC
>JBIIHJ010000250.1:0-6049 GCA_044235875.1 Pseudoxanthomonas sp.
GGCTGGCCGGCGGTGTAGCGGTGCGCGGCGGCGGCCAGGGTCGGCATCTTGGCGATCAGTCGGATCGCGGCCAGGCGGCGCTGTTCCGGATCGTTGAGATCCAGGGTGTCGTGGTAGAACGCCGAGAGCGAGGCGACCGACGCGGCCAGCATGGCCATCGGGTGCGCGTCGTGGCGGAAGCCCTGCAGGAAGCTCTTGAGCGACTCATGCATCATCGTGTGATGCGTGACCTCGTCCTCGAACTTGGTCAGCTCGCCCGCGCTGGGCAGCTCGCCGTTCATCAGCAGGTACGACACCTCGGTGAAGCTGGAACTGGCTGCCAGCTGGTCGATCGGATAGCCGCGGTACAGCAGCACGCCCTTGTCGCCGTCGATGTAGGTGATGGCCGATTTGCAGCTGGCGGTGGCGCCAAAACCGGGGTCGTAGGTGAACAGACCCGTTTCCTTGGTCAGCTTGGAAATATCAACGCAGTCGTTGCCAAGCGTGGGTTTCAGTACAGGCAAGGCTACCGATTTGTCGCCGGCGGCCAGCGTGACCTGGTCAAGTTCGGACACAGTGCACTCCTTCGTGGGGAAGCGCCAAAGCCTGTCGGCCGTGGCGCGTAGACAGGATCCGCAGCAAAGAGCGCCACGGAGTCCGAGAATTATCGCATACGGCCCCGGATCGATGCCCGTCTTGAATGGATTGCGTCAGCTGTGTGGCCGCGTTTTCGGCTGACGCTTCGGTCACCCGCGCACACGAAAACGGCCGCATCCCCGAGGGGATGCAGCCGTTGTCTGACGCAGCAGGACGATGTGTTCGATCAGCGCGCGTAACGCTTCTGGAACTTGTCGATGCGGCCGCCGGTGTCCATGACCTTGTGCTTGCCCGTGTAGAACGGGTGCGAAGCGGACGACACTTCAACCTTGACCAGCGGGTATTCGTTGCCGTCTTCCCACTTGGTCGTTTCCTTGCTGGCAAGGGTCGAGCGGGTCAGGATCTTGAAATCGGAGGTGACATCGTGGAAGACGACGTCACGGTACTGCGGATGGATGTCGGCTTTCATGCGGCACCAAAGAGATGAAAATTTGAGCCGGGCATTCTAGCGGCCTGGCTTGACCCACGCAAGTGGCCTCAACCTGCAGCGAGCGCGGCCTGCACCATCACCTCGAACCGGTCCTGGTCGTAGCCCAGCAGCAAGCGGGCGTTGTCCGGCCGGCCGGTCTGGCGATTCCAGTCGGTGATCGTGGCGCCACGGGTCAGTGTGCCGGCCAGTTCGACCGCCAAAGGCCGCGACTCCAGACGCGTGGCGCCGCCCGGATGCAGGGCGAAGGCCATCGCCAGCGCATCGGCACTGTGCCAGCGGTCGCCGCGACGGTCGGCCGACCACAGCCGGGTCTGCCGCGAAATCTGGTCGTAGAACGCCGCCCGCGGCGAAGGCGCCGCCAGCCACTGCTCGACATCAGCGTGGGGAAGGCCATGGGCCATCGTGGCTTCCCAGTCGGCCACGTCGAACTGCGGGAACGCCTCGAACACCAGGTGCGCCGCCTCCGGATCGAAGGCCACATTGAACTCGGCCGCCGGGGTCAGGTTGCCGTGCGCGGAAACCGCGCCGCCCATCACCACCAGCCGGGCCACGCGCTGGGGCAGGGTCGGGTCCAGCTTCAGGGCCACCGCGACGTTGGTCAGCGGACCAAGCGTCACCAGGAGCAGTCTGCCGGCATGTGCGTGCGACAGGCGCAGGATCGCCAGCGCCGCGTGCTCGGCCTGCACGCCATGCGCGGCCGGCGCATAGCCGACATCTCCGAAGCCATCCAGCCCGTGCACATCGGCCGCATCCGGCGAAGGGTGCAGCAGCGGGCCGGGGCAGCCGGCGTACACCGGCACGTCGTGGCGGCCAGCGACCTCGCACAGCTTCAGCGCGTTGCGCACGGTGTGGTCCAGGCCGACATTGCCGGCGGCAATGGTCAGGCCGACCACCTCGTGCGCGGTGTCGTTGAAGGCCATCAGCAGGGCGAGCGCGTCGTCCACGCCCGGGTCGGTATCGATCAGCAGCGGAGTTTTTTCAGTCATTCCCCATTATGACCCGCGACCTCTTGCCGCTTCCAACATACCCTGCGGCACACCAGGCCCGGACAAAAAAAATTGGCCGCCTTACGGGCAGCCAGTGGAGACAGGCAGTCGTTTGACCCAGGGGATTGGCCCGACACCTGACAGGTCCAACGCCGGCAGCGGCACGCAACGGACATCAGGCGCTGGCGTAGCGCTCGGCGCCGCCGATCCAGCGCGCGGTGATGCGTTCGGCCAGGGCCGGAGAAGTCGCCAGCAGCGTCTCGGCCAGGGCATGCACCTGCGGCAGCAGGCCGGCGTCGCGCGCCAGGTCGGCGACACGGAAGGCGGCCAGGCCGGTCTGGCGCGTGCCAAGCAGTTCGCCCGGGCCGCGCAGCTCGAGATCCTTCTCGGCGATGACGAAGCCATCGTTGGTCTGGCGCATGGTGTCCAAGCGCTGGCGGGCCATCTGCGACAGCGGTCCCTGGTACAGCAGGACACATGACGAAGCCGCTGCACCGCGCCCGACCCGGCCGCGCAGCTGGTGGAGTTGGGCCAAACCCAGGCGCTCGGCGTTTTCCACCACCATCAGCGACGCGTTGGGCACGTCCACGCCGACTTCGATCACGGTGGTGGCCACCAGCAGATCGCTTTCACCCTGCTTGAAGGCACGCATCACCGCCTGCTTCTCCGCCGGTTTCATGCGCCCATGCACCAGCGCCACGCGCGCCTGCGGCAACGCTTCGGTGAGCTGCTCGAAGGTGGTCTGTGCGGCCTGCGCCTCGATGCGCATGGCCGGGCCACCGCGCGCGGCGGGCGCGGCCTTGGGATCGTCTTCGGCCTCTTCGATCAGGGTGCAGACCCAATAGACCTGGCGCCCTTCGGCACAGGCGGCGCGGATGCGCTCGACCAGTTCGGGCCGGCGCTCGGCGCTGAGTGCGATGGTCTGTACCGGGGTGCGGCCGGGCGGCAGTTCGTCGATGGCCGAAACATCCAGGTCGGCGTAGGCCGCCATCGCCAGCGTGCGCGGGATGGGCGTGGCGGTCATCACCAGCTGGTGCGGCACGCGGTTGGCGCCATCGCCGCCCTGTGTGCCCTTGTCGCGCAGCGCCAGGCGCTGGTGTACGCCGAAGCGATGCTGCTCATCGACGATGGCCAGGGCCAGATCATGGAAGGCGACCGATTCCTGCATCAAAGCATGGGTGCCCACCACCACCTGTGCGTGCCCGTTGGCCACCTCTTCCAGCACCCTGGCCCGTGCCTTGCCGGTGACCTTGCCGGCCAGCCAGGCCACACGCACCCCAAGCGGCTCCAGCCACCCACGCAGGTTGGCCAGGTGCTGCTCAGCCAGCAACTCGGTCGGCGCGGCCAGTGCGACCTGCTTGCCGGCTTCCACCGCGAGCATCGCGGCCAGCGCGGCGACCACGGTCTTGCCGCTGCCCACATCGCCCTGTACCAGGCGCAGCATCGGCCGCGGATGGGCAAGATCGCTGCGGATCTGGGCAAAGACCTTCTGCTGTGCACGGGTGAGCTGGAACGGCAGCGCATCGAGCAGCCGCGCCACCAGCACCCCCTGCCCTGCAAGCGCGTGCGCGCCATGCTGCTGCAGGGCGATGCGCTGGCGACGCAGGCTGAGGTGATGGGCCAACAGTTCTTCCAGCGCCAGACGACGTTGCGCCGGATGCGTGCCGGCCGAAAGCGCGGCGACATCGGCATCGCGCGCCGGCCGATGCATGGTGATCAGCGCCTCGCGCAGTGAGGGCAGCATGCTGCCCTCGGGCAGATGCAGCTGCCGCAACAGGGCTTCGGGCAGCAGCTCCAGCGTGGCCTGGTCGGGCAATCGGTCCAGCGCCTGCGCGATCAGCTTGCGCATCGTCGCCGGGCCAACGCCTTCGATCGCCGGATATACCGGCTCCAGCGTGTCACCCAGCGGCGCCTCACCATCGACGCCGATCAGCTTGTAGCTGGGATGGACGATCTCCAGTCCCTGCTGTCCCGGACGCGGCGTGCCGTAAACGCGGATCCGCGTGCCCGGCGCGAACTGCCCGACCTGCGCGGCACGGAAATGGAAGAAGCGCAGCACCAGCGTGCCGCGCGAATCGTCGCCGATCGCCACGCGCAACACCGGGCGATAGCGGAAGCCGCGTTCGATCGCTTCGATCGTGCCTTCCACCTGCGCCGCGACACCGGGCTGCAGCTGGGCGATCTGCGTGAGCGAGGTCCGGTCTTCGTAGCGCAGCGGCAACTGCAGCCAAAGATCCTGCAGGGTCAGCAGACCGCGCGCGGCGAGTTTTTCGGCCACCTTCGGGCCAGCGCCGGTCAAACCGGCGATGGGCCGGTTGAAGGCGGGTTCCAGGCTGCGGGCAACGGACGGCATCGCAGTAGGATGCCGGCCGACTGCAGCGATTGCTACTTCACGATGACGCGCGCGGCTGTCGGACAACGCCACGCGCGTTGCGGCACGCGTTGACTCAGTCGTTCAGCACCAGCACCGCATCGACTTCGAACAGCGCGCCCTTGGGCAGGCCGGAGACCTCGATGGTCGAGCGGGCCGGGAATGGCGCGACGAAGTACTCCTGCATCACCGCGTTGACCGCGGCGAACTGGCCCAGGTCGGTCAGGTACAGGCCCAGGCGCACGATGTCGCCGAGCGAGCCGCCGGCGGCTTCGGCCACGGCCTTGAGGTTGTCGAAGGAGCGACGCGCCTGAGCGCTGATGTCGCCCTCGACCAGGTTGCCGGTCGCCGGATCCAGCGGAATCTGGCCGGAGAAATACACGGTGCTGCCGGCGCGCACGGCCTGTGAGTACGGGCCGATCGCGGCCGGTGCCTGGTCGGTGTGAATGATCTGCTTGGTCATGCGGGCGGGCCTTCCTGTTGAAAAACGGGGCCTGCATTGTAGGCGCTGCACGCTGACAGGCCGAACCCGCCGCGCCTGGCCGGCGCGGCAGATCATGGCGTTTACATGCGGCGCACGCCCAGCACCGACTGCAGGCGGCGCAGGCGGCGCATGACTTCGGCCAGGTGGCTGCGGTCGCGCACCTGGATGTTGAAGCGCATCACCGCCGCGTTGATGTCGCGTTCCAGGTATTCGACACGCTCGATGTTGGACTGGCTCTGCGCCACCGCCGCGGCCACCTGGGCCAGCGCGCCGGTGCGGTTTTCCACTTCGATGAGCAGGCTGGCGTCGTAATCGCCGCTGACGTTGGAATCCCAGTCGATCGGCACCCAGCGATCGGGCGACTTGCGGAACTCGACCACGTTGGGACAGTCCAGCCGGTGCACCACGATGCCCTTGCCGGCGGTGTGGAAGCCCATGATCTCATCGCCGGGGATCGGCTGGCAGCAGTTGGCGAAGCTGATCACCCCGCGCTCGCCGCCGGTGATCAGGATCTTTTCCTGCGAATGCTTGGAGTGGCCGCCGCTGCGCAGTTCGGCGAAGGCCATCATCGCCTGCGCGGCCTGGGCCGGCATCCAGTTGCCCAGCGCCACGTCTTCCAGCAGGGCTTCAAGCCGCGGGTATTTGTGCTCGACCAGGAACGCTTCCAGGCGCTGCCCCGGCAGGCGATCGAGCGAGCTGTCCAGGTCTTCCAGCGCGCGGTCGAGCATGCGGTGGCCCAGCTGCACGGCGTCTTCGTGGCCAAGTTGCTTGAGCTGGTGGCGGATCGCGGTGCGCGCCTTGCTGGTGACCACAAATTCCAGCCACTGCGGCTTGGGCGCGGCCGACTTGGCGGTGATGATCTCAACGCTCTGGCCGCTGGCCAGCTTGGTGCGCAGCGGCACCAGCTTCTTGTCCACGCGCGAGGCCACGGCCTGGTTGCCCACGTCGGTATGCACCGCATAGGCGAAATCCAGCGCGGTGGAGTTGCGCGGCAAGGAGAGGATCTTGCCCTTGGGCGTGAACAGGTAGACCTCGTCGGGGAACAGGTCGACCTTGACGTTGTCCAGGAACTCCAGCGACGAACCGGCCGAGCGCTGGTTTTCGATAAGCTCGGAAATCCACGCATGCGCGCGGCTCTGCGC
>JBIIHJ010000030.1:0-19712 GCA_044235875.1 Pseudoxanthomonas sp.
CATGGAAAAAGGCATGGTGGTGCAGTCGGGCAACGACGCGGCCATCGCCCTGGCCGAGCACACCGCCGGCAGCGAGGAAGCCTTCGTGCAGCTGATGAATGCCTACGCCCAGCGCATCGGCATGAAGGATTCGCACTTCGCCGACGTGCACGGTCTGGCTGCCGACGGCCACTACTCCAGCGCCTACGACATGGCGCTGCTGGGCCGCGCGCTGATCCGCGATTACCCGGACACCTACGCCTACAACAAGATCAAGGAGATGACCGTCAGCGGCATCACCCAGCCCAACCGCAACCTGCTGCTGTGGCGCGATCCGAGCGTGGACGGCATCAAGACCGGGCATACCTCGCAGGCCGGCTACTGCATCATGAATTCGGCCAAGCGCGGCGACCAGCGCCTGATCACCGTGATCATGGGCGATGTGTCGGAAAAACAGCGCGCCGATGATTCGCTGGCGCTGCTCAACTGGGGTTTCCGGTTCTTCGAAACCCATCGCCTGTACGAGCCGGGCAAGGCCCTGGCCACACAGAAGGTATGGAAGGGTGCGGCCCAGCAGGTCCAGCTGGGCGTGGCCGCCCCGCTGCTGGTCGGCGTGCCGCGCGGCAAGTACGAGCAGCTCAAGCCGACCATGGACGTGGCCAAGCAGCTGGTGGCGCCGATCAAGAAGGGCCAGCAGATCGGCACGGTGAAGGTGAATCTGGATGGCAAGACCATCGCCCAGGCGCCGCTGGTGGCGATCGAGGGCGTGGAAGAAGGGGGCTTCTTCCGTCGCCTGTGGGATGCCTTCTGGATGTGGTGGGAATCGGCCTGACGCGCGGTCGGCGCCTGACCTGACGTAGCGAGAAGCCGGCAGATGCCGGCTTTTTCGTGTCCGCACGCCGGGCCTGGCTGCGCCCGGCTTGGGTTTGGCCGGGTGCGGCCCGATAATCGGGCCATGGATATCTCCTCAGACAACCCTGACCACGGCTTCCAGTTCCCTGGCACCTTCGAGCTCAGTGCCATGGGCACGGCCGGCATCGCGCTGGAAACCGAACTCCCGCGCCTGCTCGCCGCCGCCGGCATCGACGTGCTGGAAGAGCGCATCAGCTGGAAGCACTCGTCCAACGGCAAATACGTGTCCGTTCGGATCGCCTTCCATGCTCAGGACCGTGCCCAGTACGACGCCGCGCACGAAGCCCTGCGCGAGCACCCGGAAGTGAAGTGGACGATCTGACCACGGCCTGCCCGGTCGGCGAGGCGGACGCGGCGCTCGTCGCGCGCGCGCCGCTGCCGGCCATCGTGCATGACCTCGGCCGCCAGCCGTACGAACCGGTCTGGCGCGCCATGCAGGCCTTCACCGACACGCGCGACGAAACGACGCCCGACGCGCTGTGGATCGTCGAGCACGATCCGGTCTTTACCCTGGGCCAGGCCGGCAAGCCCGAGCACGTGCTGGCCGCCGGCGAGATCCCGGTCATCCATGTGGACCGCGGCGGCCAGGTGACCTATCACGGCCCGGGCCAGTTGGTGGTCTATCCGCTGCTGGACCTCAAGCGCCTGAAGATCGGCGTGCGCGACTACGTGTGCCTGATCGAGCAGGCCATCATCGACACCTGCGCCGAGTGGAACATCCATGCGCAGCGCAAGGACGGCGCGCCCGGCGTGTACGTGGCAGGCGCCAAGATCGGCGCGCTCGGCATCCGCGTGCGCCGCGGCTGCACCTTCCACGGCCTGAGCTTCAATATCGCGATGGACCTGGAGCCGTTCCAGCGCATCAATCCCTGCGGTTACCAGGGGCTGCAGACCATCGCGTTGTCCGACCTGGGCGGCCCGGCCTCGATGGACACGGTCAAGGCCGTGCTGCTGGAAAAGATCGCGGGGTTGTTCGGTCTTGCATTAAGCCGGGTCGACGGAATGCCCGACGCGCTGCGGGTGGGCGAATAGCCAAAGCAGCAGGGGTACCGGAATGAACGGTGCCGGGAAAAGCGGGTCGAGCCACGATCGATCCAGCGTGGGTCCGGACATGGACACGGAGAGCAGCATCCACGCCAGCAGCCCGATGGGCACGCACACCGTCGCCGAAAACACGGCATGTTGGATCCAGCCTCGACGCAGGCGTGGCCGTAAAAGGCCTGCCATCACCCCGGCATACAATCCCGCGGGGAAATAAGCCAGCGCGCCAACAAAGGCAAAAAGGCCGATCGCGGACGGCTGCAACGGCACAACCGCGCCCCGATCGCCATCGTCAAGCACGTTGCCAGCCATCATAAAAAGGCACGTGCTCAGCGCGGCCGCGGGGATGCCCCGGATCAGAAAGACTCTCAGGCCGCGCAGCACATCCAGGGCAAGTTGCTTGCCTGAGCGTGCGGTTGGACCCGCATTGCCTGGAGGCGAGCCCACCTGTGCTTGCGGTGCGGCATAGGGGTTGTCGTGCATGTCCATCCTTTGAATGAAACGTCCCGACAGCGGCTGATGCACACTTGCTGCCCATGACCCGTCTGCCAGACCTCACGGAAAAGGCGTTGCGCCGGTTGCGCGCGGCGGAGACGTCGCTGGAGCGCTTGCTGGCCGACCCTCTGACCATCGCCAGCGTGGGCAAGCTTGCCCATGCCAGCGACTTCGCCATCGACACGCTGTGCCGCCAGCCGCCCCTGCTCGCGCAGCTGCTGAAAGATGCAACGCGTCCGCTTCCGGCCCCGGCGTTGGTGGCCTCCTCGCCCGAGCAATGGCCAATGCAGCTGCGCCGCTATCGCACGGCCGAGTCCACGCGCCTGATCTGGCGTGATGTGGTGGAAGGTGCCGATGTCGATGAGATCCTCGCCGGGAGTACGCGCCTGGCGGAGGTCTGCCTGCAGACCGGACTGGCCGCGCTGGAAGGCGAGTTCATCGCCAAGCACGGCTGCGTGCGCGGTGACGATGGCGAGCCGGTGCGCCTGGTGGTCTTCGGCCTGGGCAAGCTGGGCGGCGGCGAGCTGAATTTCTCTTCCGACGTGGACCTGGTCTACGCCTTCTCCGCACATGGTGAATCCAAGCCTGCCCCCGCGCAGGCGGGGGGCGTGCGTCCACTGGCGGCGGAAGAATATTTTGCGCGACTGGGCCAGCGCCTGGCGCGATTGCTGGACGAAGTGACCGCCGATGGCTTCAGTCATCGCGTCGACCTGCGCCTGCGCCCGTACGGCAATGCAGGGCGCGTGGCACTGTCCTTCGCGGCGATGGATCGCTACTTCCAGACCGAAGGCCGCGACTGGGAGCGCTACGCCTGGCTCAAGGCCAGGGCGGTGGCGGGCGACATCGATGCCGGCGAAGCCTGGCTGCAGACGCTGCGGCCGTTCGTCTATCGGCGCTATCTGGATTTCACCGCGCTCGACGGCCTGCGCGCGATGAAGGCCATGATCACCGCCGAAGTCGCGCGTCGCGACATGGCCGATGACATCAAGCGCGGGCCCGGTGGCATCCGCGAGATCGAATTCCTCGCCCAGGCCCTGCAACTGGTGCATGGCGGCCGTGATGCACGGCTGCGCCAACGCAGCCTGCGCGCGGCCCTGGACGGGCTGGTCGAAGCGCACCTGCTGCCGCCTGCCGTGGCCGATGACCTGCGCGGCGCGTACCGCTTCCTGCGCTTGCTGGAAAACCGCATCCAGATGCTGCGCGACGCACAGACACATACCTTGCCGGACAACGCCGACGATGCCCTGCGCATCGCCGCCGCGTTGGGCCATCCCCATGTGGCGCAGCTGCATGCGGCGTTGCAGGTGCAGCGGCAGGTCGTGTCGGCTGCGTTCGCGCCGCTGATGGCCGCGCCGGAAGACGCACAGGACGATGGCGAACTGGCACCCTTCCAGCGCATGCTCGAACACCGCGAAGATGCCGAATCGGCGCTGGCGCAGGTCGGCTTCCAGGACGCCGCGCAGGCCAGTGCGCGCCTGCGCGATTTCATCAAGGCACCGGGTGTGGCGGCGTTGTCCGATGTGGCGCGCGCGCGGCTGGATCGCGTGCTGCCGGCGGCGCTGCAGGCGGCCTCGGCTTCCGACCAGCCCGATGCCGCGCTGCAGCGCAGCCTGGCCCTGCTGCAGTCCATCCTGCGTCGCGCCAGCTACCTGGCGCTGCTCGATGAAGCACCGCGTGCGCTGACCCGGCTGGTGGATGTGGTCGCGCGCAGCGCGTGGCTGGCCGAGCGTGTCGCGCAATATCCGTTGCTGCTTGACGAACTGCTGGATGCGCGTGCCGCCGGGCCGTTGCCCGATCAGGCCGCAATGCAGTCCGCGTGCAGTGCGGCGTTGAACGAGCCCGATCCGGAGCTGGCCCTGCGCCGGCTCAACGAAACACGGCTTGCCCTGGGCTTCCGCATCGCGCTGGCCGCCCTGGACGCGCGCCAGCCGCCGGATGCCTCGGCGCGGCAGTTGGCCTGGCTGGCCGATGCGGTCTGCGGCGTGGTGCTGCGCATGGCGCGCACGGCGGTCGAAGCCGCCCATGGCCGCGTGCCCGGCGGCGAGTTCGCGCTGATCGGCTACGGCAGCCTGGGCGGCGAGGAGATGGGCTTCGGGTCGGATCTGGACCTGGTGTTCCTGTATCGCGCGCCGGCCGATGCGGTCTCGGAAGGAACGCGTTCGCTGGACGCCGCGCGCTGGCACCTGCGCCTGGCGCAGAAGATCGTAGCCCTGCTGGAAACCATGACCGGTGCCGGCCGACTGTATGCGGTGGACGTGCGCCTGCGCCCGGACGGCGCCAAGGGCCTGCTGGTGACCTCGCTGGACAGCTACGCCGACTACCAGCGCCATCGCGCGTGGACGTGGGAACACCAGGCGCTGGTGCGCGCGCGTGCGGTCGCCGGCGACGCGCGCCTGCTCGATGCCTTCGACCAGATCCGCGACCAGACCCTGGCGACGTCGCGCGATGCGCAGAAGCTGCAAGACGACGTGCTGCACATGCGTGCACGCATGCGTGCGGAACTGGATCGCAGCACGGCCGAACGCTTCGACCTCAAGCAGGGCGCCGGTGGTCTGGTGGACCTGGAGTTCCTGCTGCAGGCATTGGTGCTGCAGCATGCCGCCCGCGTGCCAGCGTTGCTGGATCCGGAGAACACGCGCGCGCTGCTGCAAGCGATGGTCGAAGCATCGCTGTTGACGCCTGAGCTAACCGCGCAATTGATCCACGCTCATGCCACGCTGCTTGCCGCCAGCCTGTCGTGCACGCTGGATCGTCGCCCTCGGCTGACGGCGCCGACGCCAGCCATTACCCAGGCGCGTGTCCACATCACCCAGGCGTGTGCGGCGCTGGGTCTGGATTTTCCAGGCGGCCGCGACGCCGACGGTTGACCGCGAGCTTTCAGCCAAGTTCCAACCGCAATCTGACCTGGCGCGCGATGCGCGCGGTCTCGCGCAATGGGGTGACGGCAAAGGCATCCAGGCCTGCTTCCAGCGCGTGGATGCGGCCGCGTTCGAGCAGGGTGCGCAGGAAGCGCTGCGGCCGTCCATTTACGCGGGTCGGGGCGTGCACGAACACCGGCGCGTGCGTGGCGCAGGCCTCGGACAGCATGTTGACCGAGTCGGCGGTGCACACGATGCGGTCGGCCCAGCCCAGCAGGCCGGCGTAGGGATTGGCGCCGTCGCGGTCGTCGCACCACAGCAGGTGCGCGCTGCCGGCGTAGCGCTGGCGCAGCGCGGCGACCACCGGATCGGGCGTGCGCCGCGAGGTGGTGATCATCAACGTGCCCGCCTCATGGGTGACCACCGGGTCGAGCGTGTCGCAAATCTGCACGATGTCGGCGACCTCCAGGCGTGCATGCGCACTGGGACCACCCACCAGCAGGGCGGTGCGCGGGCCGGGCAGGGCGCCGATGCGCGGGAACTGCCCGCGTGCATCGGCCAGCCATGCATCGTCGACCGGATGCAGGCTGCCAAGCGGGGTGAGCACATTGGGACCGCGCAGGCCATCGTGGGTGGGCGCGATCACCAGGTCCCAGTGCAGCGGACGCGTGCGCGGATCGAGGATCTGGATCACCCGGGCGCCGTGATCACGCAGCACGCGCGTGGCCAGGGCAGCCTGGCGTCCGCAGCCGATCGCCAGATTCGGCGCATGCGCCAATGCGGCATGGAACTGCGGCCCGAAAGCGTGTTCGCTGCCCGGCAACAGGCGCGGTGCGAGCTGCTTCCACGGCGCGCGGGTCTGCAGCACCCACTCGCGTGCAGGCAGATCCAGAGCGCGTGCGAGCGCCGCAGCCTGGCGCACATTGCCCGCATGTCCGTCGGTCAAGGTCCAGGTGCGCGGTGACAGGGTCATGAGCAGAGCGATGACGAAACAGACAGGGGCAGGGCGGTGCGTTTGTTCTGAAAGCCAAAACAATCCGTTGCGGATCGTCGTGGTGTTGCACCTGCGGCCACACCCTACACTGCCGGCCGGTGTCGCGTGAAGCCGCAGGGCAGCACGTGGCCGTTTCCTCTTCCGTCTGGAGTGGTTTGATGTCCCAGCCTCTTGATGCTGCCGCGCTCGATCAGCTGTTCCGCACGGCGCGCAGCCAGAATGCCTTTACCGATGCGCCGGTGGCCGATGAAACGCTGCACGCGCTGTACGAGCTGCTGAAGTGGGGCCCGACCGCGGCCAACAGCACGCCGGCGCGGCTGGTGTTCGTCAAGTCGCCCGAAGCCAAGGCCAGGCTCAAGCCCGCGCTATCGGCCAACAACGAAGCCAAGACCATGTCCGCGCCGGTCACCGCGATCATCGGCTACGACCTGGATTTCCACGAGCAGCTGCCGGTGCTGTTTCCGCACACCAATGCCAAGGCCTGGTTCGATGGTCCGCAGGAAGGCCGCGTGGAAGCGGCATTGCGCAATGGCAGCCTGCAGGGCGCCTACCTGATCCTGGCCGCGCGTGCGCTGGGCCTGGATGCCGGCCCGATGTCCGGCTTCGATAACGCCAAGGTTGACGCGGCGTTCTTCGCCGGGACCTCGATCAAGTCCAACTTCCTGGTCAACCTGGGTCATGGCGATCCGGCCGGCGTGTTCGAACGCCTGCCGCGCCTGCCCTTCGACCAGGCTGCACGCATCGTCTGATCGGCCCTCTGTCGATCAGACCTGTTTCGATTCACCCGGCGGCAACGCCACCGCTGTTCCCTTAGCCGCCACACCACTCAAGGAGTTTCTCCATGCGCAAGTTCCTGCTCGCCGCCGCCCTGTCCGCCCTGGTTGCACCGGCCTTCGCCACACCCGTCACCTACAAGCTCGATCCGGCCCATACCGACGTCATCGCCACCTGGAGCCACTTCGGTTTCTCCAACCCCAGCGCGCACTTCGGCGATGCCGACGGCAGCCTGACCTATGACGCGGCCAACGTGTCCAAGTCCAGCGTCGAAGTGACCCTGCCGCTGAGTGGCCTGGAAGCCTTCACCGCCAAGTTCAACACCCACCTCAACAGCGCCGATTTCTTCGACTCGGCCAAGTTCCCGACCGCGACCTTCAAGAGCACCAAGGTCGAGAGCGCCGGCAAGGACAAGCTGAAGGTCACCGGCAACCTGACCATCAAGGGCATCACCAAGCCGGTCGTGCTGGATGTCACCTTGAACAAGGCCGCCGACCATCCGATGAAGAAGACCCCGTCGATCGGCTTCGACGCGACCGCCACGGTCAAGCGCTCGGACTTCGGCGTCGGTAACTACGCGCCGGCCGTCAGCGACGAAGTGAAGCTGCACATCACCACCGAAGCCGACGTGCCGAAGGCCAAGTGATGTCGCGCTGAGGTCGCTGCCCGCAGCGTCCTCACCGGCCATACAGCAACGCCGCCGGGTGCGAATCCGGCGGCGTTGTCGTGTTGGTCGATGCAGCATCGCGTTGTGCGAGCCGATATCTCCGTGATGCGGCTCGGGCTTGAAGAAGACAGTCTCATCGCAGCTCAAGCAGCTCCTACATCAAGCGGTCCCACATCCTGCGTAGCTCAGGCCTTGGCCAGCGCCTGGGCGAAGTCGCCGATCAGGTCGTCGATGTGCTCCAGGCCGACCGACACGCGCAGCAGGTTCTGTGGGGTCACCGGCGCCGGGCCTTCGACCGAGGCGCGATGTTCGACCAGCGATTCGCAGCCGCCCAGTGAGGTGGCATTGGTGAAGATCTGCAGCGCGCCGGCCACGGCCAGGGCCGCATCGCGTCCCCCGGCGATCTGCACGCTGAGCATGCCGCCGCCGTCGCGCATCTGACGCTTGGCCAGGGCATGGGCCGGGTGCGAGGGCAGGCCGGGATAATGCACCGCTTCGACCTGCGGCTGCGCGAGCAGATATTCGGCCAGCGCCCTGGCGTTGGAACAGTGCAGGGCCATCCGCGCCGGCAGCGAACGGCAGCCACGCAGGGTCAGCCAGGCGTTGAACGGCGCCATCACCGCGCCAGTGATGTGCAGGCGATGGGCGACCGCGCGATACAGGTCATCCTCGCGTGCGAACGCCAGCGCGCCGCCCAGCACATCGCTGTGGCCGCCGAAGTACTTGGTGGTCGAATGCATGACGATGTCCGCGCCCAGCGCCAGCGGCTGCTGCAGCACCGGCGAGGCGAAGGTGTTGTCGGCCACCAGCAGCGCGCCGTGGGCATGCGCCAGTGCGGCCAGCGCAGCGATGTCGCTGACCTGCATCATCGGATTGGACGGGGTTTCCACCCAGATCACGTCGATGCCATTGGCACAGGCGGCGGTGACCGCGGCGAGGTCTGTCATGTCCAGGCGCAGCACCTGCATGCCACGTTCGGGCAGGTACTCGGCGGCCAGCAGGCGCAGGCCGGCGTAGCAGTCGTTGGGAATGATCAGCCGCACGCCCGGGCGCAGGGTTTCCAGCAGCGTGGTGATGGCGGCCATGCCCGAGGCAAAGGTGATCGCCTGGGCGGCGCCTTCCAGCGCGGCCACGGCCGCACGCAGGCGGTCGTTGGTCGGGTTGCCTTCGCGCTGGTACTCGTAGCCGGCGATGCGCTCGGCCGCCGGACCATGGCGGAAGGTCGTCGCAAGGTGGATCGGCGGCGTGACCGCGCCGGTTTCAAGGTCGTATTCGCCGCCGGCGTGGATGGCGAGGGTTTCAAGGCGCATGGGAAGCAGTTCCGGTGAGTTGGTAGAAATCGAAGACGCGGGCCAGGGTGGCTGCGTTGGAAAAACCGACCGCGTCCAGTCCGGCCGCGCGCGCGCCGCTGACGTTTTCGTCGCGGTCGTCGATGAACAGTGTTTCGGCCGGCGTCATGTCCAGCAGCGCCAGCGCGCGCAGGTAGGCCTGCGGCGAGGGCTTGGCGATGCCGACATCGCCGGCGCCGACCACGCGCCCGGCGAACAACGGAAACAGCGGCGCGCAGATCCGCTCCAGGTGCAGGGTCAGGAACGGCCCGTTGTTGGTGAAGATCGCCACCTGCGCGTGCCGGGCGGCCTGCGTGGCCAAGGTCACCATCGCAGGATCGGCGGGCGTGGCCAGCGTGCGCGCGGCGATGCAGTCCTCCAGTGTCAGCCGGGCGCGCAGCCGGCGCGAAAGCTCATCGGCGTAATCCTGCGGCCGCCACAGGCCGATGTCGGACTCGTACTCCAGTCCCGAGTCGAACAGCGCCGCCTGCACCGCGGCCGCACTGGTGCCGCTGCGCCTGGCCAGCTCGACCAGGCGCACGCGGCGGTCGTAGTGGGCCAGCACGTCGTCCAGGTCGAACAGGACCAGGGCGGGCGGGCGCGGGCGGTCCAGGCGGTTCATGCGGGCATGGCGCGCGACAGGCGCGCTCGGGACAGGCTCATGGCGGGTCGGGGGAGAGAAGCAGACCAAGCCGGCGAGGATAGCGACAACGCCGTGGCAGGTCGCGTGCCGGCCGAGGGGAAAGCGGCCCGCGCACGGGGTGGGTACGGATGTGACCGAAGCACGGCAGGTCCTACCCACCCATGCCGGACCTACCCGCCGCGCATGGCGGGATCGGGTGTCGTCGAGGTTAGGTTTGGGTGAAGGGTTGGCACCGTCCGCACAGGACACCGGTTCAGGGGATCCGGGCCACCACGCACACGTTGTCTTGCCGCCTTCTCACTTCGCCTTGCAAGGAGTCCAGGTCATGCGCAGTCGCCCCACCCGTCGTCCGCTCGCTCTTGCCGTCGCCGCTTCGCTGTGCCCGTCCGCTGCCACGCTGCGCAGCCTGTCCTCGGTCCTGTTGCTGGCCACCGCCGCCCAGGTTGCCCAGGCCGCCGAACCGCCAGCCGCCGTCGATGCCGCCGACACCGCCAAGACCCTGGACTCGGTCAGCGTCATCTCCACCGGTACGCGCAAGGCCAACATGGCCGTCAGCGACAGCCCGGCGCCGATCCAGCTGGTCAGTGCCGAAGCGCTGACCAAGACCGCCGCGCCCGACCTGATGAACGCCATCGCCAATCAGGTGCCCTCGTACAACGCCTCACAGGTCGGCGGCGACATGATGAGCCAGACCCTGACCGCCTCGATGCGTGGCCTCACCGCCAACCACACTCTGGTCCTGGTCAACGGCAAGCGCCGCCACGTGACGTCCAACTTCGGCGTGGCCGGCAGCGGCGAAATGGCGACCGACCTGTCCTACATCCCGCAGTCGGCCATCGACCACGTCGAAGTGCTGACCGACGGCGCCGCGGCGCTGTACGGCTCGGACGCCATCGCCGGCGTGATCAACATCATCCTGAAGAAGGACGCCTCCGGCGGCGAGCTCAACGCCGGTTACGCCGGCTACGCCGATGGCGGTGGCGGCACCGATTCGTGGGGCGGCAACATCGGTTTCGGTGGCGATCGCGGCTTCGTCAACCTCAGCGTCGAGGTGGAGAACCGCAAGACGGTCTACCGCTTGTCCAATCCCAGCTACGGCAACTGCCTGGCCGACCAAGTGGCCTGCGCGGCCTACGCCAACGCCAATGGCCGCAGCGACCTGCTCGCCCGCCTGGCCAACGACCAGGGCGCGCTGATGAACGGCCGTTTCCCGGCGCTCAATGCCTGGCTCAACCCGCCGGAAGTGCATCGCAAGATCGCTTCGTTCAACGCCGGCTACGACTTCGGCGAGGGCCTGGAGTTCTACGCCTTCGGTACCTACGGCAAGAAGACCGCCCAGTCCGAGGAAAACTACCGCCGTCCCTCGCAGGACGGTGGCTACGACTTCAACGGCGACGGCGACGTCAACGACATCGGCGAGCACAAGTATCCCTACGGCTTCAACCCGTCCGAGGCCTCGGAAGAAAAAGACTACGACCTGACCTTCGGCCTGAAGGGCGAGGTCGGCAGCGGCTGGCTGTGGGACGTGTCCACCGAATACGGCCGCAACGAGATGGACGTGTACACGCTCAACTCGATGAACTTCTCGCTGTGGAACGACTTCGGCTACTCACCGGAAAACTTCTACGATGGCTCGTTCTACACCACCCAGTGGGACACCAACGCCAGCGTCACCAAGGACTTCGACATCGGCATGTCCGGTGGCCCGTTGACCCTCAACGCAGGCCTGGAATACCGCCGCGACGAATACGGCATCGAGGCGGGCGATCCGTCGTCCTACTACGGTGCCGGTGCGTCGTCCTTCCCCGGTTACAACCCGCTGTCGGCCGGTGATTACTCGCGCCACAGCCAGGCCGTGTTCGCCGACGTCATCCTGTATCCGACCGATGCCTGGCTGGTCGACCTGGCCGGCCGCTACGAGAAGTACAGCGACTTCGGCAGCAAGGCGATCGGCAAGTTCACCACCCGCTACGACTTCAGCGACAGCTTCGCCATCCGCGGCACGGTCAGCACCGGCTTCCGCGCGCCGAACATGGGCGAGAACTACTACACCGCCATCCAGGTCAGCCCGACCGGCGCCACCGCCACGCTGGCCGGTTCGTCCGTCGGTAGCGGCCTGAAGCCGGAAACCAGCAAGAATTTCTCGCTGGGTCTGGTGTTCTCGCCGCTGCCCAACCTGACCTCGACGCTGGATGCTTACCAGATCCGGATTTCGGACCGGACCTACATGGGCTCGTTCTCGTACTCGACCGCGCAGTCGGCCGCCACGGTCACCGGCCGCACCACCGGCAGCTGGAACGCCGACCTGCCCGATCCGGCCGACACCGACGGCGACGGCGTGCCGGACGACACCTACAACCCGATCCTGGGTGCGGCCCTGGTGGCCGGCGGCTTCATCAGCGATGCCAACGATCCCTCCGCACCGGGCGGCAGCTTCGACCAGACCGCGCGCGCCAACATCTCGCTGAGCTTCCTCAGCAATGTGTTGGACACCAAGACCACCGGCCTGGACTGGGTGACCAACTACGTCAGCGAGTTCGACTGGGGCTCGATCGACTGGCTGCTGGCCGCCAATTACAACAAGACCGAAGTGACCAAGGCCGGCCGCGTGCCGGGCTTCGAAAGCATTCCGCTATTCACCGAAGCCAACATCTACGACATCGAGCACGCCAGCCCGAAGTTCCGCGTCAACCTGGGCGCCACCTTCAACTGGCAGAAGTTCACCCTGACCCTGCGCGAGTCCATCTACGGCCCGCAGACCCAGGTCAACAGCCTGGCCGGTTACGAAGCACTCGCCGATCAGCTGGACGTGATCGAACTGGGTGGCGGTGACTACTACAAGCTCAAGCTCGGCACGATGCTCACCACCGGCTTCGACCTGAGCTTCAAGCCGGACGACAAGTGGACCATCAGCGTCGGTGGCGACAACGTCTTCAACGAATACCCCGACAAGATCCCGTCGGCGGTGTGGAACTACGACGTGGCCAACTACCAGAACGGCAACAACGAATACATCGCCAGCAGCAACTACGCCGGCTTCAGCGGCAGCCCGATCGGCTACTTCGGCGCCCGCTATTACGCCAAGTTGAGCTACCGCTTCTGATCCACGCAACAACGGCGGCGTTTGCCTGATGGCAGGCGCCGGTCGGCGCGGCGGGGACACCTCTTCCGCCGCGTCGATGCAGGCCGGGCTCGGACCACGCATCCGATGACCCGATGCGACACGCGGCGCCTACGGCAGATGCAGTGGGCGGACTCTTCGACACACGGCGGGCTCTGGGCATTGGACATGCCGGCCGCTGGAGGGAACCACTTCCAATGAAAGGCGTTACCCAAGCATTGAGCCGCCGCCAGCTGCTGGGCCGTATTGGCCTGGCCGCTGGCGGTTCCATGATGTACCAGGCCATGACCAGTCTCGGCCTGGCCGCCGAGTCCGGTTACAAGGGACCGGTCAAGCTGGAGGGCCGCCCCAAAGGCGCCACCGTACTGATCCTCGGCGCCGGCCTGGCCGGCATGACCGCCGCCTACGAGATGCGCAAGGCGGGTTACAAGGTCAAGATCCTCGAATACAACGCACGTCCCGGCGGCCGCAACTGGAGCCTGCGCGGCGGTGACACCTACACCGAGCTCGGTGGCGAGACCCAGCACTGCGGTTTCGACGACGGGCTGTACATCAATCCCGGTCCGTGGCGCATCCCGCACCAGCACCGCGCCGTGCTGGCCTATTGCAAGCAGTTCGGCGTGGCGCTGGAGTCATTCGTCCAGGTCAACTACAACGCCTTCCTGCACAACACCGATGCCTTTGGCGGCAAGCCGCAGCGCTTCCGCGAGATCGATGCCGACTACAAGGGCCATGTCACCGAGCTGCTGGCCAAGTGCACCCGGCAGGGCGCACTGGACAAGGCGGTGAGCAAGGACGACCAGGAACTGCTGCTGGAGTCGCTGCGCAGCCTGGGCGGCCTGGATCGCAACATGTCCTACGTGATGGGCGAGGACAGCAACCTGCGTCGCGGCTACGCCAAATACCCCGGCGGCGGCCTGAGCGGCAAGCCGGAACTGTCTAGGCCGATGTCGATCGAAGACGTGCTGCGCTCGCGCCTGTGGGCCTCGCTGGCGGCCGGCAACAACATCGAGATGCAGACCAGCATGTTCCAGCCGGTCGGTGGCATGGACCAGGTCGGCAAGGCCTTCGCGCGCGAACTCGGCCCAGGCGTGATCCAGTACAACGCCAAGGTCACCGGCATCGACCAGGACGACCACGGTGTGACGGTCAGCTACGAAGATCTGGGCGCGCCGGGCAGCGTGCGCACCGAGAAAGCCGACTGGTGCGTCTGCACGATCCCGTTCTCGGTGCTCAGCCGGATCCCGGTCAAGGTCGGCCCGGCGATGAGCGAGGCGATCACCAAGCTGCCCTACGCCTCCTCGGTCAAGGTGGGCCTGCAGTTCAAGCGCCGCTTCTGGGAGGAGGACGAGGGCATCTACGGCGGCATCAGCTACACCAACCTGCCGATCACCAACATCAGCTATCCCAGCACCGGTTTCCACGCCGCCGGCAAGGGCGTGTTGCTGGGCGCCTACATCTGGGGCCTGGATGCGTTCGACTTCACCTCGCACAGCCCCGACGAGCGCGTGCGGCGCGCGGTGGCATACGGCAACCAGATCCATCCCCAGTACGCCAGCGAATTCGACAACGGTGTGTCGGTAGCCTGGCACCGCGTGCCCAGCAACCATGGGTGTTTCGGCATGTGGAGCGAGCAGTTGCGCGAGGAACACTACAAGGCCGCCTGCCAGATCGACGGACGCATCGCGATGGCAGGCGAGCACATCTCCTACATCCCGGCCTGGCAGGAGGGCGCGGTGCTGTCCGCGCACGATGTCATCGGCCGTCTGCATGCCAAGGTCATGGCCAAGGGAGGTCGCGCATGAGCGGCAAGCAGTGGGTGAGCGTGGCGCTGGCGGCGGCACTGCTGGCGTTGCCGGCGTGGCTGGCGATGCCGGTCCGCGCGCAGACCTCCGACGCCACCGGATTGGTCAACACCCGGGATTTCTCCCACGCCAACGGCGCGCAGGTCTACGCCACCATCTGCCAGGGCTGCCACATGCCGGCCGGGCAGGGCGCGCGCGGTGCAGGTGAGTATCCCGCGCTGGCGGCCAATCCCAAGCTGGCCGCGGCGCCGTACGTGGAGATGATGGTGCTCACCGGTAACGGCGCGATGCCCGGCTTCCAGGGCCAGCTCAGCGATCGCCAGATCGCCGAAGTCACCACCTACATCCGCACCCATTTCGGCAACCAGTACGACGCGCCGGTCACCGATGAAGAGGTCAAGGCCCTGCGCACCACGCTGGCCGGCCGCACCGTGGCCAGCGACGATTGATGCCGCGACGTTCCCTTTCCCTGTACGGAGTTCCCATGCGCCTGTCCCGACGTTTCCCCCTGCTACTGACTTCCCTGTTGCTACCGCTGGCGGCCCAGGCCGCCGACGTGGTGCGCGTGCCGATTCCCGGCAGCGATTTCCCGATCGCCGCGGCGGTGGAGGTCCCGGCCGGCAAGGCCACCATCTACGTCAGCGGCAAGGTGCCGGGCGTGGCCAATCCGTCTGCGCCCAAGGATTCGGTGGAAGCCTTCGGCGACACCAAGACCCAGACCATCAGCGTGCTCACCCAGATCCAGAAACAGCTCGAAGGCATGGGCCTGGGCATGAAGGACGTGGTCAAGATGCAGGCGTTCCTGGTCGGCGGTCCGGAGACGGGCGGCAAGATGGATTTCGCCGGTTTCATGGCCGGTTACACGCAGTTTTTCGGCAAGGACGCCAAGCAGATGAACCTGCCGGCGCGCTCGGCGTTCCAGATCGCCGCGCTCGGCAACCCGGGCATGCGCATCGAGATCGAAGTCATCGCCGTCCGTCCCTGATGTCGTCCTCCCCCGCCTCGGAGTTGCCCTCATGAAAGCCCCATTCTCCCGTCGTCGTTTCCTGCGCGGTTCCGCGCTGGCCGCCGGTGCCACCGCCGCCGCACCATTGCTGGGCCTGTCCGGCGCTGCGTCTGCCCAGTCCCAGGGCCTGGGCCGCAAGCGGCTGATGGTGGACAAGGAAGCCTCCGCGGCACTCGGACTTGCGCCGGTGATGATCAATGCCAACGAGAACCCGCTCGGCCCCAGCGCCGCTGCGCTGAAGGCCATTGATGGCATCGCGCCGCAGGGTGGGCGCTACCTTGGCGAGTTGCAGCAGGAGCTGGTCCAGGAACTGGCCACCCAGTTGGGCCTGAAACCCGAGTTCATCGTGCCGTACGGTGGCTCCACACCGCCGCTGCAGTACTCGGTGATGGCCTTCACCTCGCCGACCGCCTCGGTGGTCACCGCCGATCCCACCTTTGAGGCGGCCTGGCGCGTGGCCGAGTCGATCAAGGCGCCGGTGCACAAGATCCCGTTGCGCAAGGACTTCAGCCACGACGTGCAGGCCATGTGCGCGGCCGATCCGAAGGCCGGCATGGTGTACATCTGCAATCCCAACAACCCGACCGGCTCGATCACCACGCGCAAGGACATCGAGTACGCGCTGGCCAACAAGCCCAAGGGCAGCATCCTGGTGCTGGACGAGGCGTACATCCATCTCTCGCCCACTGCCGTCAGCGGCGTGGACCTGGTTGCCGCCGGCGAAGACGTGGTGGTGTTGCGGACCTTCTCCAAGCTCTACGGCATGGCCGGCATCCGCCTGGGCTATGCGGCTGCACGCCCGGACCTGCTGAAGAAGATGACCTACTTCGGCATCAACTCGCTCCCGGTCACCGCGATGGCCGCCGGCCTGGCCAGCCTGCGCGACAGCCAACTGGTGCCCACGCGCCAGCATGCCAACACCGTGCTGCGCGACGAGGTCACCACCTGGCTGACGGCGCAGGGCAATGCCTGCACCACCTCGGAGAGCAACTGCTTCATGGTCGACGTCAAGCGCCCCGCGCCTGAATTCATGGAGGCCATGGCGACCTATGGCGTGTTCGTCGGCCGTGCCTGGCCGGTGTGGCCGACCTGGTCGCGCATCACCGTCGGCACGCCTGAAGAGATGGCGCGTTTCAAGGACGCTTTCGCCAAGGTGATGGCCGGCCAGCGTGGTCCGCTGCAGCCGAAGATGGCGCTGCTCCAGGACGAGCGCCGCGATGGGAGCGCGACGGCCTATGCCTGATCGCCTCGCGTTGACGGCCTGATGTCGACGAACCCCTGCCAAGTCCGTGGCAGGGGTTTTGCGTTCTCAGGCCGGCGGTGGCGGTGCCGCGACGATCAGGCCGCGCTGCAGGGCGATGCCCAGCGCGGTCTCGCGGGTGGTGGCCTCCAGCTTGCGGTAGAGGTTCTTGAGGTGGAACTTCACCGTGTTTTCCGACACCGCCAGGCGCCGGGCAATGTGCTTGTTGGAATGGCCCTGGGCCAGTTCGGCGAGCACTTCCAGCTCGCGCTCGCTGAACAGTTCGGTGACCTGTGCCTCGTCAAACGAGAGCCGGTCCAGCAGCGTCTGGATGGTGAGGGCCCGGGTGGTGCCGGCGGCCGCCTGCGGATCGAGCTGGCGCGCGCTGCGCAGCAGGGCCTTGGCCGGAAGCCCGGCGTCCATGGCGACCTGCCAGGCGCGCGCGCTGGCGATGTGGTCCAGCGCCGCGCCGAGCGGGATCAGCGCCGCCTCGGTCTGGCCGCGCTGCTGCAGGGTCATGGCCAGGCGTAACTGGATGCGGCCGAGGTGGTAAAGATCGCCCGCGGCTTCGGCGCTTTGATGCTGCTTCTGCAGGATCGCCAGTGCCTGGCCGGCGCGGCCAGCCTGCGCATGCCAGCGCGACAGCGCGAAACCGAGCGCATGCGCGTGGCGCCAGCCATGGCCGCTGGTGAGTGCATGCACGAAGGCCGCCTCACCACCGGAGCGGGCCATCACCGCGTCCAGCGCAGTGTTGCCTGGCAGGTCCAGCAACAGGTCCAGGCGCCAGGCGGTGGCCAGTTCACCCAGCCGCGTCAGGCGACGGCGCGTGGCCAATGCATCCATGCGCTCCAGCAGCACATGCGCCGAACGTCCGCTCCGGTCGCGCTGACGCGCCAGCAGCAGCGCGGTGGCATAGCCGGCGGCATAGATGTCCAGCCAGCCGTCGTCGTGTTCGAGGGTTTCCAGCGCGCCTTCAAGCAGGTCGGCGGCTTCGTCGTAGCGGCCACGTTCGGCCTGCAGCTGGGCCAGCAGGCAGCGACAGGCCGCGATCAGCGTCGTGTCGGTCCCAGGCTGCAACTGCGCCAGCTGCAAGGCCTGCGCGTAATGGGTTTCAGCCAGATCCAGCGCGCCGCGATAAAACGCTGTCTGGCCCAGGTGCACCAGCGCGTACCCGGCGGTGCCCGGGGTCTCGCTGCGTTCCATCACCTGCGCGGCCTGCAGCGCCAGGTGCTGGGCCGTGGCGAATTCGCCGCGCCCCAGCGCGGTGGTGGCGCAGATGCACAGCAGGGTGCCGCGGCCAAGATGATCGTCCTCGTCCAGCGCATCGGCCTGGGCGGTGAGCTGGGCGATGCCGCGTGCGTTGGTGCAGACCAGGTCCATCAGGTCACGCAGCAGGGCCACTACCACGGTGTAGTCCCGCTCCAGCGGCGCGCGCAGGGCTTCGGGAAAGTCGCGGAAGCGTTCCAGCAGTGTCTGCGCGTGGCCAAGTTCGCCCAACCGCATGTGCAGATAGGCCTGGGTGAGATTGAGCGCAGGGGTGTCGCGCACGATCCGCGGATCGAACTGGCACAGCAGCGCACGCACCGAGGCGGTGCCGTGCAGCAGCAGCATCTGCCAGCTGCCGGCCTGGAGGATGTATTCGGTGGCCAGCGGTACGTCCTGGGCGCGCAGTGCATGGCGCACCGCTTCGGGCAGCTGGTCGTGCGCGGCGCACCACTGCGCGGCGCGCTGGTGCAGGTGCACCACCAGTCCCGGCGACTGGCGCTCAAGCTGCTGGTGCAAATAATCGGCGAACAGCGGGTGATAGCGGAACCATTCCTGGTCGTCGTCCAGCGGTACCAGCAGGCCGTGGAAATGACCGAGCCGCGCCAGCAGCTGGCCACTGTCCTGGCGCGCGCGGACTGTGTCGGCCAGGGTGGCGTTGAAGCGTTCGAGCACCGCGGTTTCCAGCAGGAAATCGCGCAGCGCCGGTTCCAGGTCGCGCACGACCTGTTCGGCCAGATAGGCCGCCAGGCCGGCGCTGCGGCCGGAGAAGCGCGCCACGTCCTCGCTGCGGCGACCATCGCCGGCGATCCATAGCGCCGCCAGGCGCACGGCGACCGGCCAGCCCTCGGTCTTGTGGCGCAGGCGACGGGCGTCTTCCTCGCTGGCGCGCTCGCCGAGCACCGCGCGGGTTTCCTGGCGATCCAGGGCCAACTGTCCGCTTCCGATCTGCAGCAGCGCACCGCGTACGGCCAGGCGCGCCAGCGGCAGGCTCGGCGCGCGTCGCGTGGCCAGCAGCAGGTGCAGACGTGGGCCGCCATGTTCGACCAGCAACGTGATCAGTTCATCGGCGGCCGGGCTGGCGGCGCGGTCGTAATCGTCCAGCACCAGCACCAGCGGCTGCTGGGCGCAGCGCACCGCGCGCAGCAGCGCCGTGCGGGTGGCGGCCGGATCCAGCTCGCGCCAGTGGGCCACGCCCAGCGGCAAGGTGCTCGGGCCGAAGCCGCCCAGGCCCAGGGACAGCGCCAGATAGGCCAGCAGGCGGGTTGGGTCGGCGTCGTCCTCATCCAGCGACAGCCAGGCCACTTGTGCATGGCCGGCGGCGCAGGCATGGGCATGCCATTGCGCCAGCAGCGTGGTCTTGCCGAAGCCCGGCGGCGCCAGCAGCAGGGTCAGCGGCAGGATGATGCCGGCATCGAGCTGGGCCAGCAGGCGCGCGCGCGGCACCGCATCCACGTGCAGGCGCGGCGGTTCCAGCTTGTCCGGCAGGATCCATTCGCCTGCGCCAATGCCGTCACGGGCAATGGAGGGGCGCGGGCCGATCAGGGCGACGGGTTTTGCAACGGGCACATGCGTCTCCGACGTGC
>JBIIHJ010000251.1:0-6038 GCA_044235875.1 Pseudoxanthomonas sp.
GTGACCATCGCCGCCTACAACGCCGGCCCCACGCCGACCGCGCGCTGGCAGTCGCAGCGGCCGGGCTTCGACCCGGACGTGTGGATCGAAACGATCAGCTACAAGGAAACGCGCGAGTACGTGGCGCGCGTGCTGGCCTTCAGCGTGATCTACGACTGGCGCCTCAACAAGGACGCCCTGTCCTTGAGCGACCGCTTGAATGGCCGCATCGACGGCAAGCGCAAGCAGTTCGTCTGCAGCGGCGGCTGAGCCGCGGCCGGCTTCGGGCATCATGCCGGCCATGAAGACCTATCTCGTCGGCGGCGCGGTCCGCGATGCCCTGCTCGGCCTGGCGCCGGGCGATCGCGACTGGGTCGTGGTCGGCGCCACGCAGGCTGAAATGGAAGAGCGGGGTTTCCGCGCGGTCGGTCGCGACTTTCCCGTGTTCCTGCACCCGGACACGCAGGAGGAGTACGCACTGGCCCGCACCGAACGCAAGTCCGGACGCGGCTATCGCGGTTTTGTGGTCGATGCCGATCCCTCGGTGACGCTGGAAGAAGACCTCCAGCGCCGCGATTTCACCCTCAATGCGATCGCGCAGGATGAAGACGGCACGCGCGTGGATCCGTATGGCGGTGTGCGCGATATCCAGGCACGTGTGCTGCGCCATGTCGGGCCGGCGTTCTCCGAAGATCCGCTGCGGGTCCTGCGCGCGGCGCGCTTCATGGCACGCTTGGCGCCACTGGGCTTCACCGTCGCGCCGGAGACGATGACCCTGATGCGGCAGATGGCCGACAGCGGCGAGCTGTCCACGCTGGTGCCCGAACGTGTGTGGCAGGAGCTGCGGCGCGCCCTCGGCCATGCGCAGCCCAGTGCCTTCCTGCGCACCCTGCACGACGCCGGCGCGCTGGTGCACGTGCTACCCGAGCTCGATGCGCTGTACGGCGTGCCGCAGCGGGCCGAGTTCCATCCCGAAATCGATACCGGCGTGCACCAGGAGCTGGTCAGCGACATGGCCGCGCGCCTGGCGCCAGGCGATGACATGATCGGCTTCGCTGCGTTGACCCACGACCTGGGCAAGGCGCTGACGCCAGCCGAGGTGCTGCCGCGCCATATCGGCCATGAGCAGGCTGGCCTCAAGCCGCTGCAGGCACTGTGCGAGCGGCTGAAGGTGCCGGCCGAACATCGCGCACTGGCGATGATGGTGTGTCGCGAGCATCTCAACGTCCATCGCCTGGCCGAGCTGCGCGATGCCACCGTGCACGACCTGCTGGCGCGCTGCGATGGCTTCCGCAAGCCCGCGCGCGTGGCCCAGCTCGCTCTGGTCTGCGAATGCGACAAGCGCGGCCGTGCCGGCAGTGCCGAGGACGACTATCCGCAAGGACGCGAACTGATCCGTCTGCACGCGGCCGCCTGCGCCATCAGCGCGCGCGATGTCGCCAGGGAAGGCCTGAGCGGCCCGCAGATCGGCGAAGCGGTCCGCAAGGCGCGCATCGCGGCGATCGCGCGGGCGCGGGGCGCTGCTTCGAGGCGCTAGGCATCCGCCGAAGAAGCGATGATTGATGGACGCCCAAGGTCGCCGCCGTATGCTTGCAGGCCCGATCACGCAAGGAACGACGGATGTCACGACGCCGCCTGGGTAGTGCATGGAGTCTGGGCATGATGCTGCTGCTGGGCACCGGATCGGCGCTGGCAGACAGTTGTACGGACCTTGCCCCACTCACCCTGCGCATGCAGCTTGAAAGCCGCTTTCCGGGCTTCGCCTTCCCGCATGAATACGACAACGCGCCGGCCGACGTCGCCTTGCACCACGATCGCAGCGGATCATCCTGCCTGGGCGTGGTCCAGGAAGACCTGGATGGCGACGGCAGGGATGATCTGGCCATCGCCCTGACCGCGCTGGATGGCGAAGGCGCCCTGATCGTCGCGGTACACGACGCCGCTGGCAGCGCATCGGTGGCCACGCTCGACCAGCAGCGCCGGGGGCGGCGTGCGTTGTCGTTGTCCATCGGCGACCCGGGGGTCTACGCGCGCACGCGCCTGGGTCGCATCACGCCGCAGCGCCTGCTGTCGCCAGGTGAGACCGAGTGGCTGGACTGTCCCCAATCGACCGTGATCATCAGCGCGCCACCCGGTTCGGCACGCGCCTACTGCAGCGGACGCGGCGGATGGCGGTGGGTGCAGATCGCGGATTGAGCGAAAGCAGGGTGGGTGAGGCCAACGCATCTCTCGCCTGACCCGCTTCGCGCAGCGCAGCGCGTACACCGCCTGCGCGGCGGCGTTGGTCTCGAGAAAAGGGCGCCGGCGCAGCGTGCGCCGTCTTGAAGCGACAGGCATCAGGGATGCAGCGCGCGCAGGAAGGCCTCCAGCGCTGGCGAGCGCGGCCGGCTGATCAGTTCCAGGCGATAAAGCGGGCGCTGCATCGGCGGGCCATTCGGCAGGGCCAGTGCGCGCAGGCGGCCGACGGCGATCAGGTCGGCAACGACAGCCGCCGGCAGGATCGCGGCACCGTCACCTGCAGCCACCGCGCGGGCGATGGCCTCGTTGCTGCCGATCTCCAGCGTGTGCGCCATGGCGATGCCGCGCGCCTCCAGCAGCGTCTGCGCGACTTCGCGCGTGCCGGAACCAGGCTCACGCACCAGCCAGCGCTGCGCGGCCAGCTGCTTCACAGTGGCACGCCGCTGCGCACCCAACGCCGAGGAGGCCGACACCACCGCCTGCAAGGGCTCCTCGCGCCAGCGCGTGGCGATGATGCGCTCGTCGTGCGAGGGCCCCTCGACGAAGCCGGCATCGATGCGGCAGTCGATCAGGGCAGCGGCAATCTCGCCGGTATTGCCGACCACCAGGGCACTGTCCAGCTGCGGATGCCGCGCCGCATGACGCGCAAACGCATCGGCAAGCCAGTACGCAGCCACCGTCGTGCTGGCGCCGATGCGCAGGCCGCCACGGCGCAGGCCGACCCGTTCGCGCACGTCCTCCAGCGCTGCGCGCTCCATCGCGAAGATGCCGCGCGCGTGCCGGTACAAGGCCTGGCCACCCTCGGTCAGGCGCACGCCGCGACCGCCGGAGCGGTCGACCAACGGCAAGTCGAGCTGGTGCTCCAGCTCGCGCAGCGCCTTGGAGACCGCCGACTGGCTGACGAACAGCACCTGGGCTGCGCGCGAGAAGCCGTTGTGCTCCACCACCGCAGCGAACACGCGCAGCAGATGCAGGTTCAAGCCATGAGCTGAATTCATGCAAATAGGAAGATGATGTATTGGACGCATTCTAGCGCGCGGCAGAACATGACCTGCTCCCGCCCTGCGATGCGCACCATGTCCACTGCCGCCCCACCCATGCACCTGCTGCAGCGCCGGCCGCGCGCTTGGCCCGGACTGTTGCTGGTGCTGGCGATCGCCCTGCTGGCGGTGGGTACCGCGCCGCTGCACTGGGCACGGCACGCCGGCATGACCGCGCTGACCCTGTCCATCTTGCTGGGCGTTGGGCTTGGCAACACGCTTTTTCCGCTGATCGGCACGCGCACCGATGCGGGTGTCGACCTGGCCAAGGGCATGCTGCTGAGAGCCGGGATCGTGCTGTACGGCTTTCGCGTGACCTACCAGGACCTGCTGGGCGTGGGCGTGGCGGGACTGCTGATCGACCTGGCCGTGGTCGCCGGGGTGTTTGCCTCCGCCACCTGGATCGGCACGCGCGTGCTGAAGCTGGACCGCGACACGGCGATGCTGATCGGCGCCGGCAGCGCCATCTGCGGCGCGGCCGCGGTGCTGGCCACCGGGCCGGTCATCCGCGCGCCGGCGCACAAGGTGTCGGTGGCCATCGCCACCGTGGTGGTGTTCGGCACGTTGAGCATGTTCGTGTATCCGTGGATGTATCCGCACCTGGGCATGGATCCACATGCGTACGGCATCTATGCCGGCTCCACCCTGCACGAAGTGGCGCAGGTCGTGGTCGCCGGGCGTGCGGTGGATGACACCGCCGCGGCATCGGCGGTAATCGAGAAGATGCTGCGGGTGATGCTGCTGGCGCCGTTCCTGCTGGCGCTGGGCGCGTGGCTGCGTCGCGATAGCCGGCGGGTCGTGGCGACGGACACGCCGCTGGCGATGCCGTGGTTCGCATGGCTGTTCGTGCTGGTGGCGGGGTTCAACTCACTGCATCTTCTGCCACAGGCGTTGCTCGATGCGATCGGCCTGCTGGACACGCTCCTGCTGGCCATGGCGATGGCCGCGCTGGGCCTGCGAACCCGGCTCGGCGCCGTCCGCCAGGCCGGCGTGCGGCCGCTCCTGCTGGCCGCGCTGCTGTGGACGCTGCTGGTCGGCGGCGGCTATCTGCTCAACCGCGGGGCGATGGCGCTGCTGGGCTGAACTGTGCAAGCGCGAAGCAGTGCTCTTGGAGTCCGCGGCTCGGTCACCCCCGGCGCTGTGGCGCCGGGCTCGCTGGACGCGGCCACTCGGCGAAATCCGACGGGCGCGGGCCTGCTCAAAAGGCAGCGATGCCGTCGAACAGGGCGTTGCCGCAAACCATGGAAAATTGCGAGGCAAGCGCTGCTTGCCCAGCAAATGCATCGCGGTCGACGCCCTTCCATTCGCGGACGCATCCACGCGTGGTGCACGCTTGCGTGCGACAGATAGCGTGGCGTTACCGCGCGGACAGGGGCGTTAGACCTTGATCACGATCCCGCGGCGCTGCATCCCCTTGGCGATCGCCCACCAGATGGCGGTGAAAGCCAGTCCGAAAACCAGCGACGGCACGTAGGGTCCGAAGCGTGGCGTCATCCAGCTCGCAAATCCAATGCGGTAGATCGCATCCCAGGCGCCGATGGCGTAGAGCAGCAGGAACATCACCGCCGAGCCGGCATACACGGTGATCGCGTTGATGCCCAGCGATTGCCCCAGGGCCGGCCAGCCGCGGCGATCGACGAGCTGGTGAAACAGCCACAGCACGGCCATCGCCCAGCCGGCGGTCCACAGCACGAACGAAGGCGTCCACAGGTTCTTGTTCCACGGCAGCGCGGCCGACCAGAGCCAACCGACCAGCAGGCAGCCCAGCGCGCCGGGCAACAAGCGATGCGAACGCCCGCGCCGCAGCCAGCCACCGGCGTGCAGGCCGAGCAAGGTCGTGGCGATCGACGGCAGCGTGCTGAGCAGGCCTTCCGGATCGTGGCCGCGCCCGCTCGCGGGATCGAACTCATACACCAGCGGGCCGAGCAGTGCGGTGTCAACGCGACTGGCCAGGTTGGTCCAGGGCTCGAAGCCGCCACTGAAGCCCAGCAGCGCCCAATAGCCCAACAACAGCACCGCAATCAACGTGCCCTGCACACGCGGCGCCGGTCGCGAGGCGACATAGCCGACCACGAGGAAGCACACGCCGATCCGCTGCAACACGCCCCACGGCCGGAAGTGCGGCTTGTCCAGCAACCACCAGCCCAGCAGATTGATCGCCAGGCCAATGCCGACGATGCGCAGCGCGCGGATCCATAGCGCCCGCCGGATCGGCGCGGGCGCGGCGCCTGCCTCGATGCGCGGCACCACACCCAGCGCGATCGACACGCCGACGATGAAGAGAAAGAACGGGAAGACCAGGTCGGTCGGCGTGCAGCCGTTCCATTCCGAATGCAACAGCGGCGCGAACACATGCGCCCAGTCGCCGGGATCGTTGACCAGCAGCATCGCCGCCACGGTCAGCCCGCGCAGCGCATCAACGGAAGCAAAGCGACGGGTCGCGACTGGGTTCATGCAGGTCAGGCGACGGAAGCGACTCCGCCGATCCAGGTATCGATGACCTGCAGATCATCATCCAAAGCCACCAGGTCTGCACGCAGCCCGGGCGCGATGCTGCCGCGTTGTCGCTCGATCCCCAGGAACTGCGCCGGATACAGCGTCGCCATGCGTAGCGCTTCGCCTAGCGGCAGGCCCAACAGCTCGACGCTGTTGCGCACCGCCGTGGCCATATCCAATGCCGAGCCGGCCAGCGTGCCGGCGGCATTGCGCACCACGCCGTCCACTTCGGTGATGGTTTCGCCGTACAGGTCGAAGCTGGGGCTGTCGGCGCCGACCATCGGC
>JBIIHJ010000031.1:0-19645 GCA_044235875.1 Pseudoxanthomonas sp.
GCTGCTGGGCCTGTCGCTGTACCGCGAACTGGGCCCGGTGCTGACCGCGCTGCTGTTCATCGGCCGCGCCGGCAGTTCCATCGCCGCCGAACTGGGCCTGATGCGCGCCACCGACCAGATCAAGGCACTGGAGCTGATGGCCATCGACCCCATCGCCAAGGCCGTCGCACCGCGCTTCTGGGCCGCGGTGCTGACCGTGCCGCTGCTGACCGGCTTCTTCTGCTCGCTGGCCATCAGCGCCAGCTGGTTCGAGGCGGTGAAGGTACTGGGCCTGGACAACGGCACGTTCTGGTCGGCGTTGCAGGGTAGCGTCGACATCTGGGACGACTTTGGCGTGGCGCTGCTGAAGTCGGCCGTGTTCGGCGGCGTGGCGGCGCTGGTCGCCTCGTACGTGGGCTTCCATGCCGAACCGACGATCGAAGGCACCTCGGTGGCCACTACCCGCGCGGTGGTCAACGGCTCGCTGCTGGTGCTGATGCTCAATTTCGTTCTTTCCGCCCTGCTGTTCCAATGATGCGAGTCCCTCGCAAGAGCCCGCACATCCCGGTGCGGGGATTCAACAAAAAGCCGGCTTCGACCCAGGTCGTCGTCCTTTTTAGAAAACAGGTGAACTAATGGCCGCTCGCGGACCACGACTCGAATTTGCCGTCGGCGCCTTCCTGCTGCTGGCACTGGCTTCGCTGCTGGTGCTGGCGCTGGCCTCGACCAACCGTTCCTTCGGCTTCGGCGGCGGTGGCCGTTACGAACTCAAGGCACGCTTCACCAACCTGGGCCAGCTGCGCGTGCAGGCGCCGGTCAAGATCGGCGGCGTGGTCATCGGCCAGGTCAGCGACATCGCCCTGGATCCCAAGCAGTTCGACTCGGTCGTCACCTTGCGTATCGACGGCAAGTACCAGGATCTGCCGGCGGACACTTCGGCCGGCATCTTCACTAGCGGCCTGCTGGGCGAGAACTACATCGGCCTGTCGCCTGGCGGTGACCCGGACACGCTCAAGCCCGGCCAGGAAATCGCCTACACCCAGCCCGCGGTGGACCTGCTGCAGCTGGTGGGCAAGTACATGTTCAGCGGCGGTGGCAAGCCTGCCGGCGACGATTCTGCGACACCGCCGGCGGCTGATGCCGCGCCGGCGCCTGCCGCCCCCAAGGGAGACACCCCATGAAGCGTTCCATGATCACCCTCGCCCTGGCCGCCGTGCTGGCCGCGGCCACGCCCACCCTAGCACTGGCCCAGGCACCGGCCGCTGCAGCCGCACCCGCGCAGGGCTCGGCCAGCGCCCTGGTGCTGGGCAATGCGACCCGCGTGCTGACTACGCTGGAGCAGCGTCGCGCCGAGTTCAAGTCCAACCCGGCTGCGCTGAAGACCTTCATCAAGACCGAGTTCAACACCGCCTTCGACGGCAACTATGCCGCGCGCCTGGTGCTGGGCCTGCACGGCCGCGGCGCCTCCGATGCCGAGGTCAACGGCTTTGCCGACGCGCTGGCCGACAACCTGACCGCCCGCTACGGCCAGTCCCTGCTGGACTTCAACCAGCGCCTGCGCGTGCGCATCAAGTCCGAGACCCCGCTGCCCAACAACAAGGGCGTGCGGGTGTCCAGCGAGATGCTGCGCGAGAGCGGCGATCCGGTGCCGGTGGATTACCTGCTGCGCAACGTCGGTGGCCAGTGGAAGATCTTCGACGTGATGATCGAAGGCATCTCCTACGTGCAGACCTTCAAGAACCAGTTCGACGCTCCGCTGCGGCAGAAGTCCATCCCCCAGGTCACCGCCGACCTGCGCGCCGGACGCCTGCAGGCCGCTGGCGCCGACGGCGGCAAGTGAGTCGTCGATGAGCCAGGCTTCGGTCCAACGCGACGGCGCGGCGCTGGTGTTCACCGGCCCGCTTGACCGTGCGGCGGCCCAGGTCCTGTGGCCGGCGACGCTGCGCGCGCTCGATGGCGCGCAGCGGCTGGACCTGTCGGCGGTGCCCAGCGTGGACAGCGCGGGCCTGGCCCTGCTGGTGGCCGCCGCCACGCGCCTGCGCGCGTCCGGTGCGGCCCATGTGCTCGTAGAAGGCGCGCCAGCCGGGCTGTCCGAGCTGTGCGCTGCTTATCGTCTTACCTCCACGCTGGACTATGTCCCAGCGTCACAGCCGGGCTGACCGGCATCGTGCGCACCTTCCATGCACACGGATTTCCCATAGGGATCTGGAAATGAAAACCTTGCGTGTGGTTCCCCTGTTGCTGCTGAGCGCGCTGGCCGCGTCCTGCGCCTCGAACAAGCCTGTCGCCTCCGCGCCGGCCACGTCCACCGTGGTGGCGCCGGCCGATGCGACGGCGCCGCCACCGGCGGCCAGCGCCACGGCCGAAACGGCGCAACCGCCCGTCACGGCGAGCGCGGCCGACCCGGGCGCGCCGCCGACCGGGGCCGAGCAGGATTTCAGTTCGATCTACGACCCGGTGGCCGATCCCACCCTGCCGCCACCGGCCGCCGGCGCGCCGCCCAGCTACGACCCGTGGGAAAAGTGGAATCGCAAGGTCCACAGCTTCAACAACGTGGTCGACCGTGGCGTGGCCAAGCCGCTGGCCACCGCTTACGTCAGGGTCGTGCCGCGCCCGGTGCGCAATGGCGTGCACAACTTCTTCGACAACCTCGGCCAGCCGCTGACGGTGGTCAACAGCCTGCTGCAGGGCAAGCCGGGCGAAGCCTGGGATGCCTTCGGCCGCTTCCTGATCAACACCACCGCCGGCGTCGGCGGCGTGTTCGACGTGGCCACCCACGACCAGGTGCCCAACACCAGCGAGGACTTCGGCCAGACCCTGGGCGTGTGGGGCTGGAAGCGCTCGCGCTACGTCGAGCTGCCGCTGTTTGGCCCGCGCACCGTGCGCGATACCTTCGGCCTGGTCGGGGACGCGCCGTTTTCGCCGGTACAGCGCCTGGAGAACGACAAGGCCCGCATCTTCCTGCAGGGCCTGCAGCTGGTGGACGTGCGCACGCAGCTGATGTCCATCGACTCGATGCGCGAAGGCGCGCTGGACGAGTACGCGCTGTTCCGCGACGGCTGGCTGCAGCGGCGCAACTACCAGATCAGCGACGAGGGCGAGCGCAACCGCCGCAAGGGCAAGGCCGCCGACGACCTGCCCGACTATCTGCGCGACGACGACGACAACCCCACCGTGCCGATGGACGCCATCCCCACAGTGTTCCCGGGCGGCGGCGGCCGGTAAGGCCTACACGCCCTTGCGTGGAAACGAGAAGGCCGCCCCAGGGGCGGCCTTTTTCGTGCTGATCCGCAAACACGCGTCCGGCTCAGGCGGCCAGCGCCGCCTCCACCGCCTGGACCAGGCGCGGATCGTCGGCCGCCACGTCCGGGGAGAAGCGCGCGACCACGCGGCCGTCGCGGCCGATCAGGAACTTCTCGAAGTTCCACAGGATGCCCGGCGCCGGGTTGACCTTGATGTCCAGACCCTTGAGCTTCTCGCGCAGCGGTCCCTCTCCGGTGGCCACCGGCTGGGCATTGATCAGCGACTGGTAGAGCGGATGGACCGCGTTGCCGGCGACCGAGATCTTGGAGAACAGCGGGAAGGTCACATCGAAATTGACGCTGCAGAAGCTGGCGATCTCTGCGTTGCTGCCCGGCTCCTGTTCCTTGAAGTTGTTGGCCGGGAACCCCAGCACTTCCAGGCCGGCGTCGTGCTTGGCCCGGTACAGTGCCTCGAGTCCTTCGTACTGCTTGGTCAGGCCGCACTTGGAGGCCACGTTGACCACCAGCAACACCTTGCCGCGATACGCATCCAGCGTGGTCGGCTGGTCTTCGATGGTCTTCAAGGGGATGGTGTAAAGGGTCGTCATGGCGGGCCTTGGCGCGGGAGTGGGGACTGGCGGCGCAGTCTAAGCGGAGCGCGCCAGCGCCTGTGTTAGCGCGATGTCGGGATCGTGTAGGGCGATAGCCTGCAGCCCAGGGGAAGCGGCGCTGAGCTGCTCCTCGTTGCTTCCCGCGTGCCCATCGACCCTCCTGCCCGACGCGGCCGATGGGCAGCGGCGGAGAGAAGGACGTTAGCGCCTGGCTTTGGGCGGCGCACCATGTCCTCGAGGCTCAGCCGCCCGCGGGTCCCCTGCTAACGATCCGTGCAGGCACGGCCCGAAGTGCTGATGCGTTGGCATTGCTCAGGCAGGGCAAGACCCTCCTCACTGATGCGATAGGCAGGGCCGGGCGTCTGGCCGGTCGGGCGAGGAGGCACAGGTTGCTGACGTGCGGCCAGTGTCTCGGCGCCGATGGCAGCGACACCGCTCGACGGCACCGCGTCGATGACGGCCAGCGTGCCGTCAACGTAGCTCACCTCATAGTTCGACAGGCCGGTTCCGACGGCGTCGGATGCGCGGATCAGGTAGTTCCCGCGCGCGGCACCGGCAGGGACACCCTCGCTGGTCAGCGCCACGGAAGCGACGGTGTCATCGTTGAGCAGGCCTGCGACGTTGTAACGTTCAAGGCGCGCGGCCACGCCGTAACGCTTGGTCTCGTCGCTGGCGGTAATGGTCAGCCCCGCCTTACCCACCGACAGCACGCCATCGACGTAGGTGATGTCGTAGTTGGACAGGCCCGTGCCATCGGCGTTGGACGCGGTGATCGTGTAGTCACCCACGTTGGCCGTGGCAGCCGTACCGGCGCTGGCCAGATCGACCGAAGCGACCGCATCGGCGTTGACCAGTCCATCGACGCGGTAGCCGCTCAGCGCACCGGTCTGGCCATAGGTCTTGGCCGCATTGCCGGCGGTGATCGTCAGCCCCGCCTTGCCCACCGACAGCACGCCGTCGACGTAGGTGATGTCGTAGTTGGACAGGCCGGTGCCGTCGGCGTTGGACGCGGTGATCGTGTAGTCGCCCACGTTGGCCGTGGCAGCCGTGCCGGCGCTGGCCAGCGCGACCGATGCCACATCGTCACCATTGCGCAACCCGTCCACCGTGTACCCGGAAAGCGTTGCGGTCTGGCCATAGGTCTTGCCTGCATCGGGGGCCGTGACGGTCAGCCCCGCGCGGTTGACCGTGAGACGGCCAAGGCTGTCGAAAGCCAACGCGTAGCCGGAGCTTGCGGCGTCGAGCGTGCCCTGGGCGATCTGGATGGCGTACGGACCACCGGCGACCGACGCGGCCGCCGCGCTTCCGAGCGAATCCAGCGAAGGCGCGCCCGTCACCACATCGATGAGTGCGTCGCCCCGATAGGCCCCCGCCACGCCCGACATCAGCCCGCTGACCATGAACGCACTGCCGACGCCGATCGAATCGCCATAGGTCTTGGACAGGTCGGTCGACGTCCAGCGCAGCGTGGGCTGGAAAGCGAACACGTAGCGGTTGCCGGGGGCGGCGACGGTCCCGAATGCGCCCGTATTCCAGACAGCGGTGTTGCCACTGTCCAGACCACCAAAGACATGTCCGGCCGAAGGCGTCGCGAGATAGACGCGCCAGCGACCGGACACGTCGAGCACGGTGGCGCCGGCATCGTTGAAGAAGAGGCCGCCCACGGCCAGATCAGCGTTGGAGGCACGCACTGTTCCTGCCAGGTGCAGATCTCCACCACTCCTGGCGTGCAACGATCCGGAAAGCTGTGACGCATCCAGGGTCAGCGCGTTGGCATCTGCAATCTGCACACTGCCGGCGGTGATGCCGACTGCGCCTGCGAAATCATTGCCGGCCTGCTCCAAAGCAACCGCGCCGCTGCCGGCATCGATCGTGGTCGTCGCGCCGACGCTGAGCGTGCCCGCACTCTGCGCAATCGTGCTGTTGCTGGTGGTCAGCGCCAGCGCACCCGTCGCGCTGACGTCGTGCGCCAGGGTGATACCGGTGCCCCCGCTCAGGATCACGTTGGTGCCGGACAGTGCTGCCGCGGTGGTCAACGTGCTGCCGCTGGACAGCCTCAAATTGGCGCTGCCGGTATTGATCGCGCTGCTTGGCAGGGTCAGTGTGCCGGCCGCATTCAACGACAGTGCGCTGTTGCTGCCCAAGTTCAAGGTGGCGATGGCCAGGGCATTGGCGTCGGCAAGGGCGATCTCGCTGCCGGTCAGCGAAACGGCGCCGCCGAAATCGTTGGCGGGGGCGTCCAGCGTGATCGCGCCGCTGCCGGCGTTGACGGTGCTAGTACCGGTGACGGTGAGCGGGCTGCTGGTGGATTGGGTGATCGCGCCGCCATTGCTGGTCACGGCCAGCGTGCCGGTCACGCTGCCGCTGCCCAGGTTCAAGGCGCCGCTACTGGTCGCGGTGAGATTGCCGGTGGCGAGCGTGCCCAGGGTCAGCGCACCGCTGTTGGTGATCGCAGTGGTGCCGCCGCTCAGGCTGACCGCCTGGCCGAAGGCGTTGCCGCTGGTGGTCAGGGTGATCGCGCCGCTGCCGGCGCTGACGCTGCTGGTGCCGGTGATGGTGAGTGGGTTGCTGGTGGACTGGGTGATCGCGCCGCCGTTGCTGGTTGCCGACAACGCGCCGGTCACCGTCCCGCGGCCCAGGTTGAGAGCGCCGCTGCTGGTGGCGGTGAGATTGCCGGTGGCCAGGGTGCTGAAGGTCAGTGCGCCGCTGTCGGTGATCGCGGTGCTGCCGCCGGTCAGGCTCACCGCCTGGCCGAAGTCGTTGCCGATGGTGGTCAGGGTGATGGCGCCGGTGCCGGCATTGAGGGTGCTGGTGCCGGTGACGGTGAGCGGGTTGCTGGTGGACTGGGTGATCGCACCGCCGTTGCTGGTCGCCGACAACGTGCCGGTCACGGTGCCGCGACCCAGGTTGAGTGCGCCGTTGCCGGTCGCGGTCAGGTTGCCGGTCGCCAGCGTGCCGAGGGTCAGCGCACCGCTGTCGGTGATCGCGGTGGTGCCGCCGGTCAGGCTGACCGCCTGGCCGAAGTCGTTGCCGGCGCCGCTCAGGGCGATCGTGCCGCTGCCGGCGTTGACGCTGCTGGTGCCGGTCACCGTCACTGCGCCGGCGCTCTGCACGATCGCGCCGTTGACGGCGCTCAGCGCCAGCGTGCCGGTCGCGGTGACGTCGTGCGCCAGGGCGATGCCGGCATCGCCGCTCAGGTTGACGTTGGTGCCGGACAGCGCTGCGGCGGTGGCCAGGACGTTGCCGCTGTGCAGGCTCAGGTTGGCGCTGCCGGTATTGATGGCGCTGGTAGGCAGCGTCAGCGTGCCGGCCGCGGACAGCGACAGCGCGCTGTTGCTGCCCAGGGTCAACGCGGCGATGGTCAGGTTGTTGGCGTCGGCCAGGGCGATCCCCCTGCCGGTCAGCGACACCGCGCCGCCGAAATCGTTGGCGGCGCGCTGCAGGGTGATCGCGCCGCTGCCGGCGTTGAGGGTGCTGCTGCCGGTGACGGTCAGCGCATTGCTCGCAGACTGGGTGATTGCGCCGCCGTTGCTGGTCGCGGCCAGCGTGCCGCTCGCCGTGCCGCTACCGAGATTGAGTGCGCCGGTGCTGGTCGCCGCGAGATTGCCGGTGGCCAGGGTGCCCATGGTCAACGCGCCGCTGTCGACGATCCTGGTGCTGCCACTGCTCAGGTTGACCGCCTGCCCGAAATCGTTGCCGGTGTTGTCCAGCGTCAGCGCCTGGCTGCCCAGCGAGAAGCTGCTGCTTCCCCCCACCGTCAGCGCACCGGACTGCGTCAGGCCGATGGCGTTGGACAGGCCCAGGGTGCCGCCCACATCCAGCGTGCCGAGGCTGGCAATGCGGTTGCTGCCGGTAAAGCTGGCGTTGCCGCCGATGCTGCCGCCCAGGGTGCCGGCGGTGTAGGTGCCGCTCTGTTGCACGCTGCGCTCGGTGCTGATGCTGATCGCGCCGCTGCCCACGTCGATGCTGCCGCTGCCGCCGATGCCGGTCTGGCCGGCGCCGTTGGCGACCAGCGACACGCTGCCGTCGCTGCCGCTGCTGAGGGCGGCGGCGGTGATGGTGCCGCTGTTGTTGATCAGCTGGTCAAACAAGCCCTGCGCAGCGCGCGCCTGCAGGGTGATGATGCCGCCGGGCGCGCTCAGGCTGCCGCTGTTGTCCACCGCCAGCGTGTCCAGTTGCAGTTGCAGCGCCTTGTCGACGACGACGCCGAACCCGCCGCTTTCGAAGGTGAGGGTGACCTTGTCGGCACCGACCAGATTGATGTTGCCGGCGCTGGCGGTGATGGTGCCGCTGTTGACCACCTTGCCGCCGATCAGGTTGACCGCGCCGGCGGCGGCGTTGATGGTGCCGCTGTTGGACATCAGCGCGACCGTGTTGGCGCCGGCATCGAGCACGTCGTTGCCGCTCATGAAGTTGGAGGCGGTGGTGCCCAGCGTGCTGGCCACCAGCCCGCCGACATTGAACTGCGCGGTGCTGCCGAAAATCATCCCGTTGGTGTTGATCAGGAACACCTGGCCGTTGGCGTTGAGGTTGCCGAAGATCTGCGTGGGATTGCCGCCCTGCACCAGGTTGAGCACTGCGGCGCTGCTGGACGGCTGGTTGAACCTCACCGTGGCCGCCGTGCCGATGTCGAACGTGGACCAGTTCAGCGCCATTCGGCTGGAGGTCTGGTCGATGGTCAGGCTCGCGCCGCTGGCCGCGTTGATGGTGCCGGTGCCGCCGGCGATGCTGCCGCCGGTCGGTAGCTGCGTGGAACTGACCTGTGCCAGGGCAGCCGGCGGTGCTGACGCGGCGATCGCAGCGGCCATCGCCAGGGGAAGCGCGGCCCGCCGGATGGGGCGCGCAGCGCGCGCGCGGGACAGCGGGGCTTTGCTGGTGGCATCCATGACGCGCTCCTCAGAAGGTAAAGCCGACGGCGGCCCAGACCTGCACCTCGTCGCCATCGGGCGACCTGGTGCGGCCCGTGCGCTTGGCGGCGGACAGATTCAGTTGCAGGCCTTGCTGGTAGGGCAGCCGCAGCTCCATGCCGGCGCCTGCGCCCTCGTAGGTGATGGGCAGGACACCAAGACGCCGATTCTGGGAAACAGGCGAAACGCGGCCCCAGTCGTAGAAAGCCTGCACGGTCAGCACCTCGCCCCAGCTGCGGCCGGCGAACGGCGAAGCGGCCTTGGCAAATCCAGGGGCGTCGATCTGGTACTCGAAGGTGCCTTGCACGCCGCGATCGCCCAGCGCTGCGGACAACGGCGCGGCACGCACGCTGTTGGGACCGCCGATGGAGAACTGCTCCAGGGGTGTCAGCGCACTGCCGGTGAATTGCGCATTCGCGCGCAGGCTGACCCGCTGGTCCGGCGTGAAGGCCTGCAGGCGCGAGAGGGCGACCCGCCCGAGCCAGAAATAACTGTCATGGGCGTTGTAGATGAGGTTCTGCTCGGCCGATCCGTCCTTCACCGCCTTGCGCAAGGTCAACTGAGCGAAGTTGATCGCGCGGCTGCCGGCCTGCTCATGGCGCACCGCAAGCCCGGCTTCGACCACGTCGAAGGTGTGGTCCGACAGCCGCTGCCCCAGGCCATCGAGCCGCGCGGTCTCGTGGATGTAACGCCCCGACATCTGTGCCTGCAGCCCAGGGCGGTCGATGAATTTCCAGTCAAGCCCCGTATAGCCCTGCGTCGTCGGGCCGTTGAGCTCCAGGGCCGCAAACGGCCCGGTCGTGATCTCCAACTCGCTACGACTGAATCCGACGACCCCGGTCACGCCGCGGGCGCTGTCAAACGGCAGGCTGTACGCCGCGGCGCCCACCCAGCTGTCATTCGGGTTGAGTCCGTAGGCATAGCTGGCCGAGAGCAGGTCGCCCACGCCCATCGGGCTGTAAAGCGTGACTCCGGCTTCAAGGCGGTATCGGCCCGAGGTGTCGGTGCCTTGATTGCTGGCACCCAGGCGAACCGCATACGGACGGCCGCTGTCTTGCGCCACCAGGATCACGTCCGTCTCTCCCGGGTTGGCGCCGGGCGCCAGGACCGGCGAGATCGAAACGCCGGGCAACGCCCGCGCCTGCAGCACGGCCTGCTCGAGTGACTTCAGCTGGACCGGTTGTCCGACAAGGGGCTGCATGGGTGCAGCCAGCGTGCTGGTGCGGTACCGGTTGCTGCCCTGGACGCGGACCTGTCCAAGGCGTCCCTCGACGACCTGAATCGTGAGCGTGCCACCGGCTTCGATCTGCTGCGGCGGCACGATGGCCTTGGCCACCAGAAAACCGGCCAATCGATAAGCCTGCGTGATCTGGTCGGCGATCGCCTGGATCTGGGCAAAGCTGAGCGAAGCAGGCGCTGCGCCGGCAGCCTGCTCGCGCAACGCATTGTCGGCAAGCGCTTGAATCGAGGACTCGGAAATGCCCGCCTCAGGATGCGGCACGACGCCAAGGACCCGGATGGAGGAGATCGACGCCTGCGCCTGACTTGCCGCGGCAGGTGGCGCCGTCTGTGCATGGCACACAGGCGCGGCAACGCAGATCGCCAGCGCGATCGCAAGTCGGTGCTTAAGCAAGATATTTCCCCAATTTGAAAAGCCTGTCCCGGCTGGGCTTCCGCGTCGACACGCAGGAACGCCTCCTTCCCCGGGCGGAGCATAGCGCACGGTGCCCTGCGTCGCCTGGCTGCCAGGGTCCCCCTGGGACAATCGCCAGGTCGCACGACCAGCACCTCCAGGGCACGCGCTTGCGCCGGTGCATCGTGAAGCGACGCCCTCGTTCCAGGCAGGTGCCTGACGGTTCTACGCGTGGCGGTCGCCCGCGCATTGTGCAGAAGCCTGGTGCTTCAGAGGGCATGCGCGTCGTGCCGCGCGCTTGATGGTGATGCCACGGGCGGGCGATGCAGCGCTGACTGGCGTGTCCTCCGGTCAGTCCACGCGTCCGCCACTGTTCAACGCCGTGCCCACCTCCAGCCGTCGCATGCAGGCGTGCGGCTTGGCGAAGCTATGCACCAATGCATTGGCCGAATGTTGAATCGATGGAGCATCGGCTTTCTGACGACGAAGAAGTCAGAAGCCCCTTTTCAGTCTGTCGGCATCGCAGGCGCGATGACTGGCGCCGGACTCGCACGAGGTACGAGCACCGGGACTTCATGGCCGTGCTGCGTGTTCAGCACACCGGACTCCGGGACTCGGGACCGCGCTCAGCCATCACCTGCCGTAAGCCCGTGGCGGATGAAAGCGGGCATCAACGCAGTCTTCCGCCCTCAGCTGCCCTGGTCATCATCCGGCGAAGCTGCGTCGTCCTCGACCTCGCCGCCCAGGTCGCCAAGCAGCGCCTGGGATTGGGATTCGGTAAGGGTTTCCACGCCGCGCAGCTTGCGTTCGATCGTGCGGGTCTTCTTGCTGGCATCGCCCAGGCTCTTGCCGACGGTGTTGATCTGCTTTTCGGCGCGTTCCAGGATGCCGGCGAACTTGCCGAACTCGCCCTTGACCGCGCCCAGCAGCGCCCAGACCTCGCTCGAGCGTTGCTCGATGGCCAGCGTGCGGAAGCCCATCTGCAGGCTGTTGAGCAGTGCGGTGACCGTGGTCGGGCCGGCGATCACCACCCGATGCTCGCGCTGCAGCAGGTCGACCAGGCCGGGGCGGCGGATCACTTCGGCATACAGCCCTTCGGTGGGCAAGAACATCACCGCGAAGTCGGTGGTCTGCGGCGGGGCGATGTACTTGTCGCTGATCGACTTGGCCTGGATGCGGATGGCGCGCTCCAGCTGCGCGCCGGTCACCCGCACGGCCTCGACATCGCCCAGCTCCTGGGCGTTGAGCAGCTTCTCGTAGTCCTCGTGCGGGAACTTGGAATCCATCGGCAGCCAGACCGGCGCACCGAGCGCGTCGCCGCGCCCGGGCAGGCGCACGGCGAAATCCACCATCTCGTTGCTGCCTTCGCGCACCTTGACGCTGCGCGCGTACTGCTCGGCGGTGAGGGTCTGCTCGAGGATGTTTTCCAGCTGTACTTCGCCCCAGCCACCGCGGCTTTTGACATTGGTCAGCACGCGCTTGAGGTCGCCCACGCCGGTGGCCAGCTGTTGCATCTCGCCCAGCCCGCGCTGGACCTGCTCCAGGCGCTCGGACACCAGCTTGAAGGACGAATCCAGGCGCTCGTTGAGCGTGCCCTGCAGCTTTTCGTCCACGGTCACGCGGATCTGTTCAAGCTTGGCGGCGTTGTCGGCCTGCAGGCGCTGCAGCTGCTGGTCCAGCGTGGCCCGCATCTCGGCGATGCGGGCCTCGTTGCGTTGGGTCAGCTCGGTCAGGCGCAGGCCCTGTGCATCGGCGAAGCGCTGTTGCGATTCGCCTGCCTCGCTGCGCGACTTGCGCGCATCCTCGGCCAGGGCTTCGCGAAGCGCGGCCATGTGCGCATCGGTGCGGCCGATGAGGTCGGTGAGCTGCTGGCCGAACGCCAGGATGCGCGCTTCCTGCTGCTGGCCGAACACGTCCAGCTGGCCGCGCATCTCCACCAGTCGGCTGCCGAGCAGGTCGGCGGTGCGCTGCTGGGCCTGGGCGCCCTCCTCGCGGGCCTTGCGGGCGTCCTCGCCCAGCGCCTCGCGCAGCTGGTCCAGGCGGGTGTCGGTGCGGGTCGACAGTTCGGTCAGATGGCGCGCGAAGGTGTCCATGCGCGCGTCCTGCTGGCGCGCCAGGCCCTCGAGCTGCTCGCGCAGTTCGCCGCGGCCATTGCGCTGCTCCTCGCGCAGGGCGTTTTCCAGCGCATCGGTGTTGGAGCGGCGCAGCAACAGCACCAGCTGCGCGATGAAGACGGCAGCGACCAGGGCCGCCAGGATCAGGATTTCAGGTTGCATGGCGCCAGTGTATCGGCGGTCGTCTCAGAACATGCGCCAACCGGCGTTATCCTGCGCGCCCACGTTCCCCGGCCGATGGACCGCCCGCATGCAGCGCAATCCCACCCAGTTTCCCGATGACGACAACGGCGATGTGCTGTGGCGCCTGGCGTCGGCCGGCGACGACCTGAGCATCCCGCGCGAAATCGACTTCACCCTGGATTTTGCCGATGAGCCGTCGGCGCTGGACTGCGGAATGTTTCTGTTCCGCAACGAGCTGAAGGTGCAGCTGGAGCCACCGCTGGAAGACGATCCCGAATCATCGTGGTCGGTGCTGGTGGTGGCCAACATGCTGCCGCGCCACGCCGAGATCACCCACTTCGAGCAGTACCTGCAGGAAGTGGCCGAGCATTACGCCGGCAACTGCACCGGCTGGGGCTGCATGCAGCAGGCCGGCGTGCCCGAATGAGGCCGGGTCTGTTCCAGGTTGCGATGCTGCTGGCCAGCCTGTCGTCCTGGCAAGCCGGCGCCACCGCCTCGCAGGTGATCGTCTCGCCCGCGCCGGTGCCGCACGATGACCCGCGGCCGACGGTGTTCCTGGCCGGCAGCATCGACATGGGCCGCAGCGGCGACTGGCAGGCCCAGGTCGCCCAGGCGTTGCAGGACGACGGCGTGCTCGTGCTCAACCCGCGCCGGGCGGACTGGGACCCGGCCTGGAAGGCCGACGCCGGCGATCCGCATTTCCGCCAGCAGGTGGAATGGGAACTGGCCGCGCTGGAACAGGCCGACCTGGTGCTGATGTATTTCGTCCCGTCCTCGCAGAGCCCGATCACGCTGCTGGAGTTCGGTCTGTACGCACGCAGCGGCAAGCTGCGCGTGGCCGCGCCCGAAGGCTATTGGCGCAAGGGCAACCTGGACATCACCGGCGATCGCTATGGCGTGCCGCGGTACGACGATCTGCAGGCGCTGCTTGCGGCGGTGCGCACCGAATTGAAAGCCGGCATCGCCAAGCCCTGAAGCGCGGTCGACGCCGAAGTGCACGGGCCGCCGGGCGCACGGATGCTGGCTCAGCGACGTTGCGGCGGCGGCCAGATCCGGGCCGCGATCCGGCGCGCGGCGGGGGCGTCGGCCACGCCGATCCCGATGCCTCGGCGGGCCAGCTGCTCGCCCAGTGCGCGCACCGCCGCGTCGGGCAGGCCGCGCAGGTTGAGCACCAGCGGGCGGGCGCCTTCGATGGTCAGCATCAGCATCGGCAGCGCGCGCCAGTAGGACCAGGCCCCGCGCGGGGCCTCGATCCAGGCCGCGGTGATCTGGTCCAGCGACAGCGTACGACTGTTCAGCAAGGTGCGCAGGCGCAACTGTCGGGCGGTCAGCTCCAGCCGCAGCCGCAGGGTGACCAGCAGCGGCAAGGCGCCCACGGCCAGCGCCACTCCCGCCAGCCCGACCTGGCCGCTGCGCAGGCCCGCACCGGCAAACACCAGCGCCAACACGCCCAGCACCCCATTGCCCGCGCGCGCCAGGGCGGTGGCACGGTAAATCCGCACGCCTGATGCAGGTGGCTGCTGCCGACCGTACATGTCCACCTCGCTCCCCGGTGATGCCCGGGGCACGAGTATGCCGGGGCGCGGGGCGGCGCGGCTCAGTCGAAGCCTTCCAGCACCAGCTTGCCCTTGGCCTTGCCGCTTTCGATCAGGGCGTGGGCACGGCGCAGGTTGGCCGCATTGATGGTGCCGTAGTGCTCGCCGAAGGTGGTGCGCAGGGTGCCGGCATCGATCAGGTCGGCCACGCGGGTCAGCAGGTCGTGCTGGGCCTGCATGTCCGGAGTCTGGTAGACGGCGCGGGTGAACATCGATTCCCAATGCAGCGAGATGCTCTTGGGCTTGAGCGGCATGGCATCCAGCGAAGGCAGGTCGTCGATCAGCGCCAGCTGGCCCTGCGGGGCGATCAGCTCGACGTACTGGGCGTAGTAGCTGCCGGTGTGGGTGAGGCTGGCCACGTGTTGGACCTGCTCGATGCCGGCCGCCTTGAGCTGCGGCAGCAACGGCTGGCTGTGGTCGATGACGTGGTGGGCGCCGAGTTCCTTGACCCAGGCCTGGGTTTCCGGGCGCGAGGCGGTGCCGACCACGGTCAGCGCGGTCAACTTGCGCGCCAGCTGGACCAGGATCGAACCCACGCCCCCGGCGGCACCGGTGACCAGCAGGACATGGCCCTCGCCGCCGCCTTCCGGGATCGCCAGGCGGTCGAACAGCAGCTCCCACGCCGTGATGGCGGTCAGCGGCAGCGCCGCGGCCTGGGCATCGTCCAGGGTGGCCGGCTTGAGCGCGGCGATGCGCTCGTCGACCAGCTGGTACTCGGCGTTGCTGCCGGGGCGATTGATCACGCCAGCGTAGAAGACCACGTCGCCCGGCTTGAACAGGGTCACCGAGGTGCCCACGGCCTCGACCGTGCCGACCGCATCCCAGCCCAGCACGCGCGGCTCGCTGACTTCGGCGCGGTGGCGGACCTTGGTGTCCACAGGATTGACCGAAACCGCGTGGATCCTGACCAGCAGGTCCTGCGGACCGGGCTGCGGCCTGGGCAGGTCGATGTCGATGAGCGCGGCCGGATCGTCGATCGGCAGGCCGGCCTGGGTGTAGGCGATGGCTTTCATGGGGCAGCTCCAGGGGACGTGGAAGAGACCTGCATTGTGGCGGGCGCTTTCCCACGAAAAACCCGCACAATTGGAAAGCAGTTTCACTATTGGAGTGAAAATGATCCGCCTGGACGACCTGGGCCTTTTCGTGCGTACCGCGGCGCTGGGGAGTTTTTCGGCCGCTGCGCGCGAGGCCAACCTGCTGCCGGGCCAGGCCAGCGCGGCGATCAAGCGGTTGGAACGCGAGCTGGACCTGCGCCTGTTCGTGCGCTCCACCCGGGCACTGCGCCTGACCACCGAAGGCGAGCAGTACCTGGCCACCGCCCACGAGGTGTTGGACGCGCTGCATGCCGGGCGCGAGCGCCTGCGCGCGGCCGATGGACCGCTGAGCGGCGTGCTGCGCGTGGCCGCGCCATCGGACCTGGGCCGCAACGCGCTGCTGCCGTGGCTGACCGAGTTCCGCGCCTTGCATCCGGCACTGGTACTGCGCCTGTCGCTGTCCGACCAGGTGGCCGACGTGTTCCGCGATCCGGTGGACGTGGCGTTCCGGCTGGGCCGGTTCGAGGACGCGCGCTATGTGACCCTGCCGCTGGCCCCGGCCAACCGGCGCGTGCTGGTCGCCGCGCCAGCGTACCTGGCCGCGCACGGGCGGCCAAAGGCGCTGGACGAGCTCCGCCAGCATGCCGGCCTGCTGTACACGCTGGGCGGGCGCACCCACGACCAGTGGGCCTTCGACGTCGGCGGGCGCCGCCAGGTGGTGACCATGCGCGGCGCCATGCTCAGCGACGATGCCGAGATCACCCGGCGCTGGGCGCTGGCAGGCCAGGGCATCGCCTACAAGTCGTGGCTGGATGTGTGCGACGACGTGCGCGATGGCCGGCTGGAACTGCTGTTCCCGCAGCACGGCGAGAGCGTGCCGCTGCACCTGGTGTGCCCGCATCGCAAGCAGTTTTCCCCGGCGATCCGCCAGCTGCACGCGCTGCTGCAGCCACGTTTCGAGGCGATGGTCGCGCGGCTGCCGGTGGGCTGAGACTTCAGACGATGCAGGTCATCAGCACCAGGAAGGCCTTGGGCTCGCCCACGATCGTGGCGCTGAAGCCACCAACCGGCGCGTCCAGGCTGCACGCACCCTGCTCGGTACGGATCACCGGCACCAGCGCGTGGCGCGCGTCGGACCAGACCGCCACGCGCCCGGCTTCGATCAGCGGAATCAGCACCAGCGCTTCATCGCCGGCGTTGGTCAGGCTCAGCGGCTGGCAGCCCTGGCCATCGCGCGGCAGGTCGCGGGTCAGGGCCAGCACCGCCTTTGCGCGCCGGCCCATGATCCGGGTCATGCGTTCGTCCAGCGGCAGGCCATCGGCCTCCAGCCGGGCCAGCTTGTCCAGCGTGTCGGCCGAGAGCAGCAGGTGCGAGCCTTCCGCCGAACCCTGGTAGACGGCGATGCAGCGCGCCGGCACGGCGTCCTGCACCTGCACCGGCGTGGTGACGGGCGCTGCGGCAACGGTCGCCGCCAGCAGGGTCTGGAACACGAATGCGAGCATGGGCCTCCACGCCACGGTGCGGGCAAGACGATGCCCGGCACTGTACCGGCGCCGATGGCCTCGCGGCCACCGGCAGGCCCTCAAGCCGAAGGCTGCGGACTGATGCGCGGCGTGCGGCCGCCACGCGCGGGTGTGCGTTCGGCCGGCGCCGGCTGGCCCAGCACGGCCACCCGCGGGAAGCGCAGCCCCACCGACACGTAGCCATCGGCCGAAGCGGCAAACACCGTGCCGCCATGCAACTGGGCGATCGCCTTGACGATGGCCAGGCCCAGGCCGTGGTTCTGGTCGCTGCCGGTGCGCGAAGGATCGGCCCGATAGAAGCGGTCGAACAGATGCTCCAGCGCCTCGCGCGGGATCGGCTTGGCCCGGTTGCGCACGGTCACGCTGACCGTGTCGCCGGTCTCGGCGATCAACACCTCGATGGTGCCGCCGGGTTCGCCATGGCGCAGCGCGTTGTCCAGCAGGTTGGTGATGGCGCGTGCGTACAGCGAGCCTTCGACGCGGGCGCGGGCGTCGCCGTCCACCTGCAGCGCCATGCCGGCGTCTTCCATGACCATGTCCATGAAATCGGCGGCCTTGGTGGTTTCCTCGCGCAGCGAGACCTCGACCAGGTCGCGCGCCGATTCGCCGCGGTCGGCGCGGGCCAGGAACAGCATCGAGTTGACGATCGCGCGCAGCCGCTCGAGTTCTTCCAGGTTGGACTGCAGCGTGGTTTCCAGTGCGTCGGCCGACCGCGCGCGCGACAGCGTCACCTGGGTCTCGCCGATCAGGTTGCCCAGCGGCGTGCGCAGCTCGTGGGCGACATCGGCATTGAAGGCGTTGAGCTGTTCGTAAGCGCGCTGCAGGCGGGCCAGCGCCTCGTTGAGCGACATCACCAGCCCGTCCAGCTCGGTCGGCAGGTTGTCGGCGGGCAGGCGCAGGGTGAGGTCGCGCGCATCCAGCCGCCGGGCGAAGGCGCTCAGCCGGTCCACCGGCGCCAGGCCGCGCCGTGCGATCCACCAGCCCAGCGTGGACACCGCCGCGATCGCCACCAGCGACAGCACCACGATGCCCACCGCCAGCAGCCATTCGGCCGCTTCGATATCGCGCTGGCCTTCGGCCACGATCAGCTGCACCGCCGGGCGATCGCCCGCGGCCGGCAGCGTGTGCGACAGGGTCAGGTAGCGCTGGCCGTTGGGCAGCTCGGCATTGCCGAAGCCTTCGGCGTGCCCGTCGAACGCGGCCTGGTCCAGGAAGTTGGTGCCCACGCGGAAGCGCGGATCGCTGCTTTCGACCAGGAAGTACAGCTTGCCGTCGTCGGGGGTGAAGTCGGCCAGCTTGTCGCGGAAATAGGCCCAGTGCTCGCTGTCGGTGGCGCGCGTGGACAGGCGCTCGACGATCATCAGCCGCGCGCTGAGGCCTTCGCGGTTGTGGCGCTGCAGTTCGTAGGACTGGAACAGGAACAGGGCGATGGCCAGCACCGCCAGCACCACCGTGGCGGCCAGGCCGAACATCAGGCCCAGCCGTGCCGCGATGGAGCGCGTGGTCACTCGGCCTCGTCCTCGCGCAGCTCAAGCACGTAGCCCATGCCGCGCACGGTGTGCAGCAGCTTGGCCTCGCCCGGATACTCCAGCTTGGCGCGCAGGCGCTTGATCGCCACTTCCACCACGTTGGTGTTGGTGTCGAAATTGATGTCCCACACCGTCTCGGTGATCACCGTCTTGGACAGGATCTGCGAGCGGCGACGGGCCAGTGCCGCCAGCAGCGCGAATTCCTTGGCCGACAGGTTGAGGCGACGGCCGCGGCGGGTGGCGCGACGGGCCAGCAGGTCGATGTGCAGGTCGCCGACCTGGATCTGGGTGGACTCGTGCGCGCGGCCGCGGCGGGTGATGGCCTGCACGCGCGCCAGCAGTTCCAGGAACGAAAACGGCTTGACCAGATAGTCGTCGGCACCGGCACCCAGGCCACGCAGGCGATCGTCCACCTGGTCGCGTGCGGTCAGCATGATCACCGGCGTATCGCGCTGGGCGCGCAGCGACTGCATCACCTGCAGGCCGTCCATGCCCGGCAGCATGATGTCCAGGACCACCGCGTCGTAATCGCCGGTCAACGCCAGGTGCAGGCCATCGACGCCATTGGCGGCATGATCGACGCTGTAGCCTTCTTCGCCCAGGCCACGGGTCAGGTACCCGGCGGTCTTGGGCTCGTCTTCGATGATCAGCAGTTTCATGGCGTCATGGTACGGCGTGGCAAGTTGGCTCATGCGAGGGTCCATTCAGGTGGCGACGGCGCGGCCGCGGCAGGGGCAAGATGCTGATGCGGCCAGGCCGTCGGTATTGAAGGCATGCACCGTCGCCGGTGCGAGGGAAGAGGCGCCACGGGTGGCCGCGCTGTCGGCCCGGCGACCGTCCCGACATGGCAAAGCTTTCCGTGGATGCAGGCCAGTCTGTTGCGCGGGCACCGACGCCTTGCTGACAGTCCGCTGACAATTTCGTCAGAAGATCAGGAGATCTCCCGTTTCGGCGCCACCCAGCCTGTCAGCGCGATCGCCTGTCGGCCCACGTCTGGGAGCGCCCCGGCGCCAGGCGACCATTGACTGATGGCATGGTCGTGCGTCCCCGGGCGCGCCTGGACGATCCATTCGGCGCCATCCGGGCCTTGCCCGGACAGGGCCTGCTGCAAAGACCAGATGCCCATCCAACGCCGCGCCAAGACAGCGCCAGGCCTGCGGCAACAGCGTGGACTCTCTTCGCCTGCCGGAGCGTGTCCAGGCGGCGCTGCGGATCCCGCCACTCGTGGGCCACCAGACGCGCCACGCCGTCCCGGACATCGACCCTGGCCACGACCGGCGCATGAAAGCTGCCGG
>JBIIHJ010000032.1:0-19623 GCA_044235875.1 Pseudoxanthomonas sp.
CGGCAAGCAAGGGGCAGTACGACTTTCCGTACGTGCTCAACGCCTCGATCGACGATGTGGTGTGCCACGGCATACCGTCCCACGACGACGTGCTGCGTGACGGCCAGATCGTGAACTTGGACATCACCCTGGAAAAACACGGTTACATCGCCGACTCCAGCACCACCTATCTGGTGGGCGACGTGGCCTATCCGGCGCGGCGCCTGGTGTCATCCACCTACCAGGCCATGTGGAAAGGCATCGCAGCCGTGCGCCCCGGGGCGCGCCTGGGCGACATCGGCCATGCCATTGCGCATTACGCCAAAGCGCAGGGCTACAGCGTGGTCAAGGAATACTGCGGCCACGGCATCGGCCAGCAGATGCACGAAGATCCGCAGATCCTCCACTACGGCCGGCCGGGCACAGGATTGCGGCTGGAAGAAGGCATGGTCTTCACCATCGAGCCGATGCTCAACCAGGGTAAGGCCGCGATCCGCGCCATCCCCGACACGTGGCCCGTCTACACCCGCGACGGCAAGCGCTCGGCCCAGTTCGAACACACCGTCGCCGTCACCCGCACCGGCGTGCAGGTGTTGACCCTGCGCCCGAACGAAACACCGCTGTGCGCGCTGGGTTGAGCGCGGTTTCCTGAGCTTAAAATTCGCCGCGAAGTGGGCGCATCGATGGGGCACCATCGCGCGCCTGATCGACCAGATCAACCCGCTGACCGTGATCGCCGCTGTTCAACGCGCGCCAACCGCTAGCGCGTGCTTGCGCTCGAGGTGCACCGCCACATACCAGATCGCCAGGCCGATGGCGGCCATGACCGCGCCGATGTAGCCGGTCGAGGTGGGGCCGTAGCCGGCATCGATGGCCATGCCACCGAGCAGCGGCCCGAGCGCGTTGGCGGCGTTGAAGGCGGCGTGGTTGGACGCGGCGGCCAGGGTCTGGGCCTCGCCGGCTTCGTCCATCAGCCGCGTCTGCAGGGCAACGGCCAGTGCGCCCATCGTGCCGATGGCCACGATGCACGGCAGCGCCGTCCACGGCGACAGGGCAGCGAGCGGAAACAGCAGCAGCACGACCACCGACCAGGCCAGCACGATCGCCGTGGCCCGGAACCTGAAGCGGTCGACGAGCTTGCCGCCGGCCACGTTGCCGATCACCGCGCCGACGCCGAACGCGCCCACCGCCAGCGGCAGCCAGGCCTCGCCGATGCCGGTGACCTGCACGAGCGCGGGCGCCATGTAGGTGAAGACACCGAACATGCCGGCAAAGCCGATCGCACCGATCAGCAACGCCAGCCAGATCTGGGTGCGGTTGAACGCGCGCAGTTCGCCCATCGGCGTGCTGAGGCGCTCGCTGGGATCGCGTGGCAAAAACCGCGCGATCATCAGCGCCGTGGCCACCGCCAGCACGCTGACCAGGGCGAAAGCGACGCGCCAGCTCAGCAGCTGGCCGAGCCAGGTCGTGAAGGGGTTGCCGACCAGGATCGAGATGGACAGGCCCAGCAGCACCTTGGACACGGCCACGCCGCGTTGCGCCGGCGGACTGATCGCGGCCGCCACCAGCATCGCCACGCCGAAGTACGCACCATGCGGCAGCCCCGCCACAAAGCGGGCCAACAGCATGAACCCGTAGGTGGTACCGAATGCGCTACCCAGGTTGCCCACGGCGTAGAACGCCATGAACGCCAACAGCAGCGTGCGGCGCGGGAAGCACGCGCCGATGAAGGCCAGCAGCGGCGCACCGACCACCACGCCGATCGCATAGGCGCTGATCAGGTGGCCGACCTGGCTTTCGGTGATGTGCAGGCCACGGCTGATCTCCAGCATCAGGCCCATGCTGGCGAATTCGCTGGTGCCGATCGCAAAACCTCCCAGCGCCAAGGCCAGCAGGATGAGGTTGCGCTGTCGCGGCGATAGCGCCGCGGCCAGCGTCTGGGGATTCAGAGGCATGGTGTGGGGATGAACGTGGGGGTGTGTCCATTATGCGGGAGGCGGCTGCCTGCCCCGCGCGGACCCGCCTCAAACGCAGCATCCCGGAGATGATCCGCGCCGGATCGAGCGCCGCGCTCATGACCCGGTCCAGCGCTGCGATCGCGCCGTGGCGGCCTTATCCGCGCGGCGCACCACTGTGCTGGCGCTCCATGCCGGCCGGCATCGCGCAGAACCCCAGCCCTGCATAGAACGGCTCCTTGCCGGGCACTGACTTGAGCATGGCATTCGGCGTCCCGGTGGCGTCGGAAATCATCTGCATGAGCGTCGCGCCGATGCGCTTGCCCTGGTAGGCCGGATCGACGGCGACGTCGAAGATGGCCGACCACAAGACGAAATCGGACAAGGCACGCGCCGCACCCACCAGGCGCTCTTCGTCGTGCGCGAAGACCGTGACCTGGCTGCCCTGGAACAGCGCCTGGAGCAGCTGTGGGCTTCGATCGCCCAGATCGGTGCGGACGAACAAGGCGGCCAGCTGAGGCCAGTCGACTGCCTCGATGGAACCGGTGTACACGATGGCCATGTGCAGTGACATCAGGGTGTTGCAGCCCACTGTCGGTGGCCGCTTCCGGTGTGTCAATGCAATGCCGCCCCGCTGATGTGCCGGGCCACGCCGCCGACCGGGCGTGGTCCATCGGCGCGCTGGCTGCCCTGGCGTTGCCGGCACGCCGGCGATGCGCCAATTGCCGCCACGGCGACAACGGTTGAGAATGGGGTCCGATTCCCGCCCAAGACCTGACACCCATGACGTCAAACACCGCGCCCAGCCTGGCGGACATCGCCGAGGCCAAGGCCAAGCTGGCAGAACAGCTGCGCCAGCTTGAAGAACGTGAGACCGAACTGCTCGGCCAGCAGTCCACCGAAGCCTTCGAGCAGATCGTGTCGCTGCTCAAAAGTTTCTCGGATCAGTTCAACTCGCGCCAGAAGGCGGAGATCGCAGGGTTCGTGGTCAGTGGCGCAAAGGCCAGCAAGCCGGCCGCATCGGGCCCGAAAAAGGAAGTGGCCGCCAAATACTGGCTGCCGCACAGCGGCGAGACCTGGACCGGTCGTGGCCGTCCGCCGCGTGCGTTCGCGGCCTGGGAAGGCACCGCGGCCTACACCGACTGGAAGAAGAACCACCCGGACGAGAAGTTCCCCAAGTTTCCGGGGTAAGGAACAAGCCGGGTTCGCCCGGCTTTTTTCTGGTATCAGTGCAGCCCCGCGCCTCACGCTCAGGTGCATGGCATGCCAGATCCATCCGCGCACGACATCCGGTGCTGCGCGCGGCCTATGCGGCCTTCAACGCGCGTGACATCGCCGCGGCGACCGCGCTGGTGACGGCCGATGTCACCTGGCCCAGGGCGTTCAAGGCAGGCGTGGTCAGGGGTTCGACCAGATCGGCGCCTACTGGACCGAGCAGTGGAGCGAGATCGATCCGCACGTCGCGCCGACCGCGTTCTTCGCGCAGGGCCAGGCCCAGGTCCTTGTCCAACGTACACCAGGTGGTGCGCAGCTTTGCCGGCACGGTCCTGCCCGATGAACATGTCGGCCACTGCTTCGCGTTCGAGGACGGACTGATCTGCGCGATGGCGCTGCAACCGCTGCCATCGGCCGCAACCTGATCTGTCGCGCGCGCCGATCAGAGCGTGGCGATCAACCGCCCAGACAGCTCAGGCGGATTCAAGACGCCCGTCATCGCCGGCCCGGCTGGCAGGGGCGTGCGCGGCGCTGTCGGCGCTCAATGCATGGCCGATCTGTGCAGCGAAGGCCAGGACCATGCCGATCATCTCGTCGGTGATCGGCCTGGGCTCCGGATCAAGTGCGCACAACGTGCCGAACAGCACGCCATCTGCCAGGTAGACCGGCACGGAGAGGTGGCTTTCGAATCCATAGAGGGGGGGCAGCGGATGCGATGCATAGCGTGGGTCCGCGCTGGCGTGGCTGAAGGCCACCACCTGCCGCATCTGGCGCACTTCGTTGCACAGCGTCTTCTCCAGGATCATGTCCTGGCCGGGCGCCAGGCCGAAGCGCGCATGATCGACCACCACCAGCGCCGTCCATCGACTGTCGGTGACGCGCGCGACGGCCGCAAAACGCAGCCCGGTCAGCGCCATCACGCTTTCCAGGATCGAGGTGATGCCGGGGACGCGCTCCATCCGCTCGATCTCCAGCTCGCGCAGATCGGGCGGTGGCGGCGGCCCGATGGTGTCGGAGGTCTTCCTGCGCCAGGCCTTGCTGATCGCGATGCGGCGATCAAAGCTCACGTGCTTGATCAGTCCCTGGAAATCGGGCGGCGTCTTCCTGAGCTGGGCGATGGTGCCGACGGCATTGATGCTGCGGCCCACCACGCGGATGGCCCGCAGCCCCATCCGGGCAATGAGCGCTTCGGCCTGCGCGTGGAAAAGCTGGATCCACGCCGGGCTGGGCTGTGCATCGAGCAAGACCACCATGATGTCCTCGTCCCGCCCCGGCTGACGCCCGGACGGCACGCTGAACCCGACGATGCGCGGATCATCGGTGGTCGTTGTCTTGTCCTGGCGCGGCATCGGTGCAGTCTCTCGGGCGTCTGTGGCCATGCTGGCGCAAGGGCCCGCCTGGCGCCAGTGCAACAGCGGTCGTGCAAGCCGTGGACGGTCGCACGCCCGTTCATCCTGCCTGGCTGCACGCGCACCAGGTCCCGGTTCAGCGCAAGCTTCATCGCAGCCCAACAGCGGCCGGCGCCATGATGCGCGATGTCCGGCCTGCGCCATCGCCAGTACTTCTATTTCCTGATGAACAATGTCGGGGCCGAGCGGCTGGTGCGCGAGCTGCGTGGCGCCTTCGATGAGTTCCTCCTGCTCGGGCATCCGGTCTTGCTCATCTCGGTGGACGATGCGCCGTTGTTCCGCGCCCACGGCGGCGTGTCCGTGCTGGCGACCGTCGATGGCCTGATGGGATGGGAACTGGGCACCAGCCCAATCTTCCACCGTCGTGGACTGGTCATGACGCGCCAGTAGCCGCAGTCGCGCGGGGATTGGCGCGCGGATCGATCGAACGCATCGAGCGTGGGGCCCGTGGTTGCGCCGTTGCACGCCTAGCCCGTGCAACGGGCGCATGTCCGCATCATCACGATCGATGCGCTTCACTGCCGGTCAGTGGCCGCGATGGATAAAGCATCGGCTGACGACCTGGCACACACGCTGGAGGACCCGCATGACCGAATTCAAGAAACACTGGAAGACTGGCCTCCATGACCAGACCGGATTCCGTGTCGAGATCTGGACTGGAGACGATGGCCGTGCCTTCGCCAAGACCGTGCAGATCGAGGAGCAGCCACCACTGCTGTTCAACGAGGGCGAACTGGAAGGCGCCAATGCGGACGAGGCGTTCGCACTGGCCCAAGCGCAGGTCAGGCAGGTCATCCAGGAGCGGGATGACGCCCCGGATTGACGCAGGCGGCGGGCGCTGCATTCGGCACGCGCAGAGGTTGTCCGCTTCCCGGCTTGTGACGCACATGCAGTGCGCGGCATGTGGATGCCATGCAGATCCCTGCTGCCGCGATCTCGGACACCGCGCTGCGCTGAAGGTCCCTTGAAACATGCGTCGCGCGCCTGTTGCGCGGGCTCACTGCAGGCGTCCGCCCGCAGCCTCGATGCGCAGGTCTGCAAAACATGTCAGCCCTGTCATGGTTCAGTCATGCGTTGGTGAAAAAATTCTGACGCGCAGATGACGGATGCGGGCGGACAGGGATCCAGCCGGCCGCACTCTTCTGGCCCGCAGACACCACTCCTTTTTCGCATGACGTGCGTGCTTCGGCGCCCGCGCGTGCCCGCATGAGCGCACACATGATCAAGAAATCCCTGCTGGCCACGGCCCTTGCCGTGGCCCTGATGCCGGCTGCCCGGGCACAGGACGCCGCCGCTGACGCCACGCATGCAGATACCAGCGCGCAGGCTGCGACCGATCTGGACAAGGTCTCGGTGATCGGCAGCGGCCAGGCCCGCCAGGTACAGCGCATCAGCCGGCGCAACCTGGACATCCTGCCGCCCGGCACCGGCCTGCAGAAGGCGCTCAACGTGCTGCCCGGCGTCAATGCGCAATCGGCCGATGCACTGGGCAGCAACGAGCAATCGATGACCCTGAGCCTGCGCGGCTTCAACAGCACCCGCCTGGGCTACACGCTCGACGGCATTCCCCTGGGCGATGGCGCGTACAACAACTACAACGGCCTGACCATCAACCGTGCGCTGATCTCAGAGAACATGGCCGGCGCCGAGCTGGCCGAGGGCATCGGCACCCTGGGCACGCCGTCGTCCAGCAACCTGGGCGGCACGATCAGCTACACCTCCAGCGGTCCGCAGGAGGCCGCTGGGGCGCGTGTCACCCAGACCATCGGCAGCGACCGGAATCGCCGCACCTTCGTGCGCGTGGATACCGGACAACACGATGGCTTCTCCGCCTACGTGTCGGGCATGAATGCCGCCTCGGACCTGTGGAACGACCAGAGCGCTTACAACGGCTCGACCACCAAGCAGCTCAACGCCAAGGGCGTGTACGCCTTCGACCACGGCCGGATCAGCGCCTTCGTCGATACCTCGCGCACCTCCCAGGCCGACTACTTCTACCTGTCCAAGGCCGAGATGGCGCGCGGGCTGGGTTGGGACTGGGGCGGTTACGCGCCGGACTGGAACAAGGCGGTGGCCAAGGCGTACTGCAACACCGCCAGTTTCAATGCCGCCAAATGCGACCGAAGCGACGCCGCGCTGGACGCCGACGGCGCGTTTACCGCCGGCCAGATCCTGCGCAACGACAACCTGTATTCGCTCTCGGGGGATTTCTTCCTGGGCCAGGCCGTCACCGTCCATGCGCTGGGCTACCACCACGACGACGATGGCCAGGGCCACAACTGGAACAGCGGCGCCTACTCCCACAAGGGCACCGCGCAGGAAATCCCGATCATCTTCCGCAACACCCTCTACACCATCGACCGCAATGGCGGCACGCTTGGCCTGGACTGGTCGCTGGGCAACCATCTGCTGCAGGCCGGCGTCTGGTACGAGCGCAACACCAGCAGTGCCGAGCGCTACCAGACCGCAGTGGACGGCCCGCGCGACATGAGCGGCATGAACAGCACCCAGGCCGATACCGGCGTGTTCGCCCAGCGCACGCGCTGGGAGACGCGGCAGGCCTTCGTCATGGACACCTGGCACCTGCTCGACGACCAGCTCGCCCTGGAAGGCGGCGCCAAGCTGCTGCATGCCACCGCCGATGCGCAGGCCCTCCCGGGGACGGCCAGGATCGCGATCTCGCCGACCTCCAACAACCAGTTCTCCACCGGCACGCTCAAGGCCAGCAGGTCCTTCCTGCCCAGCCTCGGCGCCAACTATCGATTGACCGATACCCAGGAAGTCTTCGCCAGCTTCGCCAAGAACATCGCCATGTTCCAGGGCGGCTTCAAGCTGGGCCCGCAGGCGGTCAGCCAGGCCACCTGGGACGCACAGGGCACGCTCGAGCCCGAACAGTCGCGCACCCTGGAAGCAGGTTATCGCTTCGTCGGCGACACGCTGCAGGCCTCGCTGGCCGCCTACACGGTGCGCTTTGACAATCGCCTGTTGCAGTACAACCCCTGCGATTCGCGCCAGCCGGTCGGACCGACCTGTGGCAACCGCTTCTACAATGCCGGCGGCGTGGACTCCCGTGGCGCCGAACTGACCGTGATCTGGTCGCCCAGCGAACACTTCACCTGGTACAACGCGGCCTCGCTCAACCGCTCGACCTACGCCTCCGATTACACCCAGGCCGGCGTGGTCCAGCACATCAAGGGCAAGATCCAGACCGATACGCCCAAGCAGATGTTGTCCAGTGAACTGACCTGGCACGATGGCGGCTGGTACGCTTCGCTGCGCGGCAAGTACACCGGCGAGCGCTTCTACACCTATACCAACGATCGTGGCTTCGGCGGCTTTACCGTCTTCGACGCCGCCGGCGGCTACGACTTCGGCCAGGTGGCGTTCGCCAAGAACGTGCGCCTGTCGTTCAACCTCACCAACCTCACCGACAAACGCTATGCCAGCAACCTGGATTCGAGTGTGTTCGCCCCGACCGACGCCACCGGCGCGCTCTACGTGTTCCATGCATCGGCGCCACGCCAGGTGTTCGGCTCGATCGACGTGCGGTTCTGATGGCGGCATGGGGGTGCGCGGATGAGCCTGGCGCCCTGGCTGTTGGCCAGCGCGGCGGCGGTGTCGGGCGTGGTGTTCACCACCCCGCACCAGGTCGCCACCGCGCCGCCGCATGCGATCACGGTCAGCGGCAAGGCCTATGTCGACCAGGGGCTGGTCGCGGCTGGCGTCCTGCCGGCCGGCACGGTCGATTTCATGGGCGACACACTGGGCTCGTTCTCTTCCATCGCGGTGCGCGCCGACCAGTGGAAGCGCACCGACGATGGCTACACCGGCACGCTGTGGACGCTGCCGGACCGCGGCCGCAACGATCCCGAAGCCGGGCTGTTCTACGACTACGCCGCGCGGCTGGAGCGCCTGCGCCTGCAGGTGCGCCTGCCGGCGGCCGGGAGGCCACCGGGCAACACGGTCACGCTGGTGCCCGAAGGCGGCCTGACCCTGCGCGATTTCGATGGGCAGCCCTTCACCGGGGCAGATCCCGGTGAACACACGGTGGTGCGCAACGGTGTCGTCCTGCCCTCGCCGGCCGACGGCGTGGGCGCCGGCAAGATCTCGCTGGATGCCGAATCGCTGGCCTTCACCGGCGATGGGCACTTCTATATCGGCGACGAATACAGCGCCAACGTCTATTACTTCGACGCCGGCGGCACGCTGCGCGGGGTGATCGTACCGCCGCCGGCCGTGTTGCCCCAGCGCAACGGCAAGGTGATGTTCGATTCGATCCGATCGCCGGACCGCGGCCGCCGCAACAACCAGGGCGTGGAAGGCATGGATGTCTCGCCAGACGGGCGGCGCCTGTTCGTGGCGCTGCAGAGCGCGCTGGTGCAGGACACGGCCAAGGGCGATGCATCCGGGCGCATCAACACCCGGGTGCTGGTCTACGACATCAGCCAGCACGCGCTACCGACCGCGCCCATTGGCCACTACGTGGTGCAACTGCCGGCCTATGCCCGCAAGGGCGACGGCGGCAAGGCAGACCGCACCGCTGCGCAGAGCGAACTGCGTGCCCTGGACAACACGCACTTCCTGATGCTGGCACGCGATGGCAACGGGCTGGGCACCGGCCAGCGCGACCGGCTGGTCTACAAGTCGGTCCTGCTGGTCGACACCGCCGGTGCCAGCAACCTGGCCCGCACGCGTTACGAAACCAGCGCTGCCTCACTGCTGTCCTCGCCCACGTCGACCCAGCTCAAGGCCGGCCTCAAGCCCGCACGCTGGACAGAACTGCTCAACCTGCTCGATCCAGCGCAGCTGGCCCAAGTCGGCCTGGACCTGGACGCCGATCGCGGCGACCACCCCGGGCTGATGTCGGAGAAATGGGAAGCCATGGCGCTGGTACCGGCGCTGGAGAGCGCGCGGGCCAACGACTGGCTGCTACTGGTCGGCAACGACAACGACTTCATCGCACGCCAGTGCCGGATGCAGGGCCAGGGCTGTGATTCGGCCTACGACAACGACAACCGCCTGCTGGTGTATCGCCTGACACTGCCGGCGCGCGCACTGCCCCACTGAGGCCTGGGGCGGCGATGCCGCCCTCACCCGCAGCCGCCGGCCCAGCCAGCGCGCCAGGATCGGACCGGACACCAGGCGATCGCGGTGATCACTGTGGTCAAGGGCGCCGGCACGCTGCCGGGCCTGCCTGGCAGCGACGGTGCCATCGACGAATTTCGCCTGCTGCTGCGCCGCTCTCTGTCTGCGTGATGCCGCGCAGTGCATGCGCAGTTGCATGCAGCAGGACGCGGTGACGCCATGCTGTCTTGGGGTGGCAACATCTTTTTAATGCAGGGGCGGTTATCCATGCCGACTGCCTCGGGTTATTGGTCCCCCTCCGGAGTCTTCATGAAGCATCTGTTCGTGGCCGCCACGCTGGGCCTGGCCTGCGCCGCCTGCCAGCCGTCCACACCTGCGCCGGCTGCCGCCACGCCGCCGGCCCAATCACAGGCGCCGGCCAATCAGCCCGGCGCCCCGGGCGCCGCCGCACCAAGCCCGACCAGCGGCGAAGGCGCGCAGGCGTCCGCGCCGCCGCCGGGCCAGGCCGCCATGGCCGAGGCCGGCGACCTGGTGCCTGGCATCCCGGCCTGCAAGACCGACGACAACCGCACGCCGATCCCGGTGTGGAAGCCCACCGTCGATGCGGACAACAACATCGACGTCGCCCCACCACAACAGGCCGACCAGGTGGTGGTGCTGGCGCTGGAATCGCACAAGGAGCCCAAGTGCAACGACACCGACCTCAACACCTTCAGCCTGGCCAACACCAATGGCGAACCGGGCGGGCTTGAAGTCAGCGTGCGCGGCAACACCCAGGAAGTGGACGGCGTCTGCCACCTGAGCGGCCTGTACCGCAACGAGGCCGTCGCAGGCATGCACCAGGGCTGGACGACCACGCACTTCAAGGCCGCCGATGCATCGGAGATCGCCTCCTCCAACCTGTACTGCGTGCAGCAGCCCTAAGCCAGCCTCGCGCCAGCCGTATTGGCCGGCGCGCAGGACGCGGCGGCACATGGCGACACGTTCGCCATGTCCACGACACACACGCCACGTGGACCTCACCTGCGGCTGGCAAAGCTGCACCGTTCAAGCGTCCGATGCAGTGATCAGGCGGCGCCGTTCACATCGGGACACCTAGCGTGGCCACACGGGCGGACGACCGCCGCCCGCCTCCACATAAGGACACCCAATGAAGCTGATTCCCACCCTGATCGTTTCCGCCAGCCTGTGCTTTTCCGGCGCGGCGCTGGCCCAGCAGCATGACGAGCACCGCGGCGACGGCCACGACGCGCCGCGCCACGAGCAGCCGCGCGGCAACCCGCACAAGAAGGGCGAACGACTCGCACAGAATTCGCGCGGCGACCGCGTGCCAGACTATCGCAAGCATGGCCTGAAGGCGCCGCCCAAGGGACACGAATGGCGCAAGGTCGACAACGACTATGTGCTGATCGCGGTGACCACCGGCCTCATCAGCAGCGTGGTCGCCGCCAGTCGCTAAGCGCTGGCATGCAACGAGGCGCCAACCGGCACCTCGTTGCGTTTGCGGGCCGCACGTCCGCGTTTAATGCTCGTACTTCCAGTTGCGATGCTTGCCCTCGCCCAGCCATTGCATTGATTGGGCAATGCGCTTGTCGCGCGTGGCTTCGGTCTTGGCCTCGCCGATCCACTCCAGGTAGTCGCGCTGATACCCGGCAGAAAATCCATCGAACACACGCTTGGCCTGCGGCGCCTTCGCCAGCGCTTCGGCAAACGCCGGCGGCATGGCCAGCGGCGCGCGCGGCTTGACCACGCGCTGCGGCGCGCCTGCCTCGATCTGCTGCATCGCCGCCTTGACCTTGGCGGCAAAGTCGCGTTTGCCCGGCAGATCCTTCACCTGGGTCAGCTTGCCGAACTCCCCCATCGCCGCGCCTGCTTTTTCAGGCCTGGATGCGCCGGCCTCGCGCCGCCAGAACGCCAGCGTCGCGTGCGCTTTGAAGGCGGCCATCACGCACAGGATCCTGCCGCGGTACAGGAAAGCCGGCATGCCCCACTTGATCGCTTCTTCGGCCTGCCCACAGCTGGCGTGCACGCGCTGCCGGATCTCGCCCAGGATCGGCTGGGCGAACAGCGCGGCCTTGTCGATGTACGCATCGACGCGCGGATCGGAGACGGACATGGCGGCGAGCGTGCCTGCACCGGCGCGCTGGCGCAACGGGCGCCCGGCGCTACACTGCCCACCCGTCACGTCGTCGTGTTGTGTCATGCGCAATCCCCTGCAGGAACAGTTGCTCAAAGCCGGTCTGGTCAAGAAGGGCAAGGCCGACCAGATCGCCCGCGACCAGGTCAAGGCGCGCCTGGGCAAAGGCGGTGCCAAGCCACAGGACGACCAGGACAGGATCGACGCGGCCAAGCTGCAGGCCGAACGCGCCGAGCGCGACCGCGCCCTGGCCGCCGAGCGCAACGCGCAGGCCAAGCGCCAGGAGCTGCAGGCGCAGATCCGGCAGATCGTGGACACCAACAAGGTCAAGCGCAGCGGCGAAATCGAGTACCGCTTCAACGACGGCACCGTGATCCGTACCGTGCTGGTCAACCCCGCCTTGCGCACGCAGTTGATCAGCGGCGCGTTGGTGATCGTGCGGGCGGGCGACGGCGTGGAACTGATTCCTCGCGTGGCCGCCGAGAAGATTTATGAGCGCGATGGGTCTCTGGTGCTGCTCGACCATGGCAAGCGAAGCGCCGCGACACCGACCGCCGCCGGCGATGGTGACGACTTCTATGACCAGGACAAATACAGGATCCCCGACGACCTGATGTGGTGAACGGCGCGCCCTCCGCACCTGCGGAGCGCACCACGCACGTCCTCAACGCACGCGCACGCCCTTGGCCTGGTCCCAACGCAGCGGCTTGTCCGACCGCGGCAGCGGCGCATCGCGACGCGGGTCGGCGCTCACGCCGTGCGGCCAGTCCGGTGGGCAGATCGCGGTGAAACTGGCGTAGCCGCCGGTGCCGCCCTGGAACCGCGGAAACCCGATCGCCACCAGCGCCCCGACTTCCGGCACCTGGTCCAGGTGCGCGACCCCTTCGGCCTGTGCGTAGCCGTGATGCATCAGCCAGGCTTCGCCTTCCAGGTTGGGGCTGTCGTCGGTGTCCAACGGCTCGTGCCCGTGCAGCAGGATGTGGCGCTGCTCGTGCAGGAACTTCAACGCCGGCAGTGACACGCCCGGGAAGTGCTCAAGCGCGGCCAGCGCCGGATCGGGCCAGCGCCTGGACCAGTCCGAACGCACGAACACCACCGATCCTTCCGGGATCCGGCCGTGCTGTTTTTCCCAGGCCTGGATGTCAGCCACGGTCAGGGAGTAGCCCGGCGTCTTCCTGACCTGGTCGACCATCGAGATCACCACCAGTGGCCGCAATGTGTAGCTGGCCGGCAACTCGTCGATGGATGGATATTCCGGCGCCCAGTGCGCCGGGGGATCGAGCTGGGTGCCCAGCTGGTCGGTCGACAACATGTAACGCGTGGCCTCGAATCCATCCTTGGCGTAGCTGTAGGCGTGCCCGTCGGTTGGATCGGTGGCCGGCTCGAACTTCGATGGGCCAAAGCCATGCCACACCGGGATCCCGGGCGCGATCACGTGCGAGAGCGATACGTATTTCACGCCCTTGAGCTGCTGTGCGTAGACGTCCCAGAGACGGGTGTCGTCGGCGGCGTGGGCATGGGATGCGACGGCCAGGCACAACGACAGGGACAGCAACAGACGACGCATGTTCGAACTCCCGGGTGTCGATATCCCCACTCTATTGCAACGCGCATCGAAACTCGATCTTCCGTCAGCGCATCGGTCGTCGACGACGATCAACCGCGCGAAGCTGCCTGCAACACCTAGACCTCATCTGGATCGAGATCGGACAGCCAACGCACACCCGCCTCGTCGGCCTGAAGCAGCAAACCGAACCGTACGCTGCGGACGATCCTTCCGTGAAAGATCAACGCATCGGATTGACCGTCAACGCCCGCGTCCTCTTGCACGAAGGTAAAACGCACGCCGATCGCGGTATTCGGCGTGTATCCCAAGGCGTGCAGATCATCGCGCGTCCCCTGCACCACGGCGAATGCGTGGTGTTCCAATTGCGCATTCGCGTCGAAAAACAACCGGGGATATCGCGTCCTGATCTCCATGGCACCCTCTTGGCAACCCACGGCACCCATGCTGCGTCCCTGCACCGGACCATGCCCGGCGCGTTCCGCATCGCAGTTGCGACTCAGCCGTCCAGCAACGCCTTGTCGCGCACCGCGCCCTTGTCGGCGCTGGTGGCGAGCAAGGCATACGCCTTGAGCGCGGTAGTGACCTTGCGCGGGCGCGCCTCGGCGGGCTTCCAGCCTTTTGCATCCTGGTCGGCGCGACGGGCCGCCAGTTCGGCATCATCGACCAGAAGATTGATCGAACGGTTGGGGATGTCGATCAGGATCTTGTCGCCGTTGCGGACCAGCCCGATGGCGCCGCCGCCGGCCGCTTCCGGCGAGGCGTGGCCGATCGACAGGCCCGAGGTGCCGCCCGAAAAACGCCCGTCGGTGAGCAGCGCGCACTGCTTGCCCAGGCCCTTGGATTTCAGATACGAGGTCGGGTACAGCATCTCCTGCATGCCCGGCCCGCCCTTGGGGCCTTCGTAGCGGATCACCACGATGTCGCCGGCCACGACTTCGTTGGCCAGGATGCCCTTGACCGCCGAATCCTGGCTCTCGAAGACCCTGGCGTTGCCTTCGAACACGTGGATGGATTCGTCCACGCCCGCGGTCTTGACCACGCAGCCATCGATGGCCAGGTTGCCGTACAGCACGGCCAGGCCTCCTTCCTGCGAATACGCGTGCTCGACACTGCGGATGCAGCCGCCGGCGCGGTCGACATCGAGGCTCTGCCAGCGCGTGGCCTGGCTGAAAGCCACCTGCGTCGGCACGCCACCCGGGCCGGCCTTGAAGAAGGTGTGCACCGCTTCGTCGTCGGTCTGGGTGACATCCCACCTGGCGATGCCCTCGGCCAGGGTCTTGCTGTGCACGGTCGGCACGTCGGCATGCAACAGACCGCCGCGCGACAGTTCGCCCAGGATCGAGAAAATGCCGCCGGCGCGATGCACGTCTTCCATGTGGTACTTCTGGATGTTGGGCGCGACCTTGCACAGCTGCGGCACCTTGCGCGAGAGCCGGTCGATGTCGCGCAGGTCGAAGGCCACTTCACCTTCCTGCGCGGCGGCAAGCAGGTGCAGGATCGTGTTGGTCGAACCACCCATCGCAATGTCCAGCGTCATCGCATTTTCGAAGGCCTCGAAGCTGGCGATCGTGCGCGGCAGCGCGTTGGCGTCTTCGCCGCCATACCAGCGATGGCACAGCTCCACCACCAGGCGGCCGGCGCGCAGGAACAGCTGCTCGCGGTCGGCATGCGTGGCCAGGGTCGAGCCGTTGCCCGGCAGCGCCAGGCCCAGCGCCTCGGTCAGGCAGTTCATCGAATTGGCGGTGAACATGCCGCTGCACGAGCCGCAGGTCGGGCAGGCGCTGCGCTCGTAGGCGGCGACCTTTTCGTCCGAGGCGTTTTCGTCGGCGGCCACCACCATCGCATCGACCAGGTCCAGGCCGTGCTCGGACAGCTTGGTCTTGCCCGCTTCCATCGGACCACCGGACACGAACACCACCGGGATGTTCAGCCGCAGGGCGGCCATCAGCATGCCGGGGGTGATCTTGTCGCAGTTGGAGATGCACACCAGCGCGTCGGCGCAATGCGCGTTGACCATGTACTCGACCGAGTCGGCGATGATCTCGCGGCTGGGCAGCGAATACAGCATGCCGTCGTGGCCCATGGCGATGCCGTCGTCGACCGCGATCGTGTTGAACTCCTTGGCCACCCCACCCACGCGCTCGATCTCGCGCGCGACCAACTGGCCGAGGTCCTTCAGGTGGACGTGGCCGGGCACGAACTGGGTGAACGAATTGGCGATGGCGATGATCGGCTTGTGGAAGTCGTCATCCTTCATGCCGGTGGCGCGCCACAGGGCGCGGGCGCCGGCCATGTTGCGGCCGTGGGTGGAGGTCTTGGAGCGATACTCGGGCATGGCGGCGTCTTTTCGGCGAGCGCAAGGCTGGCGTGATATTGGAATGCCGGCATTTTCCCCGCTTTCCTCGGTTGCTGCTGCAACTGACGATTCAGCCATGTGCAGCCGGCCGTTGGCGGCGGCAGGCATCATGGGCCATCGCATGACATCGACCGACCCAAGATGAAACGCTCCAGAACCACGTCCCTGCTGCTCATGGGCGCCGCGCCGCTGCTGTTCAGCGCCTGCCAGCGCGAGCCCGAAGTCCGCGAAGGCCTGTACACCTCGGTGGAGGCGTGCGCCCGCGAAACCGGCGACAAGGCCAGCTGCCAGGAGGCCTTCGCCAGCGCCCAGAAACAGACCAGCGAGCAGGCGCCGCGCTATGCCTCGCAGGAACAGTGCAAGACCGACTGGGGCGATGACCGTTGCGTGGAGCAGCGCGATAGCCAGGGCCATTCGTTCATCGGGCCGCTGATGGCGGGCTTCTTCATGTCGCAGATGCTCAACAACCGCGCCGGCATGAACAGCGCGCCGGCCTTCCAGAACCGCAACAGCGCCTGGCAGCGCGCCACGCCCGGCGCCCGCCCGGACACCTCCAACGCCTTCCGCACCGGCAATACCGGCATGACCCCGATCAACGCCACGCCCAACCGCGCGGTGACGGTCAGCCGCGGCGGCTTCGGCGCGCGCAGTTCCGGCCGCAGCACCTTCGGCGGCTGATGCGCCGGATTGCCATCTCCGAGCGCGGCGACTGGCGCGCGCAGGCGGACGCATGCGGGTTCAATTTCCACACCATCGACGGTGCGCCGTACTGGGATGAGACGGCGTACTACGCCTTCACCCTGCGCCAGATCGAAGATGACCTGGAAGACCCCAGCGCCGAGCTGCACGCCATGGCGCTGGACCTGGTGGACGAGGTGGTGCGCGACGAAGCCAAGCTGCAGCAACTGGCCATTCCACAAGCCTATTGGCAGTGGATCGCCGACAGCTGGCAGCAGCGCCAGCCGTATCTGTACGGACGTCTGGACTTTGCGTACGACGGAAGCGGGCCGGCCAAGCTGTATGAGCTGAACTACGACACGCCGACCTCGCTGTTCGAGGCGTCGTTCTTCCAGTGGCAATGGCTGGAGGACCAGCGCGCAGCGCAGCGCCTGCCCGCGCACGCCGATCAGTTCAACTCGCTGCATGAAACGCTGGTGGCCCGCTTTGGCGAACTGGCCCCGTTCCTGCGGCAGCCACTGAGGTTCGCCGCAGTAGGGAATTCAAACGAAGACCGGGGCACGGTCGCCTACCTGCGCGACTGCGCGGCGCAGGCGCAACTGCACGGCGCGTTCATCGCGATGGAAGACCTGGGGCTGTCCGAGGACGGCCAGTTCACCGACCTGGATGACACGGTGATCGGCACGCTGTTCAAGCTCTATCCGCTGGAAGACCTGTTCGGTGAGGAATTCGGGAAGGCGTTGCCGGCCTCGGGCCTGCAGCTGCTGGAGCCGGCCTGGAAGGCGGTGCTGAGCAACAAGGGCATCCTGCCGCTGCTGTGGGACCGCTACCGCGGCCATCCCAACCTGCTGCCGGCGCGCTTCGACGACGGCAGCGCATTGCAGGCCGGCTGGGTACGCAAGCCGCTGCATTCGCGCGAAGGTGCCAACGTCGCCCTGCACCTGGCCGACGGCAGCTGGCAGGAAAGCGAAGGCCCCTACACCGGCCCATGCATCGTCCAGGCCGCACATCCGTTGACCGCCTTCGACGGCCATTACCCGCTGATCGGGAGCTGGGTGGTCGGCGATACCGCCTGCGGCATCGGCATCCGCGAAGACGACAGCCGCATCACCCGCGACAGCGCCCGCTTCGTCCCGCACGCCATCATCGATGAAGCGCCGGGTGTGTTCTACGCGTAGGAACGGGTTGCGCCCGCGATAGAAACGCCTTGATGGGAACGCCTCCCTGTGTCCGTGGGGCGCCTCTGCAATCAAAAGCCAGTGAGCATCACAACTGGAAACCGGCGGAAGGTATTCCATCGCGGATACTGTCTCAAGCGTGCTGATTGCAGGTATGCGAACACCTCGCAGTGGGGTCTTGCAAGCTCGGCAACCTCGACGAATGACACGCGACTGCAGTGCAGGCACCATTGAGCGCGCGGCACCCGACAGAGCCCGGACGCCAGAAGATGCAGGAAGCAACTGAAGCATTCGACAGATTCAGAAATCAGTGGCGCCGCGACAAAGCGCATCTGTGGATGGTGGGATGTCTGAGCCTGGTCATCGCACTCATCGCAGAAGCGCTGTCAACGGCCCGCGTGATGCAGTCGCACGTCGATTCGGACCGCGGATCTGCGCGGGCATGGATCTACGTTGTGATCGCCTACTTTGTGCTGGTGCCGCTTTCGCTCTTCTTCCAGAAAGCCCGCCTGCAGAACTTCTCGCCGCGCTCCGGGCAGCTCTCGGATCATATCTTCATGCTGGCGCTGGCTTTCGTCCTGTGCGTCCCCGCATTCTTCCTGCCAGAGGCGATACTGGCCCTGGGTGCAGACACGATTGGTCGGTCGAGCCTGGTTATCACGCGATGATCGACACCGTTCCCGGCCTGGCGATGACAGGCGCGTTCCTGTTTTACGGCGCGGCGGCTTTCGTGTGGATGCTCGCAGGCGCCATCAGGCACGTGGGCGCCGGACGACCGCCCAGGCCGGATATCAGGTAGAACGCCTGGTTGGCGCCAAAGCTTGCTCAGCCAGCGACTGGCGCCGCGCTACAGCAATCCTTCGCGCTTGACCGCCAGATAGCGCTCAACCAAGGCCGCCGGCAGCTGCGCGGTGGTGACGTCCAGCACCATCACGCCGTGGCCACGCAAGGCGTCGTGGGCGGCGGCGCGTTGTTCGAGGTAACGGGCGACGGCGCCGGCGTGGATGGCGCCGGTGAGGTCGGTGACCTCGGCCTCCAGCGCGCGGTCCAGGTCGGACTCGCGCAGGCTGGCCACGCACACAAGGTGGCGGCGGCGCAGCAGGTGCACCGCCGCCAGCAGATCCTCGATGTCCTCGTCGCGCACGTTGGTGACCAGCATCACCAGCACGCGCCGGCGCTGGCGGGCCGAAAGCTCGGTGGCCATCGCCAGGTAGTCGCTGGCCAGCGGCGCAGGCTGCAGGTCGTAGCTGGCGCGCAGCAAGGTATCGATGCCGGCCATGCCGCGACGCGGCGGCACCCAGCGTGGCTGTTCGCCGGTAGACAGCAGCCCGGCCGCATCGCCCTGGCGTAGCGCGAGATACGACACCACCAGCGCGGCGTTGAGCGCGTGGTCGAAATGGGCCAGGCCATCCTCGCGCGCCAGCATGCGGCGGCCGGTGTCGAGCAGCAGCACCAGCTGCTGGTTCTTCTCGTCCTGGTACTCGCGCGAGATCAGCTTGCGCGCGCGCGAGGTCGCCTTCCAGTCGATCTGGCGGAGGCTGTCGCCGACGCGGTATTCGCGCATCTGGTGGAAGTCGGTGCCTTCGCCACGACGGCGCTTGATGTGCGCACCGACCAGGCGCGAGGCCTGATCGGCACTGAACAATGCCAGCCGCGCCAGCGGTGCGAAATCCGGATATACGCGCACGCGCTGGCTTGCACCGGTCACGCGCGTCTGCCGCCACAGCCGCAGGGACGATGCCAGGCGCAGCTGCACGCTGGTAAAGGTCGCATCGCCGCGTTCGAGCGGGCGCAGCGTGTAGTGGAATTCCATCGCACCGTCGCGCGGTACCATCAGCGTGCGCGGCAGGCCTTGCGCCGCCCAGCCTCCGGGATGCAGGTCGTATACCTCAACGCGCTGGGGGCGACCGGGCGATTCGATCCGCAGCAGCACCTGGCGCTCCATGTCCAGCGCCAGGGTTTCGGGCACGCGCCGGCGTGCAATCGGCGTCGGCCGGCGCCCCAGCGCCACGCCATCGACCAGGGCGAGCAACGCGATCGCCACGCCGGTCGATTGCCAGGCAA
>JBIIHJ010000253.1:0-5970 GCA_044235875.1 Pseudoxanthomonas sp.
GATCCGCGTGGTGGTGGACGTTCGTCCGCGCGCGAAACCACCATGCGCGTGGCCGCCGGCGTGATCGCCAAGAAGTGGCTGCAGCAGCGTTATGGCGTGACCGTGCGCGGTTTCCTGTCGCAGCTGGGCGAGATCAAGCCGCAGGGCTTTGACTGGAGCGCGGTGGAAGACAACCCGTTCTTCTGGCCGCATGCGCCACAGGTGGACGAACTCGAGGCTTACATGGATGCGCTGCGCAAGTCCGGTGATTCGGTCGGTGCGCGCGTGGACGTGGTGGCCGACCACGTGCCGCCGGGCTGGGGCGAGCCCATCTACGGCAAGCTCGATGGCGAACTGGCCGCCGCCTTGATGAGCATCAACGCGGTCAAGGGCGTGGAGATCGGCGACGGCTTTGCCAGCGCGATGCAGAAGGGCACCGAACACCGTGACCTGATCACGCCCGACGGCTTCCTGAGCAATCATGCCGGTGGCATCCTCGGCGGCATCTCCACCGGCCAGGCGGTCACCGCGTCCATCGTGCTCAAGCCCACTTCCAGCCTGCGCCTGCCCGGTGCCACGGTCGACGTGGACGGCAACGTGGTGGATGTCATCACCACTGGCCGCCACGATCCGTGCGTAGGCATCCGCGCCACGCCGATCGCCGAAGCGATGGTCGCGCTGGTGTTGATGGACCAAGCGCTACGCCACCGTGCGCAGTGCGGCGATGTCGGTCGCGTCACCCCGCGCATCCCGGGCCAGGCCGGTGGCTGAGTCCAAGCCACGCGTCTGGGTCAGCCAGCCGTTGTTCGACGATGTGGTCGAGCAGCTGGCCGCGCATTTCGAGCTGACGGTCGAGACCGAGGTGCGCAGCTATTCCTCCGACGAGTTGGCCGAGTGCCTGGCGCCGTTGGATGGCGCGCTGATCACGCTCAACGAGCGCATTGGCGCGGCCGAGATTGGCAGCGCCCGTAACCTGCGTGCGATCGCCAACGTCGGCGTGGGTTACAACAACTTGGACCTGGACGCGCTCAGCGCGGCCGGCATCGTGGCCACCAACACGCCCGACGTACTGACCGAGACCACGGCCGACCTGGGCTTTGCCCTGTTGATGGCCACCGCACGCCGCATCACCGAGGCCGAGGCCTTCCTGCGCGAAGGGCAGTGGGGCGCCTGGTCGTTCACCACGCTGCTGGGCGCGGACCTGCACGGCAGCACGCTGGGCATCCTGGGGATGGGCCGCATCGGCCAGGCGATCGCCCGGCGCGCGCGCGGCTTCGGCATGCGCGTGATCTATCACAACCGCTCGCGGCTGACGCCGGAGGTCGAGGCCGAAGTCGGCGCGTCCTACGTCAGCTTCGACGAACTGCTGTCCACGTCCGATCACCTGGTCCTGGTGCTGCCGTACACGCCGGCCTCGCACCATGTGATCGACGCCGGCGCACTGGCCAGGATGAAGCCCACCGCCACGCTGGTGAACATCGCCCGCGGCGGCATCATCGATGAGGTGGCCCTGGCAGACGCCCTGGCCAACGGTCGCCTGGCCGGTGCCGGGCTGGACGTGTTCGAAGGCGAGCCCAAGGTCCGCCCTGAATTGCTCGCACTGAAGAACGTCGTGCTGACCCCGCATATCGGCAGCGCCAGCCTGGCCACGCGGCGGGCGATGGTGCAGCTGGCCGTGGACAACCTGATCGCCGCGATGGGCGTGGGTCCCAATGCCGGCAATCCGCCCAGCATCCTCAACGCCGACGCGATCAAAGCCGCCAAGACCGGCGGTGCCATCGTGGGCGACAAGAAAAACACCGCGACCAAAACCACCGCGACCAAACGATAGGGAACCTTCCGCGCGCACACCCGAAGCGAGAGGTTCCCCGAACCCAAGCCCTGTGTGCCGCGCGCTTTCCCCATCCAACCTATCTTTGAAGAAGACACTCCCATGAGCAACAACGCATCCCGCACGTTCCACGTCGCCGTCGTGGGCGCCACCGGCGCCGTCGGCGAAACCATGTTGTCGATCCTGGCCGAACGCGAGTTCCCGGTCGGCACGCTGTCGGTGCTGGCCTCCGAGCGCTCGGCCGGCGGTGAAATCGAGTACCGCGGCCGCAAGGTCGTCATCCAGGACCTGGCCACCTTCGACCCGGCCGGCGTGGACATCGCGCTGTTCTCGGCTGGCGGCAACATCTCCAAGGAATTCGGTCCCAGGTTCGCTGCCGCAGGCGCGGTGGTGATCGACAACTCCTCGGCCTTCCGCTACGACGACGACGTGCCGCTGGTGGTGTCCGAAGTCAATCCGGAAGCGGCCAAGCATCGTCCGCGCGGGATCATCGCCAACCCCAACTGCTCGACCATGCAGCTGATGCCGGTGCTGGCGCCGATCCACAGGGAATACGGTATCGAGCGCGTCAACATCGCCACCTACCAGTCGGTCTCCGGCGGCGGCCGATCGGCGCTGGAAGAACTCGGCAAGCAGACCGCGCAGCTGCTGGCGTTCCAGGACATCGATCCGCAGCGCTTCCCGGTGCAGATCGCCTTCAACCTGATCCCGCACATCGACGACTTCCAGCCCAACGGCTACACCAAGGAAGAAATGAAGCTGGTCTGGGAGACCCAGAAGATCCTGGGCGACAAGAACATCCTGGTGAACCCGACCGCGGTGCGCGTGCCGGTGTTCTTCGGCCATTCCGAAGCGGTCAACATCGAGACCAGGAAGAAGATCACCCCCGAACAGGCGCGCGAACTGCTGGCCGCCGCGCCGGGCGTGGAAGTGGTCGACAGGCACGAGGCCGGCGGCTATCCGACCCCGGTGACGCATGCGTCAGGCAAGGATCCGGTGTTCGTCGGTCGCATCCGCGAGGATTTCTCGCATCCGCGCGGCCTCAACCTGTGGGTGGTGGCCGACAACATCCGCAAGGGCGCGGCGCTCAACGCCGTGCAGCTGGCCGAATTGGTCGCTGCTGGCGGCTGAGGCGCGCGGAGTGAGTGGCAAGAAGTGAGGAGTGAGCAAGAGTGGAGCAGTGAGCGCGTTCAGGGCCTGCTTTCGCTCACTTCTCACTCCTCTCCGCTCACTCCTCGCCCACAGGCTATAGTCGCGGCGGGAAATCGCAGGGGATGTCCTTGAGACAGGCTTTCTTCAAACCCGCCACGCGGGTCGTGCTGGCGTCGGTGCTGCTGCTCGTCAGCCATGTCGCGCTGGCATTGGGACTGGGCGAGATCCGGGTGAAATCGCAGCCCGGGCAGCCGCTGGTGGCCGAGATCCCGGTGATTTCCAGCGAGCCGGGCGAACTCGAACAACTGCGCGCTCGCCTGGCCTCGCCGGTGATCTTCGAGCGCGTCGGCCTGCAGCGCCCAAGCGGGCTGGTGAGCCAGCTGGATTTTGCCGTGGCCATGTCCGACGACGGCCACCCGGTGATCCGGGTGACCAGCCAGGACCCGGTGGAAACCCCGTCGGTAAATTTCCTGGTCGAGGTCGACTGGGGGCAGGGCCGCCTGGTCCGCGAGTACTCGGCACTGGTCGGTGCGCCAGGCGCCCTCGCGGCCAGCGGCTCCCCGCAGATCGAGGCGCCGTATCCGCCGCCGTCCAACCGGATCGACCGCACGACGCCGGTGACCGCACCGGTGCCGCTGGCGGCGCAGCCTGGGCAGGAAACGCCGACGGCGCGTCCATCGGCCGAGGTACCGGTCCCGGCGGCACCACGTCCGCGCGCCGACGCACCTGCGGTCGGTCCCGGCGGGACGGTGACGGTGCAGCAGGGCCAGTCGCTGTCACAGATCGCGCGCGGCGTGCAGCAGGGCGGCACCCTGGACCAGGCGATGATCGCGCTGCTCCAGGCCAACCCCGAGGCCTTTGTCGGCAACAACATCAACCGCCTACGCAGCGGCGCGGTGCTGCGCGTCCCGCAGGCCAGCGACGTCAATGCACTGGCGGCGGCAGAAGCGGCCGCGACGGTGCGCCAGCAGGTCGCGGACTGGCGCCAGGCGCGCCAGCCGGTGCCGCAGCCAGCCGATGCGACGCCGCCGGCCGCACAGCCCATCGCGGTCGCCGGGGCCGCACCGGTCGTGGCGGGCGCACGTCTGGAAATCGCACCGCCGGCAGCCGATGCCGCGCGGCGGGCAGGAACGACATCCGGCACCGAGGCCGGAGGCGAGGGCGACATGCTGGCAAACGAACAACTGCGTCAGACCAAGGAAGACCTGGCCGCGCGCAGCGCCGAGGTGCAGGAATTGCGCACCCAGGTCGCCGAACTGGAGAAGCTCAAGGCCCAGCAGGCCACGCTGATCGCGATGAAGGACAGCGACCTGGCCGCCGCGCAGAAGCGGCTGGGCGACAACCAGGGCGGCGCGGGCGTGCCGACATGGTTGTGGATCGGCCTGGCGCTGGTGATCGTCGGCCTGCTGGCGTGGGTGCTGCTACGCGGCAAGGGCGGCGCGCGCTCGACGCCGGTCTACAAGGGCGCGCTGGTCGTGCCGCCGGTCGTCGACGATCCGATGACGCCGGCTCCGTTCGTCCCCGAGGCGGTGCTGCCGGCGGTCGAGGAACCGGCGTTCGAAGACCAGCTCCCCACCTCGACCCCTGAAGCCGCCCCGCGCTATACCCCGACCTATGTCGGCGGCGAATCCAGTACGGGCAAGGTCCAGGCACCGATCGAACCGGCCGCCACCCCGGCCTGGATGAGCGCGACCGCCAAACCGACCTGGCACACCGGCGAAGGTCCGCAGCCGATCGCCACGCGCGGCGTGCCAAGCGTGGCGCCGATCGCGGCCTCGGCCACGCAGACGCCCGTGGCCCGCAAGCCAGTGCAGGCCGACGTGCCGGCCATCGCGCCGTTGGCCGGTGGCCGCGAGCGCCTGGAGCTGGCCATTGCCTACCTGGACCTGGGCGATACCGAAGCGGCCCGTTCGCTGCTGCAGCAGGTCGCCGCCGGCGACGATGCGCAGGCGCGCGACGAGGCGTCCAAGCTGCTGCGCGAGCTCGGCTGACGCCGCGCCGCGCACAGGATCTTTCGCATGCGCTACGCGCTGGGCGTCGAATACGACGGCAGCCAATTCCAGGGCTGGCAACGGCTGGAGAAGGCAGGTGCGCCGGTCCACACGCCCAGCGTGCAGTCGGCCCTGGAGACCGCGCTATCGACCGTGGCCAGCGCGCCGATCACCACGGTCTGCGCCGGCCGCACCGATGCCGGCGTGCATGGCCAATGCCAGGTGGTGCATTTGGAGACCGACGCCGTGCGCACGCCGCGCGGCTGGACCCTGGGCGCCACCGCCAACCTGCCGCCGTCGATCTGCGTGCGCTGGTGCCAGCCGGTGGCCGACGACTTCAACGCGCGGTTCTCGGCGCGCGCGCGGCGCTATCGCTACGTGTTGCTCAACCGGGCCGTGCGCCCGGCGCTGGGAAGGCAGCTGTTGTCGTGGGAGCGACTGCCACTGGACGCCGAAGCGATGCATCGCGCCGCCCAGCAGTTGCTGGGCGAACAGGATTTTTCCGCCTTCCGCACCGTGCACTGCCAGGCGCGCCATCCGATGCGCGAACTGCAGTCGATCAGCGTGACCCGCCAAGGCGAGCAGGTCACCGTGGAAGTGCAGGCCAACGCCTTCCTGCACCACATGGTCCGCAACATCGTCGGCTCGCTGCTGATGGTGGGACGCGGCGAGAAGCCGGAATCCTGGATCGCGCAACTTCTGGCCGGCCGTGATCGCACCGTTGCCGGTCCCACCGCCCCACCGCAGGGGCTGGTGTTCGTCGGGCCGCTGTACGAGGCGCACTGGGGCCTGCCGGACGAAGTGACGTGGCGCACGGGGGGGCAAGGAGCGAGTGATGGGGCGAGGAGTGAGGAGTGAGCCGAAGCTAAAAGCCGAAGCTGGGTCCCCGGATTCTGCTCACTCCTCACTCCTCTACACTCACTCCTCCCATGCACACCCGGATCAAATTCTGCGGCATGACCCGCCCCCAGGATGTGCGCCTGGCGGTGGAACTGGGCGTGGACTACATCGGCCTGA
>JBIIHJ010000254.1:0-5941 GCA_044235875.1 Pseudoxanthomonas sp.
ACGGAAGGGCGCAGGTGCGAGACGCTGTCCACAAGTGTCTTTCCGCGGCGCCAACTTCGCTCGACATGCATAAAGCCATTCTTAGGCTCGCGAAGCTACGCGTCGAAAGTGGGGTTAGGCTCGTTACGACGAACTTCGACACGCTATTCGAGCAAGCAAGAACCGAATGGCAATTTGGCAAGGACCTGCACTCTGGACCAATCCTGCCAATTCCGCGCAACGACAAGGCAGTGACTTGGCGCAGCGTTGTCTACCTGCATGGCCGACTGGACGAAGTGGGTGCCAACGAACATCTCGTCTTGACGAGTGCGGATTTCGGGCGCTCCTATCTAACCGATGCATGGGCCGCGCGCTTTGTGGCCCGGCTGTTTGGCGACTTTACCGTGCTTTTCATCGGATACAGCCTCAACGATCCCGTACTTCGTTACATGACTGATGCTTTCGCCGCTGAGAACTCATCTTCGCGTGTCGCGTCCAAGCGCTCTCCGGCCTATATTTTTGTGCCTCACAAGGGCAAAGACGACGCCGATGACACGCCCTATCGTCACCGCAATCTCAGACCGATCTTCTACCGGCAAACAAAAGACCATCGGCATCTTCGCAATACGATCATCGCGTGGGCCGATGCGCGAGAAGACTATTTAAGAAGCACTCTGGGTCTAATCGCTCGAATCGCCCCGAAGCGCCCCTCCACCATCAACCCGAGCGACGTGGCGAACCTCGTCTGGGCCGTATGTGGGCGACCGATAGACGCCGGCCACGGCGCCAAGGCGTTTTCGGATATGAAGAAGCGCCCACCAATCGAGTGGCTTGACGAGTTCGACCGACGTGAGGCGGATATTCTGGCGGCCCACAAGAAAGCGGTGGAAGCCGCGCAAGTCGAAGGCGACGACCTGCCTCCCTACCCACAACTCGTCATCGAGCCGCTGTTCCCCTGGGCACATGGCGCCCGCCTCGCGCAATTGCCGCCGCAGTCGGTGCAGTTGGCGCGCTGGCTCGCCCAGCACATTGACGACTACGGCCTCGCGGCACGCGTGATCCAAAAGCTTGCCAACCAGAGATTCTTGCACCCCTTTCTAATGGGTCGGATTCGCCAATCTCTTCGAGAAGGGAACAACGTGAAGCCTGGGCTGGCAAAGCTTTGGAAACTAATCACGTCCACCTCTGACGACACTTTAGCGTTGGGGCGGCTATTCCCTTTCGAGTTGAAGGTGCCCGAAACACTCACCTCAGGGGACGACGCTTTGACATTCAAAGTCGATCTGCTCTCGGCACTACGCCCGTCCGTTTCCCTCGCGCAACCTTTCGATACGCGACTTCCAAACTTCAATCCGAATGCCGAGGGAGAGGAAGAGCACACAAGAGGACTACGATTGTCCGAAGTCGTTAACGCGAAAGTAGTAATTCCGGGGGACTCTCAGGTGGGGCTTCTCGTTGAGCGCATCTTGGCACGCGGCGAATCAGCTGCGTTTCTAGCATCACTTTTGCCGGAACTCACCACGCTGCTGAGGCGGACCGTCGATCTATTCACGCTGACAGAGCAAGCATCCACTGGGACCGACGTCTCAGTCTTTCATCGCCCGTCTATCGTCCCGCATGCGCAGAACCGCGACTACGAGAAGTGGACGCTGATAATCACACTGATCTGGCACGGCTGGCAGCACCTCGACCAAGTTGATCCGGTCGCAAGTCGCCGAATCGTCGGTGAGTGGCTCGCCAGCGAAGCTATCGTGCTTCGCAGGCTCGGACTTGCTGCACTCAACCACGCCCAAGGATTTACCTGGCACCAAAAAATGGAGCATCTCCTCGATGGCTAACGTGCCCGCACTCTGGGACATCTCGGCGAGGAAGGAGGTCTATGACCTTTTGGTTGCGCTATGGCCGCAGCTGGAAGAAAACGCCCGTAATACCTTGGTTGAGCGGATCGCGGCGGGTCCACCCGCTTGGATGTCTGAACACCTGCCCGAGGCTGATCGCGATCAGCTCCGCGCGCGGCGAGTATTCGAGCGGCTGCGGATCATGCAACGGTCGGATCCCGAGCAGCCACACGCAGCGATGGAGGCGGAGCTTGCCCGCTTGCGTGAGCGCTATCCCCAGTGGGATGTCGCTCCGGGCGAGCAGGCACACTTCGCGTTTTACAGCCAGTCGGGATGGCGCGCCCTAGACGCTGTGGACGACAAGCGCCGACTGCAAGCGATGACTCCGGCCGAGATTGTCGAAGAACTAACCGCCGATCAGCGAGAAGATACGCTGGAAGGTTGGCGGGAGATGGTAGCGAGTGATTGGGAGAAGATGATGGCGGTGCTCCGCGACGTCGAGAGCCGGACAGGGCCCGACGCCGAACTCTGGACTGCGACGCTCTGGGGTCTTCGCACCAAGGCCGCGAGCCCCACGCCTGGCGAAGATGTGCTTATGTTGGTCGCCGGTATGGACGACGTGCTGGCACGTGATCCCAGCGTTTCCTCTGCGGCTGCTTACCTATTGGAGTCGGCGGCATCCTCCGCGAGGTTCCGAGAAATGTCGACAGAGGACTTCTGGCGAGCGTTTGACACCGTGGTGCCAGGCGTTGCTCAGGACGACACCAATTCGCGCCGTCCTGATGATCACGACTGGGTCGCTGTTGCCATCAACACGTCTATGGGAAACCTGGCGCTCGCTTTTCTCAACGCTTTGTTCGCAAGGCGTCTGGTCGTGGGTGGAGGCGTCCCTGCGGACCTGACGGAACGGTTTGTTCGTCTAATCGGCGCCGGAGACGCACGCCATCGTCCTGCCCGCGTCGTCTTCGCCTCGCGTCTTTCCTACCTCTTCGCGATAGATCCCGAACTCACCCGCTTGCATTTGCTTCCCTATTTCCATTGGGGGCGTGACGAGACCGAAGCACTCGCAGTCTGGCAGGGCTTCGGTTGGCAACCTCACCTCGATCCACTGCTATGGAACGAGATCAAGACTGACTTACTCGCCTGCTTTCAAGAGGATCGGATGAATCAGCTGGGCGAGACTGTTGGCCCTCTGGCCCAAGCCTTGACTGCCGCTGGGCTCCACATCGGACTTGACGACTTGCCGCGCCAAGCCACACAGGGCGCTATCCGCCGGATGGGTCCGGACGCGCGCGCAGACATTCTGCATTGGATTGTAGGTGCGCTTACCCGTGGGGACGACCGGGCGGTTGATCCGGACGCGGTGTGGGCTGAGAAGGTAAAGCCTTGGATCAAGAAGTTCTGGCCCCGCGACCCGCAGATCAGGAGCACGACAGAAGCCCGCCCATGGGTGGAGATTGCGCTTGCGACGAACGAAGCATTCGACGATGCCGTCGTGACGGTGTCACAGTTCATTCGCCCGGGCGAGAACGATTTCGTGCTCGAAGAGCTGGCGAACTCCGGTCATCTGAATGCCCACCCTCGATCAGCGCTCAGACTTATGGATGCGTTCCTATCGCCAAATGCTCAGTTCTGGGCCTTCGATGATCTAAGACGCGTGCTCGACAGCGTCGTGGCTTCGGACCTCACCCTTCGCGATGATCCCGCTTTTGCTCGATGGGATGGCTTTGAGCGGGCGCGCGCCTAGGGATACGCTACATTCTCGTAGATAGCTAGGGGATTGGGTTAAGCTAGCCGCAATACAGGCGTGTCGGTTTCGCTGTGCAGTTGGCTGGCGAGTGGCTCGACTGCATGCGCCGTGGGCACGCCACGCTTGACCGGGCCGATCTCCGCCGGGAAGGCATAACGCACCCCGTGCAGCAGGAACTCCAGCAAGGCCGGGCGGATCGGCGACCAGTCGCCCCTGCCCCGTTCGTTGACCAGGCCGGCCGCAGTCGCCCGCTTGACGCTGGCATGGACCTCGGCCGCGCTCATGGCCAACTCCTGGGCAAGCACGGCGAACGTGAACTTCCGCTCCGGATGGGCGGAGACCTTCACCAGTACCAGCAACTCTTGTAGTTTCAGGTCCATGGCTCATATTCGCTATTCGCGAACAGCGAATATTGCCCACAAGGGCCAGCTTTGCGAGCAAAAAGAAGGCTCCCGACGGGAGCCTTCTTTCATACCAATGTTGCTAAAGCCTCAGCCCTTCTGCTGCTTCAACCACGCCTGGATTTGCGGCAGCCGTTCGGCGCGCAGTTTGACGCGGGTCTGGATGCCGGTCATCGAGGTTTCGGCGGCGCGGCGCGAGGTGGGGGCGATGTACTGGTCGGCGTAGGCCTTGATCTTGTCCACCATCTTCAGGTCCTTGGAGCCGCCGCCCAGGCCCGGGTAGTAACGGGCGCGCGAGGTGGAGTCGACCAGCTTGTCGACCTGCTCGCGGTGGCTGACGGCAAAGTCGAACGCCAGGTCCGGGTGCTCGCCGGAGACGGCCGAGATCATGCTGGCGGCGTTGGTGGCGCCGGGCTCGTCGGTGAGGGCCATCTCCAGGGCCTTCTTGGCCAGGGCCTCGTCCTTGGCGTAGGCCAGCAGGCTGTAGTACTGGTCGCGGGTCATAGCTGAGGTTTCCTGCTTGGCCAGGGCATGCAGGGTGTCCCAGGTGGCGGCGTCGGCGTTGCGGGCGACGATGCCCAGCACGGTGCGGCGCAGGTCCGGCGAGAGCGTCTTGGGATCGGCCTGGAAGGCGGCGAAGCGGCGGCGGGCTTCGGCGATCACTTGCTCATCGCCCAACGCGCTCAGGGTGCCGATCAGGCGCGAACGCAGCTGCTTGACCTGGGCCGAGTCGCCCTCACGGTTGTCCCAACCCAGCTTGGCGAACTCCGGCGACAGGCGCGACAGGGCGTACTTGCGCCACGCAGCCTGGCCCTTGGCATCGCCGTCGAACATGTCGTCGATGCCGCCCAGGGTGCTGGACACCAGCTGCCACAGGTCCGGCGAGGCGCCGACCGGCACCTTGGTGGTGAGGTCCAGCATGTCGCTTTCCGGCTGCAGGCCGACGGTGGCCAGCGCGCTGGCGTCCATCATCACGCCCAGCTGGTCCACCACGGGCAGCTTGGCAAAGCCGGCACTCAGGGTCTTGAACTGGGCCGGCGCGTACAGGGTGCGGTAGTAGCCCTTCTGGCCAGCGTTGACCAGCACCGGGCCGTCGCAGCCCGGCAGCTTGACGGTGGCGGTGCCATCGACCAGCACGCGCACGTCCTTGCCGTCGCTGCCGCGCAGGGCCACCGGCACGTGCCACTTGAGCGGGGTCTTGGTGGGGCGGTCGATGGTGTATTCGCCCTGCTCCAGGGTGACGGTGGTGGTGCCGGCGGCGCAGGTGGCGCTGGCCTTGATCAGCGGCACGCCCGGCTGCAGGGTGAAATCGTGGGCGACCTGGGTGAAGTCCTTGCCCGGCGCGGCCTGGTCGATCTCCTTCCACAGGTCGTCGGTGACCGCGTTGCCGTGGGCGTGGGCCTTGATGTAGCTGCGCACGCCGGTGCGCCACTGTTCGGCGCCGACGTAGTCTTCGAGCATGCCGATCACGGCCGAGCCCTTGCCGTAGGTGATGCCGTCGAAGGCCTGGCTAGCCTGCTCGACGGTTTCCACGTGCTGTACCACCGGATGGGTGGTGGCGTAGGCGTCGCGGCCCATGGCGCCGCGGCTGGTATAGGCCGCGTCGGTCTTGTCGATGTCCCATTCCGGGTGCAGCTTCTGGCTGGTGCGGCCTTCCATCCAGGTGGCAAAGCCTTCGTTGAGCCACAGGTCGTCCCACCACGCCATGGTCACCAGGTCGCCAAACCACTGGTGGGCGATCTCGTGGGCGGCGGTGGTGAACACGCGCTGCTGGTCGGACACGTTGGAAATCGCCGGGTCCAGCAGCAGCGAGTATTCGAAGGTGAAGATCGCGCCCCAGTTTTCCATCGCGCTGAAGAACTGGCTCTGGCCCGGTGCGGCAATGTTATCCAGCTTGGGCAGCGGGTACGGCACGCCGAAGTAGTCGTTGTATTCGGCCAGCACGTCGCGGCCGGCCTCCAGCGCGAACTGGA
>JBIIHJ010000255.1:0-5940 GCA_044235875.1 Pseudoxanthomonas sp.
CGCCTGCTCAAGCTTGAGTTGAAGCTGCTGGCCGACGTTGGCCTGCTGGGCTTCCCCAATGCGGGCAAGAGCACGCTGATCCGCGCCGTGTCGGCGGCCACGCCCAAGGTGGCCGACTATCCGTTCACCACGCTCTATCCGAACCTGGGCGTGGTCAGCGTCGAGGCTTATCGCAGCTTCGTGATTGCCGACATTCCCGGCCTGATCGAAGGTGCGGCCGAAGGTGCGGGCCTGGGTGCGCAGTTCCTGCGTCACCTGCAGCGCACCCGCCTGTTGCTGCATCTGGTGGACATGGCGCCAGTCGACGAGGAATTCGCCGAGACTGGCGTGACCGTGTCGCCGGCCGAGCAGGTCCGCGCGATCGAGAACGAGCTGCGCAAGCACGACCCGGAGCTGCTGGACAAGCCGCGCTGGCTGGTGCTGAACAAGGCCGACCTGATGTTCGAGGACGAGGCCGCCGAGCGTGCCAGGGCCGTGGTCGCCGAACTGGGCTGGGAAGGTCCGTGGTACGTGACTTCGGCGATTTCGCGCGAAGGCACGTTCCCGATCATGAAGGATGTGATGGCCTTCTTCGATCGTCAGCGCGAAGACGCGCTCGAGGCTGCGCAGAACGCAGGCTGAGTGCCGGACGTGCCGCCCGGCAACGCCTGCGTTTGTAGAGCGGAGCTTGCTCCGCCAGGGCTTTCCCGCGCGGGTTTGACGCGCCTGGGTCCGGCTGCCTGGAAGTCGGTGCGCCGAAATGCGAACACAGGCAGAAAAGGCAGAAGCAGCGGAGCAAGCGCTGCGCTACAGGGACTGCCTGTCTGTTTCGCCGATGGGGATCGGCAGGCAACAAAAAACCCGGCCGAAGCCGGGTTTCCTGTCGCCCGATCCGTCAAATGCGCGTCAAGCGGCCTTGAGGGCCTTGATGCGTGCGGTGAGACGGCTCTTGTGACGGGCAGCCTTGTTCTTGTGGATCAGGCCGCGCGAGCTGAAGCGATCAAGGATCGGCTGAGCGGTTGCGAATGCGGCTTCGGCGCCGGCGGCGTCGTTGGCATCCAGTGCCTTGATGACTTTCTTGACGGCGGTGCGCAGCATGGAGCGCTGGGCGACGTTGCGCGCGTTGCGCACGACGGTCTGCTTGGCGCGCTTCTTGGCGGACTTGATATTGGCCACGTTGGGATCCTAGGAATTCTTGGGGTTGACGGCGGGCGGAAAAACGAACGGGAAATTATGGGCTATTCAAGCAGTTGGGTCAACCAGATGGGCACTGGCCCGACAGATTGGGGTTTCCAGCCGGCGCGGGGCGGGCAATGAGCTCGCCGAAGATGCTGCGCGGCCTGCTGTCCTTCAGCAGCATGACCATGATCTCACGCGTGCTGGGGCTGGTGCGCGAGCAGGCCATTACCTACAGCTTCGGCGCCAACGCGGTGACCGATGCGTTCTGGGTGGCATTCCGGATTCCCAACTTCTTCCGGCGCCTGTTTGCGGAAGGTTCGTTCTCGACCGCGTTCGTACCGGTCTTCACGGAGGTAAAGGAGACCCGACCGGCCGGTGATCTGCGGGAGCTGATGGCGCGGGTATCCGGAACGCTGGGCGGCGTGTTGCTCATCATCACTGCGCTGGGTCTGATTTTCACTCCGCAGGTGGCAATGATCTTCAATCCGGGCTCAACCGACGATCCGGTCAAATTCAAGCTGACGGTTGACCTGCTGAGGTTGACATTCCCTTTTCTGTTGTTCGTATCGCTGACTGCCCTGGCGGGTGGGGCGCTCAACAGCTTCAACCGCTTTGCGATCCCGGCGATCACGCCTGTGATCCTCAACCTGTGCATGATCGCCGGCGCGCTATGGCTGGCTCCGGCCATGGGAATGTCGATCCTGTCGCTGGGCTGGGCGGTGCTGGCGGCGGGCGCGCTGCAGCTGCTGTTCCAGATCCCGGCACTGCGCGGGATCAATCTGCTGACCATGCCGCGCTGGGGCTGGCGCCATCCGGACGTCCGCAAGGTTTTAAGGCTCATGGTGCCGACGCTGTTCGGCTCGTCGGTGGCCCAGATCAATCTGCTGCTGGATACGGTGATCGCCTCATTTCTGATCGCCGGTTCGCAGAGCTGGCTGTCGCAGGCCGACCGCTTCCTTGAGCTGCCGCTGGGGGTGTTCGGCGTGGCGCTGGGCACGGTGATCCTGCCGGCGCTGTCGCGCCATCACGTGCGCACCGATGCGGCCGGATTTTCCAATGCGCTGGACTGGGGCCTGCGGACCACGTTGCTGATCGCCGTGCCGGCGATGGTGGGGCTGATGCTGCTCAGCACGCCGCTGGTGGCCACGCTGTTCCAGTACGGCAAGTTCACCGCCTTTGATACGCGGATGGCGGCCATGTCGGTGTTCGGTCTGAGCTTCGGACTGCCGGCGTACGCGCTGCTGAAGATCGTGCTGCCGGCGTTCTATGCGCGTCAGGACACCCGCACGCCGGTGCGCGCGGGCGTGGCGGCACTGATCGCCAACATGGCGCTGAACCTGATCTTCCTGGCGGTGCTGTACCAGGTCATGGTCAAGCCTGAGGTGCGCGCGCTGGGCGTGACCGCGGCGCTGGCCAAGACACCGGGCCTGCACCTGGCGCTGGGCCTGGCCAGCGCGGTGGCCAGCTATATCAACCTGGGGTTGCTGTGGCGCTGGCTGGGGCAGAGCGGGGTGTACCAACGCCGGCCAGGTTGGGGTCGCTTCGTCCTGCGGTTAGTCGTGTCCTGCCTGGCGATGGCAGCGGTAGTGGGGGCAGGGCTGCATTGGCTGCCGGCCTTCACCGCGCTGGACAAATGGCACCGCATCGGCGGCCTGCTGGCCCTGGTGGCCGCCGGCGGGCTGACTTACGGCCTAGTGCAGGTCGCGCTGGGATTTCGTCCGCGCGACCTGCGCGAGCACTGATTTGCGCAGGGCTTGTCCTGGCGCGCGCCGGCTATACTTCATGGGTTTCCCAAGAGATGTTGCGGGCTGGCCAGCGTGAAGCGCGGTGCGGCCCGGGTTCCCAATGCGATGAGCAGGCTGTTTCGTGACGTCGAAGGCGGGGTGCTGACCCCAAGCGGCAGCGTGGTGTGCATCGGTGCGTTCGATGGGCTCCATCTGGGCCATCGGGCCCTGCTGCGCCATGCCCAGCAGCGTGCGCGTGCGCTGGGCGTGCCGCTGGTGGCGCTGACCTTCGAGCCACTGCCGCGCGAGTTCTTCCTGCCGCACGATCCACCGCCGCGATTGAGCCTGCCGCGGGCCAAGGTCGAAGGGCTGCTCGATGCCGGTGCGGACCAGGTCGGGTTGCTGCGTTTCAACCAGCGCATGACCGCGATGTCGGCGCAGGACTTTGTCCACACGTTGCTGGTCGGGCGGCTGCAGGCGCGCGAGGTCTGGATCGGCCCGGAATTCCGCTTCGGCCACAAGCGCGGCGGCGACCTGCAGCTGCTGCAGGCGATGGGCGCCGAGTCGGGCTTCACCGCCGGCCAGATCCAACCGGTCCATTGCGACGACGGCGAGCGCGTGTCCAGCACGCGGATCCGGGCGGCGCTGCGACAGGGCGATTTTGCCCATGCCGAGCGCCTGCTCGGGCGCCCGTATGTGATCGGGGGGCGGGTCGTGCGCGGCAAGCAGCTGGGGCGCACGCTGGGGTTTCCCACCGCGAACCTGCGGTTTCCCAAGACCCCGGCGCTGTCGGGCATTTACGCGACCTGGGTGCATGGGCTGACCGAGCGGCCGTGGCCATCGGTCTCCAGCTTCGGCACGCGGCCGACGGTGCAGGGCGTCGAGCCACTGCTGGAAGCGCACCTGTTTGATTTCAACGGCGATCTCTACGGGCGCCACCTGCGGGTCGAATTCGTCGCCAAGCTGCGCGACGAAGAAAAGTTCGACGGTCTGGATGCACTCACCGCGCAGATGCAGCGCGATGCGGCCACCGCGCGACAACTCCTTTCCACCGAACGCTTCCGGGCCACCGCGTGATCCATGCGTGGTCCCTGCCAAGCACAGCCGTCGAGACAAGACTTCCGTGAGCACTGATTACAAAGCCACCTTGCACCTGCCGGCCACGGAATTCCCGATGCGCGGCGACCTGCCCAAGCGCGAGCCGGACACGCTCAAGCGCTGGTACGACCAGGACCTCTACGCCCAGCTGCGTGCCAACGCCAAGGGCCGGCCGCTGTTCGTGCTGCACGACGGTCCGCCGTACGCCAATGGCCAGATCCACTTGGGCCACGCGGTCAACAAGATCCTCAAGGACATCATCGTCAAGTCGCGCTATGTCGCTGGCTTCGATGCGCCGTACGTGCCTGGCTGGGATTGCCACGGACTGCCGATCGAGATCGCGATCGAGAAGAAATACGGCAAGGTCGGCACCAAGCTGGACGCCAAGCAGTTCCGGGCCAAGTGCCGCGAATACGCCGAGGAGCAGATCGACATCCAGCGCAAGGACTTCAAGCGCCTGGGTGTGATCGGCGACTGGGACAATCCGTACAAGACACTGAGCTTCCGCTTCGAGGCCGACGAGATCCGCGCGCTGGCCAAGATCGTGGCCAACGGTCACCTGCTGCGCGGCGCCAAGCCGGTGCACTGGTGCTTCGACTGTGGTTCGGCGCTGGCCGAGGCCGAGATCGAATACCAGGACAAGGTGTCGCCGGCCGTGGACGTCGGCTACGCCGCGCGCGACCCGCATGCGCTGGCCGCGGCGTTCGGCGTGCAGGCGCCCGCAGGCGTCGAAGTGGCCGTGCCGATCTGGACCACCACGCCGTGGACGCTGCCGGCGTCGGTGGCCGTCAGCCTGGGCCCGGACCTGGATTACGTGCTGGTCGAAGGCCCGGCCCGCGACGGCAGGCCGCGCTGGCTGGTCGTGGCCGAAGCGCTGGCCGAGCGCGCGCTGTCGCGCTATGGCGTGACCGCGCTGGTGGTGAAGGGCCATGCCAAGGGCGCGGCGCTGGAAAACCTCGTGCTGGCGCATCCGTTCTACGCCCAGCGCGACATCCCGCTGATCCTGGGCGACCACGTGTCGGCCGAGGACGGCACCGGCGCGGTCCACACCGCACCCGGCCACGGCCAGGAGGACTATGCGGTCGGCCTGAAGTACGGCTTGGTCGAGAAGTACACCGCCGCCCAGATCAACCCGGTCGATGGGCGCGGCGTGTACCTGCCGTCCACGCCCGCCTTCGATGGCACCGAGCTGGCCGGCACGCATATCTGGAAGGCCAACGACACCATCGTCGAGCTGGCCCGGGCCAACGGGTCGCTGCTGGCGTTCCACCCGCTAACCCACAGCTATCCGCACTGCTGGCGCCACAAGACGCCGGTGGTGTTCCGCGCCACCCCGCAGTGGTTCATCTCGATGGACCAGGCCAACCTGCGCGCCGACGCGCTGGCCGCGATCAAGGACGTCCGCTGGTTCCCGACCTGGGGCCAGGCGCGCATCGCCAGCATGGTCGACGGGCGCCCGGACTGGTGCATCAGCCGCCAGCGGACCTGGGGCGTGCCGATCGCGCTGTTCGTGCATCGCGAGACCCATGAGCCGCATCCGCGTTCGGTCGAGCTGATGGAGCAGGTGGCGCTCAAGGTCGAGCAGGCCGGCGTCGATGCCTGGTATGAGCTGGATGCGGCCGAGCTGCTGGGCGAGGAGGCAACCCAGTACGACAAGGTCACCGACATCTTGGATGTCTGGTTCGACTCGGGCGTGACCCACGAAGGCGTGCTGCTCGAGCGTGGCTTCGGCAAGCCGGCCGACCTGTACCTGGAGGGGTCGGACCAGCATCGCGGCTGGTTCCAGTCCTCGCTGCTGACCGGCGTTGCGATCGACAAGGCCGCTCCGTACAAGCAGTGCCTGACCCATGGGTTCACTGTGGACGAGCACGGCCGCAAGATGTCCAAGTCGCTGGGCAACGGCATCGAGCCGCAGGACATCATGAAGAACCTCGGCGCGGACATCCTGCGCCTGTGGATC
>JBIIHJ010000256.1:0-5939 GCA_044235875.1 Pseudoxanthomonas sp.
TGCAGGTCGGCGATCAGCAGGCGCCTGCGCGCGGGCCAGTACAGGGCGCGGTCGCCCAGGGCGCGCATCGGTTCGCCTGCGATGTCCAGGTCCAGCTCAACGGCCATGTTTCTTTTCCAGCTGTTGTGCGGCGCGCTGCACGCGCGTCTTCCAGTCCTCGGTGCTGAGCTGCCCGCGCAGGCTTTCGGCCCACAGCGGGAAGGACAGCGGCGTCAGGCTGGCGGGGCGGTGCAGGCGCAGCCGGCGCTGGGCGCAATCGTGGAGGGTGGCGGCCAGGCGGTCCAGCTCCAGGGTGCCGCTGAAGACTTCGCGCTCGGCCTGGGCCAGCAGCAGATGCTCGGGATCGTGGCGGGTCAACACGTCGAACAGCAGGCCGCTGGAGGCCTGCAGTTGGCGCATGCTGCGCGGCGTCTTGCCCGGCAGCGATGGCGGCAGCAGGCCGGAGACGCGTGCGATCTCGCGGAACTGACGCCGTGCCAGTTCGCCCAGGTTGAGGCTGGCGGTGAGGTCCTCGACCAGGTGCGTGGGCCAAAGCAACGCGTGCAGCGCGGCCTCGTCCAGTTCGGCCGTGTTCGCAGGCGAGAGCACCAGCCCGTAATCGTTGGCGGCGAAGGCAAAGGTGTTGGCCCGCTGCCGGCCCCAGCGCAGGGCCAGCAGCGCGGCCAGGCCCTCGTGCACCTGGCGGCCGGCGAACGGATAAAGGAACAGATGCTGGCCGTCGCGCGCCTTGACCAGCTCGCACAGCAGCGTGCCTGGCGCGGGCAGGGCGGACAGGCGCGCCTGCAGGGCCAGCAAGGGCGCAATCGAACGCAGCTCGGGCGCCTGGTGATCGCCGCCGAAGACTGCTTCCACCTCGTGTCCCAACTCGGACGACAGCGGCATGCGTCCGCCCATCCACTTGGGCACGGTGCCATCGCCGCCCTTGGCCACGCGCACGTAGGCGGTCATGTCTTCCAGCCGCACCAGCTCCAGCAGCCGGCCGGCGAACTGGAAGCGGTCGCCGCGGCGCAGGCGGCCGACGAAGAGTTCCTCGATCGACCCCAGCCCGCCGCCGCGCAGGAACTTGACCTGCACGCTGCCGTCGCTGGTGATGGTGCCGATGGACAGGCGATGGCGCAGCGCGACCCTGCGATCGTGCACGCGATAGACACCGTCTTCATCGCGCACGACCTTGTGGTAATCCGGATAGCGGTCCAGCGCACTGCCGCCGCGTTCGATGAAGTCCAGCACGGCCTGCCAGCTGCGCTCGTCCAGCGCGGCGAAGGCCTGGGTGCCACGGACTTCTGCCAGCAGCGCATCCGGATCGAAGCCGCCACCGAGTGCCAGGGTGACGCAGTGCTGGGCCAGCACGTCCAGCGACAGGCGCGGCGCGTGGCGTGGTTCGATCGCGTTGCGGGCGATGGCCTGGCGCGCGGCGGCGTATTCGACCAGTTCAAGCGCGTGGCTGGGGACACACACCACATGCCCGGCTTCGCCGGGCCGATGGCGCGCGCGGCCGGCACGCTGCAGCAGCCGCGCAATGCCCTTGGGGCTGCCGATCTGCAGCACCTGGTCCACCGCCGGAAAGTCCACGCCCAGGTCCAGGCTGGAGGTGGCGACCACGCAGCGCGCCGTGCCTTCGCGCAGGGCTTGCTCGGCCTCGTTGCGCAGCCTGGGGCTGAGCGAGCCGTGGTGCAGGGCCAGCGTGGCAGGGTCTTCCGGCCAGACCGAGGACAGCGCCTGATGCCACAGCTCGGCCTGCGCACGGGTATTGGTGAACAGCAGGCTGGTCTTCACCGCCAGCAGCTTGTCCAGAACGCGCGAGAGCTGGGCCAGGCCCAGATGGCCAGACCAGGGGAAGCGTTCGCCGGCCTTGGGGCGCAGCGTTTCCAGGGTGAGGGTGCGCGGGCGTACGCCGGCGACCATCGGCGCGTCAGGCGTATCGGGAAGCAATGCATCGCGCGCCTCGTCCAGGTTGCCCAGCGTTGCCGACAGGCCCCAGGTGCGCATGCCGGGCGAAAGCCTGCGCAGCCGCGCCAGCCCCAACTGCAGCAGCACGCCACGCTTGTTGGCCAGCAACTCGTGCCATTCGTCGACGATGACCGCGCGGATGTCCTGCAGCTGCGGCGCCGTGTCGGGGTAGGACAGCAGCAGTGCCAGCGATTCGGGCGTGGTCACCAGCACGTCGAGCTTGCCGGCACGCGCCAGCCGCTTGTCGCGCGCGCTGGCGTCGCCGGTCCGCTGGCCGACCTGCCAGTCCAGACCGACACCGGCGATGGCCTCGTTCAAGGCGCGGGTGGTGTCGGCGGCCAGCGCCTTGAGCGGGGTGATCCACAGCACCTGCAACGGGCGCACGCGATTCTTCTTCAGCGCGGTGGTCGCATGCTGTCGTTCGCGCACCGCGTCCAGCAGCGGACCACCGAAGGCGGCCAGCGTCTTGCCGCTGCCGGTCGGGGTATGCAGCAGGCCAGAGCGGCCTTCCAGATAATGCGTCCAGACCTCGTGCTGGAACGGCAGGACCTTCCAGCCGCGCGTCTTGAACCAGTCCAGCAGCGGGGCTTCGATCTTCCGTTTTCCACGCGGTGCAGGCTTGCGTTCGACGGCCGCGACAGCAGGATTCTCCAAACGCGCGGCCTTGCGTGCCGGGGCGCGTGGGTTGGCTTCACTCACCGCGCCAGCGCCTTGAGGTCTTCCAGGCGGTCGGCCTCGGCCATCGGCTTGTCGTGGCGCCAGCGCAGGATGCGCGGGAACCGCGTGGCCACGCCCGACTTGTGGCGCTTGCTCAGGTTGACGGCCTCGAAGCCCAGTTCGAACACGTGGTGCGGCGTCACCGCGCGCACCGGGCCAAAACGCTCGGTGGTGTGTGCGCGAATCCAGCTGTCCAGCTTCATGATTTCCTTGTCGTCCAGGCCCGAATACGCCTTGGCCACGGGGACCAGCGCTTCGCCGTCCCACAGGCCGAAGGTGTAGTCGGTATAGAGCGTGCTGCGGCGACCGTGGCCGGCCTGGGCGTAGATCAGCACCGCATCGATGGTCAGTGGATCGATCTTCCACTTCCACCAGTCGCCGCGCTTGCGACCGCCCTGGTAGATCGAGGTGCCGCGCTTGAGCATCAGGCCCTCGACGCCGCGTGCACGCGAGCCTTCGCGCATCTGCGCGGCCGCGTCCCAGCTGTCGGCGCGCACCTGTTGCGAGACCACGATGCGCCGATCGCCGTGCGCGTCCAGCAACGCGGTGAGCAGGGCGCGGCGTTCGTCCAACCGACGTTCGCGCAGATCTTCGCCGTCCAGTTCCAGCAGGTCGTAGGCGAGCACGCGCGCGGGCGTGTCGGCCAGCGTCTTGGCGCCGGGCTTGAGCCGCTGGATGCGGGTCTGCAGGGCGGTGAACGGCATCGGCGCATCTTCGCCCGCACGCCAGGCCATCAGCTCGCCGTCGATCACGCAGTCGCGCGCCAGCGTGGCGGCGGCCTGTTCGATTTCCGGGAAGCGCCCATCCAGTCGCTCCTCGCCGCGCGACCACAGCGCCACTTCGCCATGACGCCGGATCAGCTGCAGGCGGATGCCGTCCCACTTCCACTCCAGACGCCAGTGGCCGATCTCGCCCAGGGTCTGCACGTCGGCTTCCAGCGGCGAGGCGAGGAAGAACGGGTAGGGTTGCTGGCGATCGCTGGGCAGCTCGGCTTCGGTCAACAAGTCACGCAGGAACTCGACCGACGGCGTCCAGGTCCCGAGCATGCGTTGGGCAATGCGCGCGATATCGATCCCGCTCATCTCGGCCAGGGCCTGCTGCACCAGCCGCTGCGACAGGCCCACGCGCAGCGCGCCGGTCAGCAGCTTGTTGAACACCAGGCGCTGGCCGTAGGGCAGGGCATGCCAGGCATCGACCACCACCGCGCGGCGTACCGCCTCGTCCTTGTTCGCGACCGGCAACAAGCGGCCTTCGATCCATTCGGCCAGCCCGATGTCGGGCCGTGCGTCGCTCGGGTCGTCCAGCAGCAGTGCCAGGGTTTCGGCCAAGTCGCCGACATGATCGTAGCTGTCGTCCACCAGCCAGTCGGGCGTGGCCGACTCCTGCGCGATCCAGGCACGCAGCTCGCCGGTCGCGGCGATCTTCTGCCGTGGACCGGTGATCTTGCCGCCGGACAGCAGGTACAGCGCCCACACCGCATCGCGCGGTGGCGCGTCGCGGAAATAGGCGATGAGTGCCGCGCGCTTGTCCAGGGTGGCGGTACTTTCGTCCAGCGCCTTGTAGAGGTCGGCGAAGCGCTTCATCGGTGTACGCTCCCCAGTTCGAATGCGTCATGCAGGCAGGGCACCCTGGAGACGTATTTCCCGCGAAAGCGGGAATCCAGGGACGCTGGCTTGCGCACGTCGAAACCGAAGCACAACCGCGCGTCTTCCCCGCGTTCGCGGGAATGGCCAGCGTCAGTCTTCGATGGGAGCCCGGACCCCCTCACTCTTCGCCGCCGTAATCGGTGCGGAAGGCTTCGGCGGCGATGCCGGCCTCGTTCATGGCGCGGATGATCGCGTCGGTGTTGCCGTGGGTGGCGATGACCCGGCTGGCGCCGGTCTCGCGCACGGTGCGCAGCAGGTCGGGCCAGTCGGCGTGGTCGGACACGACAAAGCCGCGGTCGTAATTGCGGCGGCGGCGATTGCCGCGCACCCGCATCCAGCCTGAGGCAAAGCCTTGCTGCGCCTTGCGGAAGCGACGGATCCACGCGCTGCCGGCGGCAGAAGGCGGCGCCAGGATCAGCTGGCCGGCGTAGTCGCTGCCCTTGGCGGTTTCCGACAGCGGCAGTGTGTCCAGCATTGCGATCCCGGCCTTGCGATAGACCTCCACGCCGACCTGGATCGCGCCGTGCAGCAGCGCCGGCTGGTCATCCACTTCGCGCAGCTCGGCCAGCAGCCGTTGCGCCTTGCCCAACGCATAACAATAGAGGATCGCCGCCTCGCCGCGCTCGGCGCACTGCCGGCGCCAGGCGACGATGTCGCGCGCCACTTCGCGCGTGTCGGGCCAGCGATAGATCGGCAGGCCGAATGTCGCCTCGGTGATGAAGGTGTCACAGCGCACCACCTCGAATGGCGCGCAGGTCGGATCGGGCTGGCGCTTGTAGTCGCCGGACGCGACCCAGACCCGGTCGCCCACTTCCACCCGCACCTGCGCCGAGCCCAGCACGTGCCCGGCCGAATGCAGCGACAGCTTTGCGTCGCCAATCTGGAAAAGCTCGCCGTACGCACGGATGTCGTAATCCTGCTCGCCCAACCGCCATTGCAGGATCGGCAGGCTCTCGCGCGTGGCCCAGTAACGGCCCATGCCGGTCCGCGCGTGATCGCCGTGGCCGTGAGTGATCACCGCACGCGGCACAGGCTTCCACGGGTCGATGTGGAAATCGCCCGCGGGGCAGTACAGCCCTTCCGGGCGCAGGACGATCAGGTCGTTGGAGTCGGCAGACATGTAGGGGCAGGGTGCATGCACGTTTGTGCAGAGGCCGACAACGTTGGGTCCGCCCGTCTCAATAGATGAGATTGGTCCCAACGCCAGCTGACCCGGGCGCATCGCGTGGCCTCAACACGCGTTGGGTCAGGCTGCGGCCCGCATCACTTTCAAGAGGACCCAGGATGAAGCTGTCGTTGTTGATTGGACTGTCGTCGATGCTGCTGGCGGCCTGCGCGCCTGCATCGCGGTCGCCTGCAGCCTCTGCACGCCCCTCGTCGGAAACGCCGGTGATCTCCCAGACCGTGCCGGCTGCATCAGCCGAACCGCCCGAAGCCATACCCTCAGCACCGGCTGATCCGACCAAAGAAGCCGAAATCGATGCCCGCATCGATAAGGTACTGGGCGATCACGTCGCCTATCGCAGCGTGCTGGAGCGGCTGCAGGCCGCGGTGGCCGCCGATGATCGTTCGGGCGTGGCGGCGCTGGTGCGCTATCCGCTGGACGCACGCACTCAGTCGGGCAAG
>JBIIHJ010000257.1:0-5923 GCA_044235875.1 Pseudoxanthomonas sp.
GCCGACGAGGAAGCCGCGCAGGCCCAGGCCGCGCAGGCCGCTGCCGCGGGCATCCAGAGCACGATCCTGCGCGACGAGCCCAAGGTCGGCCGCAACGATCCGTGCCCTTGCGGCAGCGGCAAGAAGTTCAAGCACTGCCACGGCCAGCTGAGCTGATCCAGCGCGACGCACACCTGGTGAAAACAAAAAGCCCGGATGGCGACACCCGGGCTTTTCTTCTTTGTAGAGCGGAGCTCGCTCCGCTGCTTCGTTTTTGTAGAGCGGAGCTTGCTCCGCTGCTTCGTCGTCAGCCCGCGGCGGTGCCTCCAACAGGCAATCCCCACAAGCCGCGCGCTCCCAAAAACAGCAGTGCGTGCAATACCGGACCCGTTCTAGCGCTTGCGCGGCTTCTTGGCGGCGGCAAACCCCGGCTGGCCTTCCTGTTCGGCCAGCTGCGGCACGCGGACCAGCTTGGTGGTGTCCACGCCGTGCGCCCGCATCTTGGCGATCAGTTCGGCGTACTGCGCGTCGGGTAGATCGGCCGTGCGCGAGAACACCCACGCCAGATCACGGCCTGGATAATCCACCAGCGCCCACGAATAATCCGGCGCCGTCTCCAGGATGCGGTACTTGGTGGGGATCACGCCGAAGAACCACGTGGTCCAGCGCCGGTTGCCGGTGCCATCCTTGACCGTGGCGCGCGAGTTCAGGTCCTTGACCGGCTCACCGAAGCCTTCCTGGTAGACGTAGTGCACGCCGATGCTGCCATTGGGCCGCAGCGTGTATTCGTCGCGGCTGGCCACATGCCCGCGTTCACCGAAGTAGGGCACGTGGGCGATGACATGCCAGGCACCCATGAAGCGTTGCAGTTCGATGGGCGGGGCTTGGGTGTCGGTGGGCATGGGCGAGGTTCCACAGGCGGCGAGCAGGGGCAGCAGCGCCAGCGCGAACAGGCGCCGGCGGCGGGCGGGGATCTTCAGGGGGGTGTGCGTTGAAGTGACCATCCACCGCACGCTAGGCGCGCATGTGTCAACAAGATGTGCCCGGCGCGTCGTCCAAGCGTTGGCGGGGGTGTCGCAACCGGTGAGAAGCCCGCCGCGCAGCCTGCACGTCCAGACCCGACAGGACGCACCGCCATGGCCCACCGACCGACCGATGTCCACGCCCTCTCCGATGGGATGGCCCATGCCGATCCGCGCCTGGAACTGGTGGTGAGGATCATCGCCCTGACCGGTCTGGCCCTGGTCGTGCTGCTGCCGGCCGGGCGGGGCAGCACCGAACTGCTGGGCTGGACGCCGTTCTGGCTGGCCGGCCTGCCGCTGATGGCGTGGTGGTCGCTGCACCGCTTCCGCCTACCGTCGTCGCCGGCGCCGCAGCGTGCTGCCGCGGTGGTGGTCCCGTTGCCCGCGCGCCGCGGTGCCCAGGCCCGACGCCGGCGGCCGAAGCTGGCGCCACTGCCACGCGGAGCCTGGCCTTCGCGCGCCGCCTGACCTTCGGCACAGGGTGCCGGTCGCAAAGCCTGTGCTAGCGTGCGGCGGCTATCTGCCTCCCATGGAGACCCGCCTTGAATCGATTCGCCCTTGCCCTGGTGGCCGGCATGACCGCCGCCAGCGCTGCCCACGCCCAGGAGACCGCCATGACCGCCGACCCGTACCAGTGGATGGAGGAGGTCGAAGGCGCCAAACCGCTGGCCTGGGTGAAGGAGCGCAACGCCAGGACCGAAGCCGAGCTGGCCGGCACGCCGCAGTTCAAGCAGCTGGAAGGGGACATCCGCACCATCCTGGATTCGGACGCGAAGATCCCGTATGTCGAAAAGATCGGCGACTTCTACTACAACCTGTGGAAGGACAAGGACCACGCGCGCGGCCTCTGGCGCCGGACCACGCTGGCCGAATACCGCAAGCCCAATCCCACCTGGGAGACGGTGCTGGACATCGACGCGCTTAACGCCTCCGAAAAAGAAACCTGGGTCTGGCACGGCGCTGAGTGCCGCAAGCCCGACAACACCCGCTGCCTGATCGCGCTCTCGCGCGGCGGCTCCGATGCCGACGTCACCCGCGAGTTCGACCTGGTCAGCAAGACCTGGGTCGAGGGCGGCTTCTATCGTCCGGCGGCCAAGGGCGGCGTGGGCTGGATCGATGCCGACACGGTGTATGTGTACAGCGATTTCGGCGAAGGCAGCCTCACCAGTTCGGGCTATCCGCGCATCGTCAAGGAATGGAAGCGCGGCACGCCGCTGGAAGCGGCCAAGGTTGTCTACGAAGGCAAGGCCGACGACATGTACATTGCCGCCTCGCATGACGCCACGCCGGGCTTCGAGCGCGACTTTGTCAGCCGCACGCTGGCCTTCTACAACGACGAGCTGTATCTGCGGGACGGCAGCGGCGCGTTGACCAAGGTCGATGCGCCCAACTCGGCGCAGAAGGGCGTGCATCGCCAGTGGCTGAGCCTGGAGCTGCGCGATCCCTGGACCGTTGGCGGCAAGACCTACAAGGCCGGCTCGTTGCTGGTGGCCAATTTCAAGGACTTCATGGCGGGCAAGCGCGACTTCGACGTGCTGTTCGAGCCGACCGACACCACCTCGCTGGCCGGTGCCGCCTTTACCCGCCACCACGTCGTGCTCAACGTCATGCAGGACGTCAAGAATCGCCTGAGCGTGCTGACCTATGCCAACGGCCAATGGGCGACGGCACCGCTGAAGGTAGGCGATTCGGCCTTCGGCGCGATCGGCGCCAGCGCCGTGGACAGCGACGATTCCGATGCGCTGTGGCTGACGGTCACCGACTACCTGACCCCGACCACGCTGCTGCTGGCCGATGCGGCCAAGCCGTCGGAGAAGATCGAGCCGCTCAAGACGATGCCGGCTTTCTTCGACGCCTCGCGCGATGTGATCGAGCAGCACTTTGCCACCAGCGCCGATGGCACCAAGGTGCCGTATTTCATGGTGCGTCCCAAGGACCTGACCTACGACGGCCGCACGCCGACCCTGCTGTACGGTTATGGCGGCTTCGAGATTTCGATGACGCCGGGTTATTCGGGCGGCGTGGGCAAGGGGTGGCTGGAAAAGGGCGGCGTGTACGTGGTCGCCAACATCCGCGGTGGCGGCGAATACGGCCCGCGCTGGCATCAGGCCGCGCTCAAGGCCAACCGCCACAAGGCGTACGAGGATTTCGCCGCGGTCGCGCAGGACCTGATCGCCAAGAAGGTGACCTCGCCCGCGCACCTGGGCATCCAGGGCGGCAGCAATGGCGGCCTGCTCACCGGCAACATGCTCACCCAGTATCCGCAACTGTTCGGCGCGGTCGTGGTGCAGGTACCGCTGCTGGACATGAAGCGTTATAGCCATCTATTGGCCGGCGCTTCGTGGATGGCCGAGTACGGCAATCCCGATACGGCCGACTGGGACTACATCAAGACGTTCTCGCCGTACCACCTGTTCGATGCGAAAAAGACTTACCCGCCGACGTTGTTCATGACCTCCACGCGCGATGACCGCGTGCATCCAGGCCACGCGCGCAAGATGGCGGCCAGGATGCTCGATGCCGGCAAGGACGTGCGCTACTACGAGAACATCGAAGGCGGCCACGGCGGCGCGGCGAACAATGCCCAGTCCGCGCACATGAATGCGCTGGCCTACACGTTCCTGTGGGAACAGCTGAAGGACTGACGTCGTTTCCGACGCAATGACGTGGCGCGCATGTTCGGCTGCGCGCCACGTCGACTGGCCGTTGATCCATGGACTGGGATCAACGACGGCAAGACGGCTGGCTAGCCGGGCCTGGGCGGCAGCGTCTTCAATCCACGCGCAATGCGCCGTACCGCTTCCTGCAGGCGCTCCAGACTGTTGGCATAGGCAAAGCGCACGTGCTGGCCGTTGCGGTAATCGCCGAAGTCGATACCCGGGGTGAACGCGACATGCTCGGTCTCCAGGAAATGGCGGCAGAACGCCTGCGCATCGTCGCTGAAGCGGCTGATGTCGGCATACAGGTAGAACGCGCCCTGCGGTTCGACCGGAATCTCGAAGCCCAGCGCGCGCAGGGCCGGTAGCAGCCAGTCGCGGCGCTGGCCGAAGGCGATGCGGCGCTGTTCCAGCACTGCGATGGTGTCCGGTTCAAAGCACGCCAGCGCTGCATGCTGGGCGATGGTGGACGGGGCGATGTAAAGGTTCTGCGCCAGGCGTTCCAGCGCCGGCACCGCATCGGCCGGTGCCACCAGCCAGCCCAGGCGCCAGCCGGTCATGCCGAAGTACTTGGAAAAACTGTTGAGCACGAACGCGTCCGGATCCACTTCCAGCACGCTGGGCGCATCCATGCCGTAGGTCAGGCCGTGGTAGATCTCGTCCACCACCAACCGGCCGCCGCGGGATTTCACCGCGTGCGACAGCGCCGCCAGTTCCTCGCGCGACAGCACGGTGCCGGTCGGATTGGCCGGTGAAGCGGCCAGGGCGCCCACCGTGTCGGGTGTCCAATGTTGGGCGACGTGCGCAGCGGTGAGCTGGTAGGCGCTGTCCGGGCCGGAAGGCACCAGCCTGGCGTCGCCGCCCATCACCCGCAGGAACTGGCGGTTGCAGGGATAAGCCGGGTCGGCCATCAGCAGGTGCTTACCGGCATCGACCAGCAGCGCGCTGGCCAGCAACAGGGCGCCCGAGCCGCCGGGCGTGATCAGGATGCGGGCCGGGTCGATGTCCAGGCCGTAACGACTACGGTAGAAGCCGGACAGCGCCTGGCGCAGCTCGGGCAGGCCGCGCGCGCCTGTGTAGCGGGTGTGTCCGGCGGCCAGTGCGGCGCGGCCGGCTTCGACGATGGGCGCGGCGGTGGAGAAGTCCGGCTCGCCCACCTCCATGTGGATCACATCCAGGCCGGCGCGCTCCAGCTCGCTGGCGCGCGCATTGAGCGCCATCACGTGGAAGGGAGCGATCTGCTGGCTGCGCGTGCTGTAGGGCAGCAGCGGCAGGTCGAGGGCGTCGGGGGCGGAGGAGGTCATGCGCCGATGATACGGGCCGTGCCCGCAACTGCAGCTTGCCTTCACCGGAGCCGGCACCGAGACTGCCTGCTGCGGCCCCGCCGGGCCTTGTCCTGATGCTGCGGAAACCCCATCGATGAATCCCTTCCTCTACGTTGCGATGTCCACCCTGATGACTGTGTCCGCCACTGCCGCCGCTGCCACCTCACTGACACCGCCGGACGTGGCCAAGAAGCCGCACACCGTCACCGCGCCGTTCGGCGCCTCCCGCCAGGACGAGTACTACTGGCTGCGTGACGACGACCGCGCCAATCCGGAGATGCTCGACTACCTGAAGGCCGAGAACGCCTACGCCGACCAGGTCCTCAAGCCGCTTAAATCCGTGCAGGACGCGCTGTACAAGGAAATCGTCGCGCGCATCAAGCAGGACGATGCATCGGTGCCTTACCGCGAACGCGGCTACTGGTATTACACGCGCTTCGAGACCGGCAAGGATTACCCGGTGCATGCACGCCGCAAGGGCAGCATGGACGCACCCGAAGAAGTGCTGCTGGACGTCAATGCGCTGGCCGGGGACAAGGGCTATTACAGCGTCGGCGACTGGGACGTGAGCCAGGACAACCAGCTGCTGGCCTATGCCGATGACGCGGTGGGCCGTCGCCAGTACACGATCCGCTTCAAGAACCTTGCCACCGGCAAGCTTTACGACGACCAGATCACCGGGGTGTCGCCCAACATCGTCTGGGCCGACGACAACAAGACCGTCTTCTACGTCGAAAACGATCCTGAGACCCTGCTCACCGTGCGGGTGAAGAAGCACGTGCTGGGCACGCCGGTCGCGCAGGACGTGCTGGTGTATGAAGAGCACGACGACAGCTTCTACATGGGCCTGGAGCGCACGCGCGACGACAAGTTCATCGTCATCGGCGTGCACAGCACCGTGTCCAGCGAAGAGCGCTACGCGCCGGCCGACAACCCGGCG
>JBIIHJ010000258.1:0-5911 GCA_044235875.1 Pseudoxanthomonas sp.
GGGGCCGGTCCCGATCTTCACCATGGCCTGGGCGCGCACTACGGTGCCAGGGAAGGCCCCGACGGCGCGCTCAAACTCTGGCCCCTGTCGCGGCGGATCCTGCGGCCCGAAGGATTGGTAGAGGAGCTGGCCACCGAAGGCCTCAATGAGAAATTTCTTCGCAGCCTCAATGTCAGGGACAGTGATGCCGATGTGGTTGACCCCGCGGATTTCAGAAGCAGACATGATGGTCTCCGTGTTGGTTTGAACGTTAAAGCGAATGGGTGTTACATGAGCGCGACTGACTCAAAGACTCTGTGGCGTTGCGCTATGGATCACTTCGATCCGAGGAATTCGAGCAGCGCGGCGGCAACCTCTACTGGCCGCTCATCGGCGACGTAGTGGCCACATCGCTCGATCGATCCGCCCGAGACATTGGTCGCAAACTCGCTCAGCATGGCCACCATCCGTGGTCCAAATCGATGGTCTCCTCCAAGCGCAAGGACAGGAATGTCGAGAGGGGTCTTCTTGTACTGCAGCGCAGCCGCGTGATCGGTGGCGAGCGTCCGGTACCACTCCATGCCGCCACGCGTCCGTCCAGGAAGGGCCATGGCCTTGGCGAAGATCTCGATATCCGCCAGATCGAAGCTACTGTGGTCGTAGAACCGCTCTGCCATGAAGGCCGACACATAGTCGTACTCCCGGCCATGGATCATTCGTTCCGGTAGGTCGCGACTCATATGGAATGAGAAGTGCCAGAGTTTAGAAATGGTCTCTTCCCATCCGCTCCAACCTGGAAGGGGCACATCGAGCACTGCAAGATGCGTCAGTACGCCGCGGAATAATGCGGCCTGCGCCAACGCCACCATACCGCCGATATCGTGTCCACACACCGCGTAATGCTCATGGCCGAGCGAGCGCATGACCTCATGGGCGTCGCGTGCCATCGTCGCCTTGTCATAACCGTCGACTGGGCAATCAGAGAAGCCGGCACCGCGCATATCAATGGCGACCACGCTGTGATGTTCGGCGAGCAGCGGCATTACGTGATGCCACTCCCACCAGGTTTCCGGCCAACCATGAAGCAGAAGGATCGGCAGACCTCTCCCTCCGGTGACGGCGTTGATCTTAATGCCGTTGACCGGGATGAGATGCTGGCTAAAGCCCGATAGCGTTGGGAACATATTCGTACTCCGTCAAAGAAGAGGCTTTGTGTTCCAGCTCCGAAGCGTTGCTCAGGGCTGATCGAAATCGGTATGAATCGAAATGTCTCGCCACGCATCAATGTCTTTACGGAACGCAGCCAGCTTTCGTTCGGCAATTCCGTGGGCAACAGGCCCGAGCGGAAGATGTAGCGGAGGGTCTTCGGCATCAACGGCCTGCAGGATGACGCCCACTGCCTTGTCAGGATCACCGGCCTGATGTCCGTTGTTCGTCTCGCGGTAATGGCGGCGCGAAGTTGCGGCGTATTCCGGCATCTCGTTCGCCGCTATGGTGATCGACCGACCCAAGAATTCGGTTCGGAAAGGTCCCGGCTCGACGATGATCACCCGGACTCCGAATGGCCTCGTCTCGCCCGCGAGTGCTTCGGAAAGACCTTCAACAGCGAACTTGCTTGCGTTGTAGTACCCGCCACCGCCGCTTCCTGCGATACCCGCCCCGGAGGACATGTTGACGATCGTCCCCCCCTTACCTCTCATGCTCGGCAGGAGGGCTCTAGTTGTTTCGATTAGGCCAAAAACATTCACTTCGAACAGTGAACGATATTCCTCGGGGGTGCCCTCTTCGATTGCGCCAAACAGGCCGTAGCCGGCGTTGTTGACGAGGACATCGATTCCGCCGAATAGCTCAAGCGACTTCGCAACGGCGGCATTGACGGAAGTGGAGTCGGTTACATCTAGGGGCAAAGCGACCATGCGCCCCTCAAAGGTGAGGGCCATCTCTCGAATCGTCTCGACGTTGCGCGCAGTGGCGACCACCTGATCGCCGCGTCGTGCCGCGGCGAGCGCAAGTCGCTGGCCAAATCCGGCCGAGCAGCCCGTGATCAGCCAAGTCTTCACGCGTTGTTCCCCACCGGTTGATCGGAAGGGGGCGATGCGTCTTCGCCGAGATCCTCAATCTCAGCCATGACCGACCAATCTTTCTCTCCCAAGCCAGCTGCCACCACATCTGTGAGCCGTCCGCGCACCACGCTGAGGATTGGCAACGTGCGCCCAGTTTCCTTGCCAAGCTCGCTCGCCAGGCGCATATCCTTGAGCGCGAGCTTGGCCTTGAACCCCGGCTCGAAGCGGCGCTCAGTGATCTGAGCGCTATAACTCTCATAAGCGCGCCCGGAGAACAACGTGCCGAGGATGAGCTCAAAGAAGTCGGCCCGGTCAAGGCCTACACTCTCGGTTAGCGCGATGCCCTCGACCATTGACTCAATCGCAACGGCGATCATCATGTTGGCCGCGAGTTTTGCGGCGTTGGCTTGCGTGGGATCTTCTCCGAGCTTCCAGACCTTTTTGCTGAGCGGAACGAGGATGGGCTCGATCGCGGCCACCACCTCTGGCTTGCCCGCGGCCAAGATGTTGAGCTGGCCACTTGCAGCAACGTTAGGCCGACCAAGGACGGGTGCCGAGACATAGCCCAACCCCAACGCCTTATGCAGTTTCGCTAGTTCTCTTGCGAACGCGACCGAGATGGTCGAGGTAACCACATGGATCAACCCTGGGCGGGCGTTCTGCAGTAGACCTGGATCAAGAACGACAGCGCGGATCGCCGCGTCATCCGACAACATGGTGAAGACCACTTCTGCACGAAACGCCTCCCGTGGACTGCCGAGGAGGTTGACCCCAGCAATTAAGTCGTGAGCGACATGACTGCGATTCCAGGCGTGTACCTCATGTCCTGCCTTGACCAAGTTGCGGGCCATAGCCGAGCCCATGCTGCCAAGACCGATGAATCCGATCTGCATACCTATCTCCGTAGCGTGTTTTGAACAACGATCCAAGTTCGCCCATATGTGGACGGCTTTCGGTATGTCGTTCTGGCGATTGCGCTCCTTGACGAAGGCGCAGCTGATTTTGATTGGAGGGCGATCTACCGATCGCGCCGTGGCCTCAAACTATCAAGAACATTAGTGATAGGGCACTGACAAAATTGAAGAATGATTTTTCAAATTTGTTTCGCGCGAGTCGATCGCGCTTGCGCTGCTCATCATGACGAGGCGGCGTCTTCAGCTTTTTATGAGCTGCGCAGTCGTTACCGGTGGCGGCACCCGATGCGATGTGGCCGTAAAGAAGCGATGAGAGCTCGCTGTCCTGGAGTGGACGTTTGCGGCATGAAGGCGGATCGGAGCGGCGGATCGAGCACTCTGAGACGTCTTACAGGTATGAGATCCGAGAACTTTTTTCGAGAAGGATCAACGCCTGATGAGCCGTGCATGAGCCAATGGAATTTGGCTCTAAAGCTTGATGGTGTGAACGGCTCTTTCTCTATCGAACAATTAATGGCTAGCAGCGGCTGAGCGCCTTCCCTCAGAAAATCCGTGAGCGCTTGCGCGCCATGCGATCACAAGTCCAATTGCCAGCAGCACCGCCATTGCGGCCGGAAAGGTTTGCGCCCCCCATTGGTCCAACAACACACCGCCCACAATCCCGCCACCGGCGATCACGCTATTCCAAGCCACGACATTGAGCGAGAGCGCGACATCGGCGCTGTCACCGGCGCTATCAGCCAGGGCGGTCTGGAGCAGTGTCGCTGCGCCACCAAACGTCAAGCCCCAGATCGCCACGCAGACATAGACCACGGGCTGAACCGACTGCAGAAACGCAAGCAAGACGGAAATCGCAAAGAACGCTGCCAGTGAGGCCAGCACGGCATTGCGCAAATGATGCTCCACCAGCTTTCCCGTAATGCCGATCCCCACCAGTGCAGCGATACCAAAGATCAGTAGCAGCACATCCACCCGATTGCCGAGTCCAGCGTGGGCGGCAAAGGGCGCAACATAGGTGTAGAGAATATTGTGGGCCAGCATCCATGCCATCACGGTAGCCAGGACTGGGCGCACACCGGGGATGGCAAGCACCTTGAGCAAGGACACACGCCGTGCGGCAGACTGACCAGGGTAATCAGGAACTTTGACAAGCACCCAGACGATCAGGATGACCGTCAATACAGACATCGCGCCGAAGGCAGTCCGCCAGCCCAGCAGGTTTCCCATCCACGTTCCCAGCGGAACGCCCAAGGAGAGTGCAATAGGGGTGCCCACCATGGCAATTGCCATGGCCCGCCCCTGCTGCTCGGGCTGCACCATTCTCCGGGCATAGCCAGCAAGTAAGCTCCATGCCAGGCCTGCCGCAGCGCCTGCAAAGAATCGCGCCGCCAAGGTAAGGGTGTAGTTGGTAGAGAGCGCGGTAACGGAGTTGAAGACCAAAAAGCCGACAATGGTGAGGAGCAGAACATTGCGACGACGCCATGTCTGCGTGGCTATGGTTAGCGGAATCGCTGCCAGCAGCGATCCCAGTGCATAAGCCGTTATCGTCTGACCAGCAACTGCCGGCGAAATATTCAGTCCAGCGGAGAGGAGTGGCAATAGGCCAGCCGGTAGCGTTTCGGTCACGATGCAGATGAAGCCGGTCATGGCCAGTGCCAGCAAGGCGGCAAGGGGAAGCGGCTTACGTTGCTCGCTGGCCAGGGTCTGGGTTGAAGCGCTCACTCACCATCCTTTTAATTGAGTCACCCACCATGTATCGATCGGTACCTATGTGGGCAAATGAAAAGACCCTCTCATCAGGTCTTTACTTGTGTATCGATCGGTATTGTTATCTTGCGTGACGATGTTGTCAATGACTTCCGTATCGACTAGTATTAATTTCATTGCTGGAGCAACTCATGGCACAACTGGGTAGGCCCCGTAGCTTCGATCGTGATACCGCGATCGATGAAGCGCTACGTCTCTTCTGGGAGCAGGGCTACGAATCAACTTCGTTGACACAGCTAAAGGCCGCGATTGGTGGTGGCATCACAGCGCCCAGCTTCTATGCGGCGTTCGGCTCAAAGCAGGCGCTTTTTAAAGAATGTGCAGAGCGCTATCTGACGACGTTCGCGACGGTCACGCACTGCTTGTGGGATAGCTCGCTAGCTCCCCGCCAGGCATTGGAGCTTGCTTTGCGCAGATCGGCAAAGATGCAATGCGAACGTGGCCATCCCAAAGGCTGCATGGTCGCGCTTGGAGTGATGAGCGCGCCCTCGCCGGAGCTCGTTGCTGTAACTGCCCCCCTCACCCGCTCGCGCGCCCGCACGCGTGCAGGTATTCGTGCATGCATAGAGCGTGCTGTCGCCAGCGGCGAACTTGAGCCTGGGGTTGACCCGACCTCAATGGCACTAATCTTCGACAGCTTCTTGCTAGGCCTGAGTGCGCTGGCACGTGACGGCATGACGTTTAAGGTCATGGACGCTGCTATCGATCGGCTCATGTTGGTATGGGATGAACAAGCAGTTTGAGCGTTCCAGCTAAGTGCCTGTCGACGCAGAGATACAGCAAGCGATGCTCTAGCAACCGCAGTACGCCAACGGTGGGCGGAGCGGACGGCCAGCAATGCCGCCGTCTCGATAAGGTGTCCGCTCCATTGTTGCGCCTACTCGCTGCGCTTCCAGCTAAGCCCGGCCGAGAGTGCTAGCGACAGTCCAATGGTGAGAGAAGCAACAGCAAATGCAGCTTGCACTTTGCTCGCACTTGCACCATCCGGTGCGAGTGTGAAGAACAATCCACCAATGAGTGCAACGGAGACAGCGGCACTGATTTGCAGGGTGGCACTCACCAGTCCTGCCGCAAGCCCGGCCCAACGAGTATCTACGTGCTCAACTGTCAGTCTGACTAGCGCCGGAAGCGCGATACCCTGCCCTAGCCCGATGACAAATAGCGGGATGGGGAGCCAGGTTGGCAATC